>NZ_JBYTEK010000016.1:0-93426 GCF_058783335.1 Stenotrophomonas sp. FW305-C-20-S1 | reverse complement strand
CCCCCCCCCCCCCCCCCCCCCCCCCCCCCCCCCCCCCCCCCCCCCCCCCCCCCCCCCCCCCCCCCCCACTACCGTTTGCCGATCAGGCGGCGTCCGGCAACCGGAAGAACGCACGCGTGGCAGCCGTGGCGTTTGCGGCCGTGGTCTGCACATCCTCGCCACGGTCCCGCGCCAGCTCTTCCACGATGTGCGACAGGAACACCGGTTCGTTGCGGCGATCCTTCGGCATCGGCTTCAAGGTGCGCGGCAGCAGGTACGGTGCGTCGGTCTCGATCATCAATCGGTTGGCCGGAATGTTCTTCACCAGCTCGCGCAGGTGACCGCCACGGCGCTCGTCGCACAGCCAGCCGGTGATGCCGATGTACCAGTCCTGGTCGAGATAGTCGAACAGCTCCTGGCGCTCGCCGGTGAAGCAGTGCACCACGGCCGGACCGATGCGGCCTTCGAAATTCTTCATCTGCGCCATGAAATCGGCATGCGCGTCGCGCTGGTGCAGGAACAGCGGCTTGCCATTGTCTGCAGCCAGCTGCAGCTGGCGCTCGAACGCGCGATGCTGCGCCGGGCGCGGAGAGAAATCGCGGAAATAATCCAGCCCGCACTCACCCACCGCCACCACTTCGGCATGGGCGTGCAGCGCGCGCATCTCCGCATCGCACTCGTCGGTGTACTCCACCGCGTGGTGCGGGTGCACGCCGGCGGTGGCGTACAGGAAGCCCGGGTGCTGCTGCGCCAGCTGCAGGGCCAGCGGCGAATGCTCGCGGCTGGCACCGGTGATGATCATCTGCACCACACCGGCCTGGCGTGCGCGGTCCAGCACGGCGTCGCGGTCGCGGTCGAAGGAGTCGTGGGTCAGGTTGGCGCCGATATCGATCAGATGCATGGGGGCAGCAGAGGCAGGAAAACCCGCGCATTGTACCCGTGCCCGCCATGGCCCCTTATCCTTTGCAGATGAACGCCCCGCAATTCCCCATCTCTCCGCTGCTGCCGCAGATCCAGCAGCACCTGGCCGTGCACCCGCGGCTGGTGCTGGAAGCCCCGCCTGGCGCGGGCAAGACCACCCAGGTGCCGTTGGCGCTGCTCGATGCGCCGTGGCTGGAGGGCCGCAGGATCATCCTGCTGGAACCACGCCGGGTGGCCGCGCGCAGTGCCGCGATGTTCATGGCGCGCCAGCTCGGTGAGGAGGTCGGCGGCATCGTCGGCTACCGCATCCGCTTCGAGAACAAGGTATCGGCGCGCACGCGCATCGAGGTCGTCACCGAGGGCATCCTGACCCGGATGCTGCAGGACGATCCAATGCTGGAAACCGTGGGTGCGATCCTGTTCGATGAATTCCACGAGCGCCACCTCAGTGGCGACCTGGGCCTGGCGCTGGCGCTGGACGTGCAGTCGCAGCTGCGCGATGACCTGCGGTTGCTGGTGATGTCGGCGACGCTCGATGGTGAACGCCTGGCGCGCTTCCTCGATGCACCACGACTGAGCAGCGAAGGCCGCAGCTATCCGGTGGCGATCAGCCACTTCCCTGCCCGGCGTGACGAGGTGCTGGAACTGCAGGTGCGACGCGCGGTGCAGCAGGCGCTGGCCGAGCACCCCGGTGACCTGCTGGTATTCCTGCCCGGCCAACGTGAGATAGCACGCGTGCAGGCAGGCCTGCAGGACAGCCTTGCTGGCGCTGCGGTGGACGTACTGGCCCTGCACGGTGAACTGCCGGTGGAACAGCAGGCGCGCGTGCTGCAGGCCGCCAGCGACGGCCGCCGCCGCGTGGTGCTGGCCACCAACGTCGCCGAATCCTCGGTGACCCTGCCCGGCGTGCGCGTGGTGATCGACAGCGGCCAGGCGCGCGAGCCGCGCTACGACCCCAACAGTGGATTCACTCGTTTGGACGTGGTCGCCATTGCGCAGGCCTCGGCCGACCAGCGTGCCGGCCGTGCCGGGCGCGTGGCCGAGGGCGTGGCCTGGCGGCTGTGGCCGCAGTCGCAGCGGCTGGAACCGCAGCGTCGCGCCGAGATCGACCAGGTTGAACTGGCCGGCCTTGCGCTGGAACTGGCCGCCTGGGGCAGCAGCGACCTGCGCTTCCTCGACCCGCCACCGACCGGGCCGATGGCCGCCGCACGCGAACTGCTGCAGCGCCTGGGCGCGTTGTCGAGCAGCGGCGCGATCACTGCACTTGGCCGTCGCGTGCTGGCGCTGGGTACCCATCCGCGGATGGCCGCGATGCTGCTGGCCGCAGCTGATGCCCGCGCGCAGGCGTTGGCCGCCGATCTGGCGGCATTGCTGGAAGCTCGTGACCCATTGCGCCAAGGCGGTGATGCACTGGCCGCACGCTGGCGCGCACTGGCGGCCTTCCGCATCGGCCGTGCGCCGGCCGATGCCAATCGCAGTGGCCTGGCCGCCATCGATGCCGCTGCCAAACAGTGGCGCCGTCGCCTGCGCTGTGACGCTACACCGCCCGCCAGCATCGAGGCCCACGAACTGGGCGACCTGCTGGCCCATGCCTTCCCCGACCGCATTGCCTTCCAGCATCCGAACGACCCGCTGCGTTACCTGCTGGCCAACGGCCGCAGCGCCCGCCTGCATGAACTGAGCGACCTGCGGGGCGAACCGTGGCTGGTGGCCAGCGAACTGCGCTTCGAGGCGCGCGACGCGCTGCTGCTGCGCGCCGCACCGGTGGATGAAGGCTATCTGCGCAGGCACTGGCCCGAGCGCTTCGTAACCGAAGACGCGGTGCGCTGGGATGACACCCGCCGCGCCCTGGTCGCGCTGCGCGAAACACGCTTCGACCGCATCGTGATGGACAGCCGTTCGGCTGGCCGGGTTGATCCGCAGCTGGCGGCGCAGGCACTGACCGACGCCGTTGCCGAGCTTGGCCTGCAGGCATTGCCATGGACCGACGGTCTGCGCCAGTGGCAGGCACGGGTGGAATCGCTGCGGCGCTGGATGCCGGAGCTGGGCCTGCCCGACTGCAGTGATGCCGCATTGCTGGCCAACCGTGCGCAGTGGCTGCAGCCGGCGTTCGCGGGCAGGACACGGCTGGATGCACTGGACGAGGCCAGTTTCGGCGAAGCGCTGAAGTCGCCACTGGAATGGTCGCAACGGCAGCTGGTCGAGCGCCACGCGCCCACCCGGATCACCGTGCCGTCAGGGCTGGAGCGGCCGATCAGCTACGCGCTGGACGGCGAAAGCGGCGAGCCGTTGCCGCCGGTGCTGGCGGTGAAGCTGCAGGAGTTGTTCGGCCTGGCCGATACGCCACGCATCGCCGATGGCCGGGTGCCGCTGACCCTGCACCTGCTGTCGCCGGGTGGCCGGCCGTTGCAGGTCACCCAGGATCTGCGCAATTTCTGGGAAAACACCTACGCCGAGGTGAAGAAAGAGATGAAGGGCCGTTACCCGCGCCACCCGTGGCCGGACGACCCTTGGACGGCTACCGCGACCCACCGGGCCAAGCCGCGCGGGACGTAATGCGCGCCGACACCCCGCCCGTTCCTGAATGGCTGCGGTAGAGTCACACCACGCGCCCGCCTGACTGACATACCGTTTACGGGCAACAGGCGACACTGGACTTCGACCCGAGGCAAGGACACCCCCGCATGAGCAAGCTGACCGTAATCACCGACCGCGCCCTGGAGCGCGCCCTCGACCTGGCCCATACCGCAGGCGATGGCCTGAAGAGCGCGGGCGGCAGCCTGCGTCACCTCGGCCCGCAGGCCAGCGACTGGATCAAGACCGGTGCCGCCCTTGGCGCGGTGAAGACCGGCGGCAAGGTCGCCACCAGGTTCGCCCGCCGCAATCCGGCGGTGACCATCGCGGCAGCTGCCGTGGGCGTAGGCCTGCTGGGCTATGCGCTGTACCGCAAGCAGCAGAAGAAGAAGGCCGCCAACGGCCATGTGGTCAACGGCCAGGCCCAGCGCATCAATGCGCGCGATCGCCGCAACGACACCGTGGTCGACGAGCACAGCGATATCGGCAGCGACGCCTGATTGACCGGGGTCGGATCCCTTCCGCAGGAAGGGCTCTGACCCCATGACGCTGCACGAGGGTCGGACGCCGCAAGGCCTCCGGCCTTTTTTTCAGCCGATCTGCCGCCACTGCCCGGGCTGCAGGTCATCCAGCCGGTATGGCCCCATTGCAGCGCGTACCAGCCGCAGCGTCGGCAGGTTCACCGCAGCGGTCATCCGCCGCACCTGGCGGTTACGCCCCTCGCGGATCGTGATCGCCAGCCAGCTGTCGGGCACCGTCTTGCGGAAGCGCACCGGCGGATCGCGCGGCCACAGTTCAGGCGCAGGATCGAGGCGCTCGATTTTCGCCGGCAGCGTCGGCCCGTCATTGAGCACCACGCCATCGCGCAGCTGCTGCAGCTGCCCATCGCTGGGCGTGCCTTCCACCTGCACCCAGTAGAGCTTGTCCGCCTTGTGCTTCGGGTCGGTCAACTTGTGCGCCAGCGTTCCGTTGTCGGTCAGCAGCAGCAGGCCTTCACTGTCATGGTCGAGGCGGCCGGCAGCGTAGACGCGCGGCGGCAAACCGAAGCCTGCCAATGTCGGCCGCGGCGGCACGCTGCGGTCGGTGAACTGGCAGAGCACGTTGAACGGCTTGTTGAAGGCAATCAGCATCGCGGGGACGGCAGGCGGCGGGCAGGGCATTGTCCCATGCCACGCCGCGAGCTCGCCGGGCATGGCCCGGCGCTACCGGGTCACGGCTTCACGAAACGCAGGGTCATGCGGTCGCTTTCACCGATGGCCTGGTACTTGGCGTCATCCGCCTTGTCATGCTGGTTGGTCGGCGGCAGGGTCCACACGCCATTCGGATGGTCCTTGGTATCGCGCGGGTTGGCATTGACCTCGGTGCGCGCGTCCAGCTTGAAACCGGCGGCCTCGGCCATCGCGATCACCTGCTGCTGGCCCACATAACCGGTGTCGTCAGCGTCGGCCACGTCGGCCTTGGCGCGGTGCTCGACCACGCCGAGCACGCCACCCGGCTTGAGCACGTTGAAGAAGCCCTGGAACATGCCCTGCGCCTGGCCGGCCTTGCGCCAGTTGTGCACGTTGCGGAAGGTCAGCACCACATCGGCCGAGTTGGCTGCACCGAACACCGGCTTGGCCGGGTCGTAGGCAACCACGGTGGTTTTGTCGAACTGTGCCGGTGCGGCGGCGTACTTCTTTTCCAGGCTGTCGCGGCTGCGCTGCTGGTAGTCGCGGCCGCGACCTTCAGCCACGGCCTGCGGATCGACCACCGCGGCAATGTAATGACCCTTGTCGCGCAGCAGCGGCGCCAGGATCTCCGAGTACCAGCCATTGCCCGGGGTGATCTCGATGACGGTCTTTTCCGGCGCGACGCCAAAGAAGCCCAAGGTCTGCGCAGGATGACGGAAACCGTCGCGCTTGACGTTGGCGGGGTCGCGGGTCGAGGCCTTCACCGCGGCATCGATCGCGGGCGACACCTGGATCTTTGCCGGTGCGACCGTGGCCGGCGCGGCGAATGCGGGAACGGCAACCAGCAGCGCCGAAGCAAGCAGCAGGCGGCAACCACGCAGGGATGAGGCAGCAATCATCGGGGCGACTCCAGCGGAAGATGCGGCGAGACTAGCAGCCGCCGCGCCGCAGGTGTTCACAAAACGTTAGCCGCGTGCGCGGTGCGGAACACAGTTTTGTGGTCAGCGCCGCAGCGCGGTCACACATCGCGTTCTATCCTGAAGGACTTCCCCCAAGGAGTCCGTGCTCATGACGGCAAACCGCGAACTGGGCCGTTCAGGCCTGCATGTAGCTCCGCTCGCCTTCGGTGGCAACGTGTTCGGCTGGAGCGCTGATGAGAAGGCCAGCTTCGCCCTGCTGGATGCCTTCGTCGATGCCGGCTTCAACCTGGTCGACACCGCCGACGTGTACTCGGCGTGGGTGCCGGGCAACCAGGGTGGCGAGTCGGAGACGCTGCTGGGCAAGTGGTTCGCGCGCAGCGGCAAGCGCGACAAGGTGGTGCTGGCGACCAAGGTGGCCAAATGGGCCGAGCGCCCCGGCCTCACCCCGGACAACATCAATGCGGCGGTGGAGGATTCGCTGCGTCGCCTGCAGACCGAGGTGATCGATCTGTACCAGGCTCACGAGGACGATGAATCCACGCCGCTGGAAGCGACCCTGGCCGCGTTCGGTCGCCTGATCGAGGCGGGCAAGGTGCGCGCGATCGGCGCGTCCAACTACAGCGCCACGCGTCTGGCCGATGCCTTGAAGGTCTCTACCGACTACGGGCTGCCGCGCTATGAAACCCTGCAGCCGGAGTACAACCTGTACGACCGCGCCGGCTACGAGAAGGAACTGGAACCGCTGGTGCAGCGCGAGCAGATCGGCGTGATCAACTACTACGCACTGGCCAGCGGCTTCCTCAGTGGCAAGTACCGCACGCCGGACGATGCCGGCAAGAGTTCCGCGCGCGGCGCCACCGTGGTCAAGCGTTACCTGAACCCGCGCGGCCTGCGCATTCTGCAAGCACTGGATGACGTGGCCAGCAAGCACAACGCCACTGCCGCGCAGATTGCGCTGGCGTGGCAGATCGCACGGCCGTCGATCACCGCACCAATCGTCAGTGCCACCAGCGTGGAGCAGCTGCACGACCTGCTGGCGGCGGCGAACGTGGCGTTGAGCGTGCAGGATGTGGCGCAGCTGGACGCGGCCAGCGTGGAAGGTTGAAGGCGGAGGGTGCCGGCCAACGTCGGCACCCTTCAACGGATCCGCGCCATGCGTGGATGCTTTGCCTCAGCGCGGCAGGCTGTCCTCGGCCACCAGCGCATGGTGCATGCCGATGCCCGCGCGCACGCCTTCGGCCATGGCCAACGTGATGTTGCCGACCGTGGTCGCATCACCGGCGGCGTAAACGTTCGGCACCGAGGTCTGTTTCATCATGTCCACCTCGGCCAGCACGCCCAGCGGACTCTCCACCAGCGCGCAGCCCAGCTGCTGTACCAGCGGCGTGGCCATCTGCTGCATGGCCGGCACGAACAGCGCACGCTGGGCGACTCGGCGACCGTCGGCAAGTTCCACTTCCAGCCACGTCGGCTGCTCGCCGTGCACACCTACCACCGGCGTGGTTTCCACCTGCACGCCGCGCTGCTGCATGGCGGCCAGCTCCTGGTCGCTGATCGGCAGGCCCTGGCTGAAGAAGGTGACGTTGCCCCAGTCGGCGAACAGCGGCGCCTTGCCGGCCGACATCGGATGGCCGCCGAGCAGGCCGATCGAACCGCCACCCACTTCATAACCATGGCAGTACGGGCAGTGCAGCACGGTGCTGCCCCAGCGCTCGGCCAGGCCGGGCAGATCGGGCAGCTGGTCGGCGATACCGGTGGCCAGCAGCAGCTTGCGCGCGGTCAGTACCTGGCCGTCGGCCGTACGCACCTCCACACCTTCGGTGCGGAGCGTGGCCTGCACCGCTTCGGCATTCAGCCAACGCACGCTCGGGTAGTCCAACAGTTGCTGGCGCGCGTTCTTCAACAATTCGGCGCCACTGATGCCGTCCAGGCCCAGCACGCCGTGCGAATGGCTGGCGAAACGGTTTCGCGGCGAACCCGCATCGATGATCGTGACCGGCCGGCGCGCACGCGCCAGGATCAGTGCGGCGGCGATGCCGGCGTAGCTGCCGCCGACGATGAGAACATCAGGATTCATGGTGACCTTCCAGGGAACGGTGATGGGCAAGATGGCGGGCGAAGTCGGCGCCAAGCTGGTCGAGGGTGGTTGCCTGCAGCCGCTGCTCGAGCAGGCGCTGCGCTTCGCGGGCACTCTCCAGCAGGGCCTGGTTGACCAGCTGCTGGATCGGGCAGCCGCCCCTGCCTTCGCGGGTACCGACCTGGACCATCGGCGGCGCGCCGATGGCCTGGTAGACGTCGTACAGGGTGATCGTCGCCGCATCGCGGGCGAGCTGGCTGCCGCCACCGTGGCCGCGCGTGCTGCGTACCAGGCCGGCCTTGTGCATCTGCGCCAGCAGGCGGCGGATCACCACCGGATGGGTCGGCAGGCAGGTCGCCAGCTGTTCGGAGGTTCGCGGCCCGTGCTGGCCGACCAGATGGGCCATCACGTGCAGCGCGTCGGAAAGCGGATTCGCGGATTTCATGTAACAACAATAGTTACATTTAAACCACCTGTCGAGGGTCTGCTTTTGTTCCAAATGGACACATTTGTCCAAGTAAACATAACCTTCACATCACTAAACAGAACGGTAATGTGACAGACATCGCACTTCAGAGCGCTCAAGGACGGTCGATACCGCATCGCACCCCTTCCGAGATCTCGTCCCATGAAAGCCTCTTCCCATGCGCCGCGGCTGCAGTCGAAGCTGCTCGGTGCCGTTTCTGTTGGTCTGGCTGTTGTCCTGGTATGCGCCTTGGCGGGCCTGGCGTCGGCCTGGTTGAAGCTGTCCACCGACGTACCGCCGGAGGTTGCACACAGCCGCGATGCCGAGCGCCTGCAACGCGAATTCCGCGGACAGGTACAGGAGTGGAAGAACCTGCTGCTGCGCGGCCACGATGACGCGCTGCGCCAGCATCACCTGCAGGCCTTCGACAACGAAGGCCGCGTCGTTGCCGAACTGGCCACGGGCCTGGCCGCCAGCCCCGATGCGCGCACGCGCGAACTGGCGCAGGCGTTTTCCGGCCTGCACGCACAGTTGCAGCAGGACTACCACGCCGCACTGCAGGCCTTCGCTGACGCCAGCTACGACCCGGCGGTCGGCGATTCCCTGGTGCGCGGCAAGGACCGTCCGGTGGCGGCCGCGCTGGATGCGCTGGGTACGCAGGCCACCCAGGTGGCCGAAGCCGCGGTGACCGCGCGTTCGCACCAGGCACGGCAGACGCTGCTGCTGTGCGCCGCGCTGACCATCGGCGCCGCCGTGCTGCTGCTGATCGCCCTTGGCTGGTGGCTGCGGCGCGCCGTGGTGCAGCCGGTGCTGGCGGTGGAAGCGGCCGCGCGTGCGGTTGCCGCCGGTGACCTCGACCACGTGGTGCAGGTGCGCAGCCGCGACGAGATCGGTCGCCTGGCACAGGCGATGCAGGCCGTGCAGAGCACCCTGCGTGGCGTGCTTGATGCGCAGACCGCGATGGCCAGGGCACACGACGCCGGCACGATCAGCCACCGCATGGACAGCAGCGCCTTCCCCGGCGCCTACGGCACGATGGTGGCCGACACCAACACCCTGGTCGATGCGCACATCCAGGTGAAGATGCGCGCGATCACGATCATGGGCCGCTATGCAGTGGGCGATCTCAGCCTGGACATGGAGCGCCTGCCCGGCGAGAAGGCCGTGATCACCGAGGCGCTGGATGCGGTGAAATCCAACCTGGGCGCGATCAACGGCGAGATCCGCCGCCTGGCCGAAGCTGCGGCGGCGGGCGACTTCAGCCAGCGCGGCGACAGTGCGCACTTCGAGCATGATTTCCGCGCGATGGTCGATGGCCTGAACCGGTTGATGCAGACCACCGAACAGAACCTGGGCGAGGTCTCGGCCATGCTGCGTGCCATTGCCGATGGTCGCCTGGGTGCGCGTATGGACGGCGACTTCCAGGGCGTGTTCGCCCGCATTGCGGGGGATGCCAACGCCACCGCTGCACAGCTGGCGACGATCGTCAGCGACATCAAGCACGCCTCCGGCAGCATCCACACCGCCGCTGCGGAAATTTCCGCCGGCAACAACGACCTGTCGCGCCGCACCGAACAGCAGGCGGCGAACCTGGAAGAAACCGCCGCGTCGATGGAGGAACTGACCTCCACCGTGCGCCAGAACGCCGAGCATGCGCGGCAGGCCAACCAGCTGGCGATCGGTGCGCACAGCGTGGCCTCGCACGGCGGTGAAGTGGTCGGCCAGGTCGTGGCGACGATGGATGCGATCGAAGGCTCGTCGCGGCAGATCGCCGACATCATCAGCGTCATCGACGGCATCGCGTTCCAGACCAACATCCTGGCGCTGAATGCCGCGGTGGAAGCGGCGCGTGCCGGCGAGCAGGGCCGTGGATTCGCGGTGGTCGCCAGTGAAGTGCGTACGCTGGCACAGCGGTCGGCGGCGGCGGCCAAGGAAATCAAATCGCTGATCGAGGCGTCGGTGGAACAGGTTGGCCACGGTGCGCAGCGCGTGCGCCAGGCCGGCGACACCATGGCCGAGATCGTCGCGTCGGTGCAGCGCGTGACCGACATCATGGCCGAGATCTCCGCTGCGTCGCAGGAACAGTCGGCCGGCATCGAGCAGGTCAGCCAGACCATCATCCAGATGGATGGCACCACCCAGCAGAATGCCGCGCTGGTGGAAGAAGCCAGCGCAGCGGCACGCAGCCTGGAACAGCAGGCGGATCGCCTGATCGAAGCGGTGGATGTGTTTGATCTGTCCACCACGGCGACAGCAACGGGTGCCTTGGCGCGCGCGGCCTGACGGATCCACCGGGCAGTGTGGGGGTTGCCGGCCAGCGGCCAGCACCCCCCCCCCCCTCTCCCCCCCCCCCCCCGCACTACCATGCGTGCGATTCCCGGTAATGCCGGCCGCTGGCCGGCAACCCGGACACTCCATCAGCGCAGGTAATCCGAGGCGGCCATCGCCTCGCCCAGGTAATCCAGGAACGAGCTGATCCGTGCCGATACGGCCGTGTTGCGGTAGTACACCGCATGGATCGGCTGGTACACATCCAGCGTCTGCGCGGCCAGCACCGGCACCAGGGTGCCGGCCGCGCGGTCGCGTTCGGTCACGAAGTCGGACAGGCAGGTGATGCCCACGCCCTCCACCGCCAGCGTGCGCAGGGTCTCGCCGCTGGACACCGCGATGTCTGGCCGCACCAGCAGCTGCCCCTCGGCATCGCCCGGCAGCGGCCAACGGTTCAATGACTCCGGCTCGTTGAACCCCAGCAGCGTGTGCTGACCCAATGCCACCACGCTGGCCGGCTCGCCGTGCGTGGCCAGATAGGCCGGGCTGGCCAGCACCTGCAGCCGGCAGCGCCCCAGCGGCCGCGCATGCAGGGTGGAATCGGCCAGCGGGCCGATACGGATCGCCAGATCGGTGCGCCGTTCCAGCAGGTCGATGTAGCGCTCGGAACTGTTCAACTCCAGCTGCACGTCCGGATAGCGCGCGCGGTAACCAGCGACCAGCGGCGCGATCACGTGCAGCACGAACGGCATCGCTGCATCCACCCGCAGCCGGCCAGCCGGACGCTCGCGCCGCGCCGCCATCTGTTCCTCGGCCGATTCCACCGCATCGATGATCGCCCGCGCATGGCGCAGATAGGCCTCGCCCTCGGCGGTCAGGTGCAGGCGGCGGGTGGTGCGGGTCAGCAGGGTCGTGCCCAGCTTGTCCTCCAGCCGGCCCAGCGCGCGGCTCACGCCCGAGGGTGTCTGCCCCAGCTGCTCGGCAGCCGCGCTGATCGAACCGCTGTCGATCACCGCCAGGAAGGCCTGCATTTCGTCGAGGGTGGTTTTCATGGCGCCATTATTGACCACGCGGCAAGAGTGATTGGCGTGAAGACCGGTTTTTCGGCAAAGGTCGGCCGCGCACACTGCGCGCCTTCCTTCCCTCTGGACACTGTCATGATCCGTGGCATTCCGCTCGCCCTGCTGGCGCTGACCCTCGGTGCCTTTGCCATCGGCACCACCGAATTCGTCATCGTCGGCCTGATCCCGACCATCGCCGCCGACCTGCAGGTCAGCCTGCCCTCGGCCGGCCTGCTGGTCTCCCTGTATGCCCTGGGCGTGGCCGTCGGCGCGCCGGTGTTGACCGCGCTCACCGGCCGCGTGCCGCGCAAGACCCTGCTGGTGGCGCTGATGGTGCTGTTCACCCTCGGCAACGTCATCGCATGGATGGCACCGGGCTACACCTCGCTGATCGTCGCCCGCATCCTCACCGGCCTGGCCCACGGCGTGTTCTTCTCCATCGGCTCGATCATCGCCACCGCCGTCGTGCCGAAAGAGAAGGCCGCCAGCGCGATCGCCATCATGTTCACCGGCCTGACCGTGGCGCTGGTGACCGGCGTGCCGCTGGGCACCTTCATCGGTCAGCACCTGGGCTGGCGCGCCACGTTCCTGGCCGTGGCCGGCCTGGGCGTGATCGCGCTGCTGGGCAGCCTGCTGTTCGTGCCGCGCGGCCTGGCACAGAGCGCGCCGGCCACCTTCCGCCAGCAGCTGGGCGTGCTTGCGCAGCCGCGCCTGCTGATGGTGTATGCCATCACCGCGCTTGGCTACGGCGGCACCTTCCTGTCCTTCACCTACCTGGCGCCGATCCTGCAGGACGTCACCGGCTTCTCGGCCAACGCGGTCAGCCTGGTGCTGCTGGTGTATGGCGTGTCGGTGGCGATCGGCAACCTGTGGGGCGGCCGCATGGCCGACCGTATGGGCCCGATTCCCGCGCTGAAGCGCATCTTCGCGCTGCTGGCCATCGTGCTGCTGGTCATGACCTTCACCGCCCACAACACCTGGCTGATGCTGCTGACCGTGCTGGCACTGGGCGCGGTGGCGTTCGGCAACGTGCCCGGCCTGCAGGTGTACGTGGTCAAGCAGGCACAGCGCTACGCACCGCAGGCGACCGATGTGGCCTCGGGCCTGAACATCGCCGCCTTCAACATCGGCATCGCGCTGGGTGCGTCGCTGGGCGGCCTGGTGGTCGAGCACATCGGCCTGATGCATACGCCGTGGCTGGGTGCGCTGGTGGTGGTCGGTGCGTTCGCACTGACGGCACTCAGCGGCCGCCTGGACCGTCGCGACGGTATCGACGATCGCGCCGAAGGCATTGCGGTGAGCGCGCACTGATGCATGCAATGCACCGTTGCCGGCATGCACACGGCCCCTGCCCTACCCTTTGCGATCACCTCCTTCCCCCGCTTTGGAGTTCTCCATGACTGTCCCCGCTTTCGGCCTCGGCACCTTCCGCCTGAAAGACCAGACCGTGATCGACTCGGTGCGCATCGCGCTGGACGTCGGCTACCGCGCCATCGACACCGCGCAGATCTACGGCAACGAAGCCGAGGTCGGCCAGGCCATCGCCGAGTCGGGCGTGCCGCGTGACGAGATCTACCTGACCACCAAGGTGTGGATCACCGAGTTCAAGCGCGATGCGCTGCTGGCCAGCCTGCGCACCAGTCTGGAAAAGCTGCGCACCGACCATGTCGACCTGGCGTTGATCCACTGGCCGTCACCGAACGACAAGGTCGATACGCCGATGGAGGAATACCTGCCTGCCCTGGCTGAGGCCAAGGCACAGGGGCTGGCTCGGGAGATCGGTATCTCCAACTTCACCATCGCACAGACCCGCAAGGCGATCGAGATCCTCGGCGCCGATGCCATCGCCACCAACCAGATCGAGATCCACCCCTACCTGCAGAACCGCCTGCTGGTGAAGTTCCTGCAGGACAACGGGATCCGCGTCACTGCCTATATGAGCCTGGCCTACGGCGAGGTGATCAAGGACCCGGTGATCCAGGCCATCGCCGGCCGTCACCAGGCCAGCCCGGCACAGATCGCGCTGGCATGGGCGCTGCAGCAGGATTACGCGGTCATTCCGTCATCGACCAAGCGCGAGAACCTGGCCAGCAACCTGGAAGCCGCCGCGATCCGCCTGACCGAAGACGACATGGCGCAGATCGCCAAGCTGGACCGTGGCCACCGCCTGGCCAATCCGGAAGGCATCGCACCGGCCTGGGATTGAAGAACGGCCGCCGGGCATGGCCCGGCGCTGCCGGATGACGGTGGGTAGCGCCGGGCCATGCCCGGCGGATCCATCAGTACTGCAACAACCATCCGCGCATTGCCGCACTCACCTCGTCCGGCTTCTCCATCGGTGCCAGGTGCCCGCAATCGGGCACCACCACCAGCTGCGAATGCGGCACCAGCGCGTGCATCTCCTCGCTCACCGCCAACGGCGTGATGCGGTCGTTCGCACCACAGACGATCAGCAGCGGATCGCGGTAGCCGGCCAGCACATCGTGGCCATCACTGCGCTCCAGCGCGCTCTGGCGCAGGAACACCTCCGCACCCAGCCGTGCGGTCATGTCACGCACGCGCTGCACCAGCACGTAGTCGTCCAGCCGCGAGGCGTCGATATAGCTGCGCATCAGCGCGTCACCAAAGCCGTGGAATTTACCGGGCAGGCGCACGCTGGCGCGCTGGCTGCGGCGCTGTTCGGCACGTTCCGGGGAGTCGGCATGAATCGAGGTGTCGATCAGGGCCAGCTGCAGCACACGCTCCGGCGCGGTGCGCAGGATCTGCTGGGCGACGAAGCCGCCCAGTGAGAAGCCGGCCAGCGCAAACCGTTCCGGCGCCTGCGCCAGTACCTCCTCGGCAACGGCCTGCAGGGTCTCGCCGTGGGTCTGGTCGCCCACGGTGCAGTCGGCGATATCGGCCAGGTCGGCCAGCTGCGCGCGCCAGAGTTCGGCGTCGTTGAGCAGGCCGGGGAGCAGCAGCAGGGGAATGCGGTCGGTCATGCGGGTATTGTGGCGTCTTCAAACCCACAACACGACCAGACACCCATGGCCGACCCCTACAACAGCGCCCCGACCACGTCCGCAGCGCGCTTCGATGATTCGATGGTGACCACCGCCTTCGAGCTGCCCGGCTACCGCATCGCGCGCAACCTGGGCGTGGTACGCGGCATCACCGTGCGCTCGCGCTCGATCGTAGGCAACTTCCTGGGCGGCATCCAGACGATCTTCGGCGGCAACATCACCATCTACACCGAGCTGTGCGAGCAGGCGCGCGAGGAAACCTATCGCGACATGGTCAAGCATGCGCGGCAGCTGGGGGCCAACGCGGTGATCGGCATGCGCTACGACGCCACCGATGTGATGACCGGGCTGACCGAAGTACTGTGCTATGGCACGGCGGTGATGGTCGAGCCGCTGCTTTGAATCCGATGTTCCGCCGGGCTTGGCCCGGCGCTACCGTCACGGTCACGCCGCTGGCGGGACGTCGGGGACTTCCACCTGCTGCACCGGCAACGTCACCATCATCACCGTCGGGTCGTCCGGGTCCAGCCGGGTCTTGAAGCCCAGGCTCTGGCACATCGCCAGCATGGTGCTGTTCTCGCGCAGCACCTGGCCTTCCACCACATCCAGGCCCAGCCACTTGGCGTACTCGATCATGATCGCCATCAGGCGCCAGCCGATGCCGTGGCCCTTCAGATCCGAACGGATCAGGATGCCGTACTCGCCACGGTGGTAATCCGCATCGGCATGCAGTCGCACCGCGCCGAGCATTTCGCCGCTGCGCGGTTCGAGCGCCACCAATGCGATCGAGCGCGCGTAGTCCAGCTGGGTCAGGCGGGCGATGAACTCGTGGCTGAAATGCTTCACCGACTGGAAGAAACGCAGACGCAGATCCTCGTCGCTGACACGCGCGAAGAACGCACGGAACAGCGCGTCATCTTCCGGCCGCACCGGGCGCACGAACGCGCGGCCGCCATCGGACAGCTCGATGGTGCGCTCCCATTCCTTCGGATACGGGAACACGGCGAAGCGTGGATGGCCACGGCCCTTGTGCAGGATGCGCGACGGCGCAACCGCAACGCGCGCGTCCAGCGCGAGGATGCCCTTGCTGTCCACCAGCAGGGGATTGATGTCCAGCGTGCGCACTTCGGGAATGTCCGCCGCCAGCTGCGCCAGTTTGACCAGCGCCAGTGCCAGTGCGCGCTCGTCGGCGGCGGGCACGTCGCCATAGGCTTTGAGAATGCGCGAAGCCCGGGTCTGGCCGATCAGCTCGTGGGCCAGGCGCAGGTCCAGCGGCGGCAGCGCCAGTGCCTTGTCGTTGATCACTTCCACCGCCGTGCCACCGCGCCCGACCACGATCACCGGTCCAAACGTGGCGTCGTCGGCGATGCCGACGATGATCTCGCGCGCCTTCGGGCGGACGATGGTCGGTTGCACCAGCAGGCCGTCGATGCGCGCGTCCGGCCGTAGCTGGCGTGCACGAGCAAGGATGGCCTTCGCCGCGCTCTGCACCGCCGGCAGGGTCGCCAGATTCAGGCGCACGCCATCCACTTCGGATTTGTGCGGAATATCGGGCGACAGGATCTTCAGCGCGACCGTCGCACCACGCTCCAGCAAGGGTTGCGCCAGGTCCATCGCCTCGTGCGCATCGCGCGCATGCATCACCGGTGCAGAGGGGATGCCGTAGGCCTTCAGCAGTTCATGGGTGGCCAACGGGTCCAGCCAGCCCTGGCCGTTGGCCAGCGCGGCTTCGACCAGCGCGCGCGCACGCGCGGTATCCACGCTGAAATCCTGCGGCAGGCTCGGCGGTGTTTCCATCAACGCACTCTGTGCCTCCCGGTAACGCACCAGATGCTGGAAGCCGCGCACGGCCTCCGCTTCGGTGGGATAGGTCGGCACGCGTGCGGCATTGAGGGTGGCGGTGGCCTGGTCGTCGTTGCCCAGCCACACCGCGAATACCGGCTTGTCGCGGTGGTGGCGCGGGCGCAGGCCGAGCGTGCGGGTCAGCGCCTGCGCCGCATCGGCCGACGAGGTGAACGCGGTAGGCACGTTGACCACCAGCACCGCATCGTTCTCGCTGTCGGCCAGCAACGCTTCGATGGCAGTGGCATAGCGATCACCATCGGCGTCGACCACGATGTCGACCGGGTTGCTGCGCGTCCAGCCCTGCGGCAGTACCGCATCCAGCTTCTGCACGGTGCTGTCGGACAGTTGCGCCAGCGTGCCCTGCAGGGCGATCAGCTGGTCCACCGCCAGGTGGCCGACGCCACCACCGTTGCTGAGGATGGCCAGGCGACGACCGGGGAAGGTGCCAAGCCGGCCCAGCGACTCGGCCGCGGTGAACAGTTCGTCCAGCGCGCTCACCCGCAGCAGGCCGGCACGGTTGAATGCCGCGCCGTACACATCATCGGCGCGCGCCAGTGCCTGCACGTGGGTATCGGCGCTGCCCGGCTGTACCCGTTCGGCGCGCCCGGACTTCACCACCACCACGGGTTTGGCACGCGCAGCGGCGCGCGCGGCCGACATGAACTTGCGCGCGTCCTTGATCTGCTCGACATAGAGCAGGATGGCGCGGGTACGGTAGTCGGTGGCGAAATAATCCAGCAGATCGCCGAAGTCCACGTCCATGGTGTCGCCCAGCGAAACCACGGCGGAGAACCCCACCGAGCGCGCCACGCCCCATTCCACCAGGGCGGCGGCAATCGCCGAGGATTCGGAGATCAGCGCGAGGTCGCCGGCCTGTGGGAAATGCGCGGCGATGCTGGCATTGAGCCGTGCATGTGGCGCGATCACGCCCAGGCAGTGCGGGCCAAGGATGCGCAGGCCATGCGCGCGCGCGGCGGCCTCCACCTGTGCCCATGGCGAGCCCGGGCCTTCTCCCAGGTGCGCGGTGAGGATGATCGCGGCCTGCACGCCACGTTCGGCAGCGGTGCGTACCACCTGCGGCACGATGGCGGCCGGTGCGGTGATCACCACCAGTTCCGGCACCCAGTCCAGGTCCTTCAGCCGCTTCACCGTGCGGATGCCATCGATCTCCGCATGGCGCGGGTTGATCCATGCCACTTTGCCGGGGAAGCCGGTGCCGCGCAGGTTGCGCATCACTGCGCGGCCCGCCGAGCGCTCACGCGGGCTGCCGCCGATCACCGCGACCGACTGCGGACGGAACACGGACTGCAGGTGGTAGGTACTCATGTGCCTACGTTACACGGACCGGCGCTGCGGCGGCATGATCGTGCGCAGGAACCTGGCATCGCATCCACGCAGGGCGTGGATCCACCACGGCCGCCAGGACCAGTAGATCCACGCCATGCGTGGATGACGCCGCCGTTACAGCAGCGTCCCGTGCAGGATCATCGCGGCGATGCTGAAGTAGATGACCAGGCCGGTCACATCCACCAGGGTGGCCACGAACGGAGCCGAGGCGCTAGCCGGGTCGAAGCCCAGCCGCTTGAGGATGAAGGGCAGCATCGACCCGGACAGCGAGCCGAACGTGACGATGCCCACCAGCGCGGCACCGATGGTGATCGCCAGCAGGATCCAGTGCTCGCCGTAGTCATGGAAGCCACCGAGCTGCCAGATCACGATGCGTACGATGGCCAGGCAACCGAGGATGGCGCCGAGCACCATGCCGGTGGGCACTTCGCGCAAGGCCACCTTCCACCAGTCGCGCAGGCGCAGTTCGCGCAGCGCCAGGCTGCGGATCAGCAGCGAGGTCGCCTGCGAACCGGAGTTGCCACCCGAGCTCATGATCAACGGAATGAACAGGGTCAGCACCACCGCGCGCGCCAGTTCGTCCTCGTAGTGCTGCATCGCGCTGGCGGTCAGCATCTCGCCGACGAACAGCACGCTCAGCCAGCCGGCGCGCTTGCGCAGCATCTCGAAGAAGCCGATCTGCATGTACGGCTTGTCCAGCGCTTCCATGCCGCCGAACTTGTGCGCGTCTTCGGTGGACTCTTCGATCAGCGCATCGAGGATGTCATCGACGGTGACGATGCCGAGCATGTGCTGCTGCGCGTCCACCACCGGAATGGCCAGCAGATCATGGCGGCGGATCAGCCGCGCCACGTCTTCCTGGTCCATCTGCGCATCCACCATCACCGGCGGATTGACCTGGGCCACATCCAGGATCGATTCCTCCGGCAGCCCGGTGATCAGCCGGCGCATGGTCACCACCTGCTGCAGCTGCTGGTTGGTCGGGTCGAGCACGTAGATCGCATACACGGTCTCGCGCGTGCGTTCGACCTGGCGGATGTGCTGCAGGGTCTGGGCCACGGTCCAGGTGGCGGGCACGGCGACGAACTCGGTGGTCATCAGCGCACCGGCGGTGTTCGGCGGGTAGCTCAGCAGCTTCTGGATGGTCTGCCGGGCTTCGTTGCCCAGCAGCGGAATCAGCCGCGCGCGTTCTTCTTCATCCAGCTCGTGGACGATATCGGTGGCACGGTCGTCGGCCATCAACCCCAGCAGCGCGGCGGCGCGTGCCGGCGGCAGTGCGGCAACCAGCTCGCCACTGCGGTGCAGCTCCGGCGCCTCGAGCATCTTCACTGCACGCGGCAGCGACAGCGCGGCCAGCGTCTCGGCGGCGCGCTGCAGTTCGAGCGTGTTGAGGAATTCGACCGCGTCGGCGGTGTTGTAGTTCGCCAGCGGTGCCGACAATGCTGCGGCATCGGCCACCGGACGCAGCAATTGCTTCTGGTTCATGGTGATTCGCCTTCATGGGGTGCGACCTCGCGCAACGCCAACGCAGGCAAACCGTCCCGGTGTCAGGCGGTGGCCATCGCTGGCGTCGACCGAGGTCGACTTCTACTGTCGCTGGACATGGGTTGGGGACTCCGGAGGGGTGTACTGCCGGACACGCCGGCAGCGGCGGGCAGTCTGGACCTGCGGTCGGTGCAGGTCAACCCGCCACGCTGACCGGACAATGGGCCCGCTGCCGTTCTCGTGCGTACACAGCGGCGCGCGCATAATGACCAGGTGGCATCCGCCGCGCTTCCCCTCCCCGCCGAACGGACGCACAGCCGGCCTCCCGATGACCAGGTATTCCCATGCATAGCGGTGGTCTGGAACTGGCACTGGTGCTGCTGCTGGCCGCGGTGATCGCGGTGCCGGTGTTCAAGAAGTTCGGCTTCGGCGCGGTGCTGGGCTACCTGGCGGCTGGCGTGGTGCTGGGTCCGGACGGTCTGGGCTTCGTGCAGGACGCCGACCGCATCCTCGGCGCGGCCGAGATCGGCGTGGTCATGCTGCTGTTCGTGATCGGGCTGGAGCTGTCCCCGGCCCGGCTGAAGGTGATGCGGCGCTCGGTGTTCGGTGCGGGCGCGGCGCAGGTGGCGCTGTCCGGGCTGGTGCTGGGCGGCCTGCTGCTGCTCGATCACTTCCAGTGGAAGAGCGCGCTGGTGGTGGGCGTGGCGCTGGCGCTGTCGTCGACTGCGGTCGGCCTGCAGCTGCTGTCCGAACACAAGGCGATCAACAGCGACCATGGCCGGCTGGGGTTTGCCATCCTGCTGTTCCAGGACCTGATCGCCATTCCGCTGCTGGCCGCGATTCCGCTGCTGGGCGGGGTCAAGAACGAGACGCTGCGCTGGGAAGATGCGGCCGTCGCGCTGGGCGCGCTGGCAGTGGTGATCCTGTGCGGGCGGCCGGTGCTGCGCCGGGTGTTCGGCATCATCGCCCGCACCCGCAGCCCGGAGGTGTTCACCGCCACCGCGCTGCTGGTGGTGCTGGGCACCGCCTGGTTCATGCAGGAAGCCGGCCTGAGCCCCAGCCTGGGGGCATTCCTGGCCGGCGTGCTGCTGTCCGATTCGGAATTCCGGCATGAGCTGGAATCGCAGATCGAGCCGTTCAAGGGCCTGCTGCTGGGCCTGTTCTTCATTGCCGTGGGCATGGGCATCGACCTGGACCGCATCGCCGCCGAACCGTGGATGATCGCTGCGGGCGTGGCGATCCTGCTGGTGGTGAAGTTCAGCCTGCTGTACGCCATCGGCCGCATCGCCAGACTCAGCTCGCGGCAGTCGTTGCTGCTGGGCAGCGTGTTGTGGCTGGGCGGCGAATTCGCCTTCGTGGTGTTCAACGAAGCCCAGCGTGCGCATCTGCTGGGCAATGCCAACCATGACCGGCTGGTGGCGATCGTCGGCCTGTCGATGGCGATCACCCCGTTGCTGATGATCGCCCTGATGCGCCTGCTCGGCGAGGAGAAGGTCGCACCCCGCCAGGCGGCGGAGGCCGACAAGGTGGCGCCGGACAATCGCCCGAAGGTGCTGATTGCCGGCATGGGCCGCTTCGGCCAGGTGATCGCGCGCCTGCTCACCGCGCAGAAGGTGCCGTTCGTGGCACTGGAGGCGAACCCGGACACGGTGGCCGACCTGCGCCGCTTCGGCAACCAGCTGTACTACGGCGATCCGACCCGGCCGGAGATGCTGCGCGCCGCCGGTGGCGAGCACATCGACGTGTTCGTGATCACCGTGGACGACCCGGAAACCAACCTGCGGGCGGTGCGCATGGTGCGCCGCCTGTACCCGGACGCGACGGTGCTGGCGCGTGCGCGCAACCGCCAGCATGCCTGGCGGTTGATGGACATGTCGGCCGAACCGTTCCGCGAAGTGTTCGGTACCAGCCTGGAAATGAGCGGGCGCGTGCTGACCGCGCTGGGCGTGGCACCGAACGTGGCCGAGCGCCATGTGCAGCAGTTCCGCGAACACGACGAGAAGCTGCTGCGCGACCAGTACCTGGTCTACGACGACGAGGCCGCCGTGATCCAGACCTCGCGCGATGCCCGCAACGACCTGATGCACCTGTTCGAAGCGGACGCGGAAAGCGACGACAACAAGGAGCGCTGACCGACGGGGTTGGGTAGTGCCGGCCGCTGGCCGGCAACCTCATGCACCTCGCCAGGATTGCGAAGCTGCCGGCTAGCGGCCGGCACTACCGCGCCTTGGGGTCAGCCGTTGTCGCGCAGGAACCTGGCCATCGACGATACGCCCGGCACGCGCGGCTCGGACGCGGAAAGCGACGGCGACAAGCAACGCTGATCGACGGGGTTGGGTAGTGCCGGCCGCTGGCCGGCAACCTCATGAACCTCGCCAGGATTGCGAAGCTGCCGGCCAGCGGCCGGCACTACCGCGCCCAGGGGTCAGCCGTTGTCGCGCAGGAACCTGGCCATCGAAGAGACACCCGGCACGCGCGGCTCAAACTCGGCGGCGACGTCGATGAAGCCGCGCATCACCGCGATCTCGCGCGGGCTGCGGTTCAAGCCATCGCGCGCTTCCGGGTCGGCACCGGCGCGCAGCAGGCGCTGCACCAGCAGCGGCAACCCGTGCAGGGCGGCCAGGTGCAGCGGGCCGAAGCCCCGCGGATCGCGCACGTCCAGGCTGACGTCTTCATCCAGCAGGCGCTCGACGGCGGCCATCACCACCTGCTCGTCGCAGGCGGTTCCCGGTTCGGCGCGCGCGCCCAGCAGCAGCAGCAACGGCGTGACCGCACCGGCGGCGGCCTGGTCCGGCTCTGCACCAGCCAGCAGCAGGGTATCGAGCAGCGCCAGCAGGCGCGAACGGTCGCGCGCACTGAAGCCATACAGGGCTGCGCAGTGCAGCGGCGCCAACTGCTGGGCATCGCCGGCGTGCACATCGGCACCGGCGGTGAGCAGGCGCGCCACGATGTCCGGCAGCCCCAGCGCCGAGGCCAGCATCAGCACGGTGACCCCGCCTGGCAGGCGGTGTTCGAGCTGCGCACCGGCGTCGAGCAGGGCCGAGACGATCTCGACCTGGCGCATGCTGACCGCCGCTGACAACGGCGTGGCACCACTGGCAGCGGCATGCTGCGGATCAGCGCCGCGCGCCAGCAGCAGGTCGACCACGGCCAGGTGGCCACCGCCGGCAGCACGCAGCAGCGCGGTGCAGCCCTGCGCATCGACGGCGTCGACGGCAAAGCCCAGATCATTCAAACGACGCACGGCGTCGACATCACCGGCCATCGCGGCGGCCGGAAGATCACCTTCGCGCAGGGTCCGGCGCGGCAGCGGCCAGACGCGCCAGTCCAGCCAATCAGCCAGATCACGACGGCCGATCGACAACGCCACGCCCAGCGGTGTCTGCCCATCGGCTGCACGCGCTTCCGGCGAGGCGCCGTGCTGCACCAACAGCTTCAAGGCGCTTTCGCGCGCCAGTGCGGTGGCCAGATGCAGCGCGGTCATGCCATGGCTGTCGCGTGCTTCGCGGTCCACGCCGGTGGTGAGCAGGGCCTGCTGCAGGCGCAGCCAGCCCAGGCGCACCGCCAGCGACAACGGCGGATCACCGGCTGGCGAGGCGGCAAACGGATCGGCGCCCCGCTCCAGCAGTTCCAGCGCCAGCTGCTCAAGGCCACGCGCCGCCTGGTCGTGCTGCGCACAGGCGGCCAGGAAACGCGCCAGGCCGCCACGCCCGGCCGGCGACAGGCCGTGCTGCAGCATCACCTGCAGGGCTGGCACGGCATCGATGCCACGCGAAAGCAGCGCGAACATCGGCGTATCTGCGCAGGCGTCGCGCACGTACGGATCAGCACCATGGGCGAGCAGCCAGTCGACCGCGCGCGGCTCCAGCGCCAGCTCCGGATCGAGCAGCAGGCCACCCAGTTCTTCGGGCTGGCACAGCCTGGCCAGTGCGGCCATGCCATCGGTATTGCCGAACCCCAGCGCCTCGCGCAGCAGGGTCAACGGCGGGCGGTCGGGCAACAGGCCGCTGGCGCTGGCCGTCTCACCGCGCTCGGCCAGGCCATCGCTGACGGCGGCGGGCAGCGGGTAGGACGGGTCCAGCAGGGCCACGATCGCCCAGCGACCGGCTTCGGCGGCATAGTCCACCGCGCGCCGGCCGGCCGGATCGCTGCCGTCGGCGGCGATGCCCAGTTCCAGCAGGCGCTTGATCAACAACGGCGAAACGTCCTCGGCCATCGTGGCCAGCAGCACCGCGTTGCGGCCATCGGTGTCGACCGCAACCAGGTCGGGTTTGTGCGGCAGCAGGTGCTCGACCACGGCAGCCCGGCCGGCGCGTGCGGCTTCCAGCCACGGGGTGCGGCCCAGCGCATCGCGCGCTTCCAGGTTGGCACCGGCGGCCAGCAGCACGCCGATGATGTCCACGTGGCCGGCCAATGCGGCTTCATGCAGCGCGCTGCGGCGCTGGCGGTCGCGCGCGTCGGCACGTGCCTTGTGCTTGAGCAGCAGCTGCACGCCGGCCGGATCGTCGTCCTCGGTGGCGGCCGCGGCCAGCAGCACCGGGGTGCCGTCAGCCGGCTCGCTGCGCGCGCCACGCTCCAGCAGGAAGCGCGCCAGGCGCCAGTTGCCGACTTGGCAGGCCACCGCCAGCGGCGACCAGCCATCACGGTTCAGTGCGTCCACTTCAGCCGCCGCATCACGCAGCAGTGCGGCCACGCCCGGGTCGGAACTGCGCGCGGCGTGGTGCAGGGGCGTGTTGCCCTCGCTGTCGGTGGCGCGCGAATCGGCACCGTTGGCCAGCAGGGTCATCACCGCTTCCGGACGCCCATGCCAGCTGTCGCGGGTCGCGGCCAGCAGCGGGGTCATGCCACGGTGCGGCGCGTTCACATCGACGCCGCGGCCGATCAGCTCGCGCAGCAGGCGCAGGTCCGGCAATACTGCGGCCAGTACAGCCAGGCTGCGCTGGTCGCGCCAGTTGGGGTCAGGCAATGAATGCGGATCGGCGCCGGCCTGCAGCAACTGCAGCGCGCGGTCGATGCGGCCGTGGCGTGCGGCTTCGTACAGGGCCGGGGTCAGCTCCTGCGGCGCCAATGCTTCCAGCGGCGTGGTGTCCACCGCAGTGCTGAACAGCGTTTCGCGATCGACCGGCAGTTCAGCGCCAACCGAGCCGCGCAGCGAGACCAGCGGCGCCGGTACGATGCGCTGCAGCAGCAGGTGCAGCAGCGGCGACAGCAGCAGCACCGCCAGTGCCGACGGCCAACGCGCGCTTTCGGGCAGCAGGCCCGGCCAGGTCGGCAGTACCACCAGTGCGGCCAGGGCCATCACCAGTGCGGCCACGCCAAGGCCACGCCAGGCGCTGAGGTCGCGGCCGGCCAGCGCCTGCCAATGCTGGGCCAGGCCACCGTCGAGGCGCTCGACATCATTCCACAGCGGCCAGGTGCGCCAAGCCGCCAGCAGGCCAGCGCTGACCAGCACGCTCAGGCCCAGCACCGCAGCCAGGCTGCCGCTGTCGCGCAGCGCGGCCAGCGGCCAGGCCAGCAACAGGGCCAGCAGCAACGGCGCGGCGATCCACAGTGCCAGCAGCGCCGGCAGGTCCTGGCGGACGATCACCTTCGGCGGCAGCAGCGCACGGCTGCGCCGCCACCACGAGATTCCCAATGCGAACGCCGGTTGTGCCAGTGCCGCCAGCACCGCACCGGGCAGGCCGCCCAGCGCCGAACCCAGTGCCAGCAAGGCGCCCAGGGTGAAGGCCAGCGACAGGGCGCGGGATCGGGAAAGCTCAGTCATAGTGGCGCAGCATCATGCTGCTCACCGACGGCGGCACCTGCAGGTAGAACCCGCGCTCGGTCAGTTCGCTGCGCACCTTGGCCGGGTCGGCCTGGGCCAGCCGGCGCTCCGCGTCCAGGGTCACGTCCAGCACGAAGACGAGCGGACCCAACGACGCCGACAGCGGCGCAGGCAAAGCGCTGAAGTCATCGCGTCGGGCGAGATAGACGTAGGTGTCCGGCTTGAGTTGGCTTTTATAGACGTAGGCGTGCATGTCCACGGGACGATAACCCGGGAAGAGCCGTGATTGTGTCGGAAAGCCGACACCGGGGAAAGCCGTCACGCGACGATGGCGGCGCGATCGACGGCGTTTCCCCGTTGAGGTTCAGCAATGTGGCGGCGCCGTTCAGGCTGCGCCACCAGTCGGCAGCGCTTACTTGACCTTGGCGTAGGTGCCCTTCAGGGCCACGCCGGCGACGAAGGTGCCGGCCCAGCACTCGTAGTTGGTCGCGCTCTTGAACTCGTTCTTCTTGTAGTAGCTGACGATGTCGACCACGGCGTTGGCGCCGCGCGACTTGGCACCGTCCTGCAGGGCCAGCAGTGCCGACAGCGCGACCCAGTTGCAGGCCTCGACATCGCTCTTGTTGGCGGCGTTGGTCTTCTTGTTGGTCACGTCTTCGCCCAGGCGCTGCTGCACGCTGACCGGCTGGCCGGCCAGGTAGAAGCGCACGCTGCCGTCGATGCCGGCATCTTTGGCGGCCTGCGAACTGATCAGCTCGCGCAGGGACTGTTCGACGCGGGTATCGCGCGCCGAAGCGGTGGAAGTCAGGGCCAGCAGCGCGGTGGCAGTGGCGATCAGCAGGGTGCGGCGCATCGGAACGTCTCCTTGTTGGGGTGCGGGTACGGCGGGGTCACGCGCTCCAGCGGCGGAACACCAGCGAGGTGTTGATGCCGCCGAAGGCGAAGTTGTTGCTCATCACGTACTCGGCCTGCAGCTCGCGGCCTTGTCCGGTGATGAAGTCGAGCTGGCCGCAACGCGGGTCCACCTCGACCAGGTTCAGGGTGGGCGCGAACCAGCCGGCGCGCATCATCTCGATGCTCATCCAGGCCTCGAACGCGCCGCAGCCGCCCAGCATGTGGCCGACGTAGCTCTTCAACGAGCTGATCGGCACGCGGCTGCCGAACACCTGGGCGGTGGCCTGGGTCTCGGCGATGTCGCCGTGGTCGGTGGCGGTGCCATGGGCGTTCACGTAGTCGATCTGTGCCGGCTGCAGACCGGCGTCTTCCAGCGCCAGGCGCATGGCCTGGGCCATGGTATCGGCGCTGGGCTGGGTGACGTGCTGGCCGTCGCTGTTGGTGCCGTAACCGACGATCTCGGCGAGGATGGTCGCGCCGCGTGCCTGCGCGTGTTCCAGATCCTCCAGGATCAGCGTGCAGGCGCCCTCGCCCAGCACCAGGCCATCGCGGCCGGCATCGAACGGACGCGGGGTGGTGTGCGGTGCATCGTTGCGCGTGCTGGTGGCAAACAGGGTGTCGAACACCGCCGCAGCCGTGGCGTCGAGCTGTTCGGCCCCACCGGCCACCATCACCGTCTGCTTGCCGCTGCGGATCGCTTCATAGCCGGCGCCCACGCCCTGGCTGCCCGACGTACAGGCGCTGGAAGTGGTGTAGACACGCCCGGACAAGCCGAAGAACACACCGATGTTGACCGGCGCGGTGTGGCTCATCATCTTCAGGTAGGTGGTGGCGCTGATGCCGTCGGTGGTGAACTCATGCAGCATGCGGCCGAATTCGCCGGTGGCTTCGTGGCTGCCCGACGACGAGCCATAGGCCACGCCGGTACGGCCACTGCGCAGCACCGGGTGCTCGAACAGGCCCGCCTCACGCAGGGCGACCTCGGTGGCGCGCACCGACATGATCGCCACCTTGCCCATCGAGCGGGTGGTCTTGCGGTTGTAGTTCGGCGGCAGCTCGTAGTCCTGCGCCGGCGCGGCAAGCTTGGTGTTCAGGCCCGCATACACATCCCATTCCGGCATCGAACGCACCGCATTGCGGCAGCTGCGCAGATGGGCCTGGATGGTCGGCCAGTCGTGGCCAAGCGGACTGATGGCGGCAGCACCGGTGACCACCACGCGACGATCGGCGGCCATCAGATCATCCCTCCGTTGACCGAGATCACCTGCCGGGTGATGTAGCCGGCCGGCTCGGACAGCAGGAACGCGACCGTGGCCGCCACTTCCTCGGGACGGCCGACGCGGCCGGCCGGGATCAGCTTCAATGCGTGATCGACCACTTCTTCGTTGAGCATGTCGGTCTCGATCAGGCCCGGGGCCACGCAGTTGACGGTGATCTGGCGGCTGGCCAGTTCCAGCGCCAGTGCCTTGCTGGCACCGATGATGCCGGCCTTGGCCGCACTGTAATTGACCTGGCCACGGTTGCCGGCCACGCCCGACACCGAGGACAGGGTGACGATGCGGCCCGGCTTGCGCCGCCGCACCATCGGCATGATCAGCGGATGCAGCACGTTGTAGAAACCGTCCAGGTTGGTGTGGATCACCTGGTCCCAGTCGTCCTCGGACAATGCCGGGAACGCGCCGTCACGGGCGATGCCGGCATTGCACACCACGCCGTAATAGGCGCCATGTGCCTCCACGTCAGCCTCCAGCGCAGCACGCGCGGCAGCACGGTCGGCCACGTCGAAGGCCAGCACGCGCGCCTGCCGGCCCAGCGCCTGGATCTCGTCGGCCACCGCCTGTGCTTCTTCCACACGGCTGCGGCAATGCACCACCACGTCGAAGCCATCGCG
Organism: Stenotrophomonas sp. FW305-C-20-S1; assembly: GCF_058783335.1. NCBI lineage: Bacteria > Pseudomonadati > Pseudomonadota > Gammaproteobacteria > Lysobacterales > Lysobacteraceae > Stenotrophomonas > Stenotrophomonas sp. FW305-C-20-S1. The sequence continues at coordinate 65,763 of NZ_JBYTEK010000016.1, read as the reverse complement.
CGCGATACGCAGCGCAATGGCCCGGCCGATGCCCCGGCTCGCGCCGGTCACCAGCACGCTTGGATTCCCTGTCATGCCTGTCCACTCTCCAGATAGGCCATCGAGTCGGCCGGTTCGAACACCGACACGTTGGCAACCGCCCATTCTTCTTCGCCTGCCAGGATGCGGCAGGCGAACATCCCTAATCCATTGTCGCCCAACAGCTCGCAACGCGCCTGTACCTGCAGGCGGGTGCCACTGGGGAAACTGCTGCGCGTGCTGGTATAGCGCCGGCTGCCAAGCAGGAAGCCCAGCTGCGGCGGGTTGCCGGCCGTGCGTGCGCGGCAGCCGGCCCAGGCAGCGATGGCCTGGGCCATGTATTCGATGCCGACCCATGCCGGGACCGCACCGTCTTCGATGAACAGGCCGGCCTCGGGCACCACCAGTTCCGCCTCGATGCCGTCCTGGTCCCAGCGCAGGATGCGGTCCAGCAGGCACATGTCCTGGCGGTGCGGCACCACCTCTTCGATGGCATACAGCGGCATGTTCATCGGCGCTCCAGTGCCAGCACGGCATTGCTGCCGCCGAAGGCGAACGAATTGCTCAGCACCCGCCGCGGCAGCTGCTGCAGGAAGGTCGCCGGGGCTACCAGCGGCAACGCCGGCAGCGCCGGATCGGCCACGCCGTCCCACCAGTGCGGCGGCAGCTGCTGCTGCGGATTCTCGGCCAGCAGGATCCAGCACAGCGCCGCTTCGATCGCACCGGACGCACCCAGCGTGTGGCCGGTCAGTGGCTTGGTCGAACTGGCCGGCACGGCGGTGCCCAGCACCTGCGCCACGGCGTGGCTTTCCATGGCGTCGTTGTGGCCTGTCGCGGTGCCATGCAGGTTCACGTAATCCACTTCCGAAGGTGACCAGCCAGCACGCTGCAACGCCTGCTGCAGGGCATCGATGGCACCCAGCCCCTGCGGGTCCGGTGCCGACATATGGTGCGCGTCGGCCGACTCACCCCACCCCGCCAGGCTGACCGGGCCTGCATCGCGGGTCAACAGGAACAGCGCGGCGCCCTCGCCGATGTTGATCCCGCAGCGATGCTGCGAGAACGGATTGCAGCGCACTGCGGAGACCGATTCCAGCGCGCTGAACCCGGCGACGGTGAACCGGCACAGGGAATCGGCACCACCGGCGATGACCGCATCGACGATGCCGGAACGCAGCATGCGCGCGGCCGACATCAACGCCTTGGCGCTGGACGAACAGGCCGTGGACAGCGTCCAGGCCGGGCCCAGCGCACCGCTGCGCTCACGCACGAACTGCGCGGCGGTGCCCATTTCCTGCTGTGCGTAGTCGAAGCCTTCGGGCCAATGGCCGTGCTCGGCGCGGGTACGCAGCGCCTGTTCGGATTCACCGATGCCCGAGGTGCTGGTGCCCAGCACCACCGCCACACGCTCGGCGCCGTAACGGTTGATGGCATCGGCAACGGCCGGCGCGATCTGCGCCAGTGCCACGTCCAGCAGAGCATTGTTGCGGCCACGCAGGGACACCGGCAGTTCCTCCAGCGTCGGCAGCGGGCTGTGCACTTCGCCCAGCGCGAGGGTGCGACCCGGCAACAGGCTGGCGTTGTCGCTCAGGCCGCCGGGCGCATCGGCAAACAGCGCAGCAGCCACCGCGGCGCGGCCCTCGCCCAACGCGCAGACCACGCCGAGGTCGTTCAGGAAAATGGGAGCGCTCTTCATTCCTGGCCGGCCATGTCGATCGATTCGATGCGCAGGGTGTAGCCCTCGGCGCGGTTGTCCAGCTGCACGCTGCCATCGCCCAGGCGCTGCAGCTGCAGCCACACGGTGCCGTCGCGGGACAGGCTGCGCTGGCGGCCGTCGTCGCTCACCTGCCAGCCGGCCGGCAGCGCGGCGGCAATGGCGTCAGTCGGCCACAGCGCGAACTGCAGGTCATCCAGTACGCGTTCGGCACGTACCTGTGGCGGCAGCCACGGTGCACGCTGCTGGGTCAGCTGCTGGCCGTCCCACTGCAGGCGCACGCCGGTCTGGCCCATCGCCTGCACGGCCAGCCGCACCTGCTGCGCGTCGGCTTCCAGCAGCGCATCCAGATCACGCTCGTGGCTGCCGAAGCGGAAGTGCAGTTGCTGCTGCAGGGCCAACGGCGCCGGCAGGCTGGACGGTGCCAGCCGCAGCGGCGGCAGGTCGACCAGCGGCCGCGGCATGCGGCTGGCACAGGCGGCCAGCAGCAGGCACAGCAGGACAGCGGAGAGGCGGACGATCAGGCGCTGCACAGTTCCTCCAGCACGCGCATGCGACGGCCACTGTCGTCGGCCACATACGGATTGTTGGTGTCCCAGGCGTAGCCGGCCAGGATGGAGCTGATCATGTCGCGTACCTGCGGCTGCTGGTCGGGGTGGTAGATGATCTTCTGGAAGCCGCCCTGGTACCAGCTTTCGACGAAGCGGCGGAAGGTTCTCACACCGGCACGCAGCGGAATCGAGAATTCGCTTTCCCAGTCCACGGTCTCGCCCGCGTAACGGCGCTTGAGGCATTCGCTGGCCAGCTGCGCCGACTTGAACGCGATGGTGACGCCGGAGGAGAACACCGGGTCGAGGAACTCACCGGCGTTGCCCAGCAGCGCATAGCCCGGGCCCCACAGCGAGCTGACATTGGCCGAATAGCCGGTGATGCGGCGCACCGGCAGCACCGCCCATTCGGCATTGGCCAGCAGCGAGGTCAGGTTCGGATCCTCGCCGACGATGGCCTGCAGCTTCTGCAGGTCGTCGCCTTCGTAGCGCTCGAAGAACGATGGCTCGGCGACCACGCCCAGCGAGCAGCAGCCGTTGGAGAACGGAATCGTCCAGTACCAGACGTCGATGTGCTCGGGATGGGTGGTGATCAGGATCTTGTTGCGGTCGAATTCCGCTTCGGCCGGGATGTTGTCGCGCACGTGGCAGAAGATCGCGCCGCGCACCGGGAAGTTGGACGGTGATTCCAGGTCCAGCAGGCGTGGCAGCAGGCGCGCGAAGCCAGAGGCGTCGAGGATGAAATCGGCTTCGATGCGGTACTCGCTGCCATCGGGGCGGCGCACGCTTACCAGCGGCTGCTCGCCCGGCTCGACGGACAGCACTTCGTCGCCGAAGCGCAGGGTCGCGCCCATGCGCTCGGCGCCACGCGCCAGCACGTTGTCGAAGTCGGCGCGCTGCACCTGGTAGGTGGTGCCCCAGCCCGGCGAGAACTTCTTCCTGAAGTCGAACGCGGTGCGCGCTTTCCCGTGCACGAAGGCCGCGCCGTTCTTGTACTGGAAGCCCGCCTCGACCACGTCCTGCAGCAGGCCCGCCGCTTCGATGTATTCCATGCTCTGCGGCAGCAGGCTCTCGCCGATGGAGAAGCGCGGGAACTGCTGGCGCTCCAGCATCAGTACCTTGCGGCCCTGCTGGCGCAGCATCGCCGCGGCCACCGAACCGGCCGGGCCGGCGCCGATGATCAGGATCTCGGTACGTTCCACGTCTTCGTGGCGGGAAGAATCAGCGGCATCCACAGCAGTAGTCATCGGTGCGTCCTTGTTGCTCGATCAGGTGGAAAAGCGGAGGAATCGGAATGAAGCGTGCCCGGTCAGGCCGGCGGAGCGTCATGCGGTGGCGGCCGGAACAGCGGCGAGATCAGCCACACCAGGCCGATGCCGAACAGCAGGGTGAGCCCGAACGCGCGCAGCGCCGGCGTCTGCGAAAGACCCAGCAGGCCGAACGACAGCCAGGTGCTGGCCGCACCCACGCATACCGCCAGCCAGGCGCTGGCATCGCCGCGGTGCTCGATCAGGAAGATGCCGTAGTCGATGCCCATGCCCAGCAGCAGCATCAGCGCCAGCACGTTGAACAGCTGCAGCGGCTGGCCGAACAGGCCGAGCAATCCAAGGGTGAGTGCACCGGCCACCAGGGTCGGTGCGAATACGCGCCAGGCCTGGCGCCGGTAGCGCAGCCACAGGGCGCCGAACACCAGCACGATGCCGACCAGCAGCAGGCCGCCCATCAGCTTGCGGTAGTGGCCCAGCAGCTGCGAGAAATCGGCCGTACGGTCGACCCAGCGCACGCCGTCCAGGCCTTCGGCAGCACCGCGCAGGGTGGCCAGTGCATCGGCACGCGACAGGTCATCGACCATCACCACGCTTATCATCTGCCCGCCCACGTTGCCGACCCACAGGTGGCGGAACGGCTGCGACGCCGGCGAGGCGAGGAAGGCCTCGGCGCTCAGCGGCGCCGCTGCGAATGCGGGGCGCTGCAGGGGCTCGCCCACCGCTTCGCCCACCGCGGCCAGCACGCCGGGTTCCACCCTGGCGGTCAACGCCGCATCGGCCTGCTGCCGTGCGGGCGATGGCAACCAGTCACTGATTGCGCGGTAACCGCCGATGCGCTTGTCGTGGGTCAGTTCACGCAGGCGCGTGGTCAGCGCTTCTTCGCGCTGCAGCAGTTGTGCGGCATCGCTGCCCTGCACCAGGTAGAACTGCGCCGGGCTGGGCATGCCCAGCAACTGGCTGAGACGGATCTGCTGGGCCATCAGCGCCGGCGGCGACGACTGCAGGCTGCGCAGGTCGTCGTTGCTCTGCAGGCGGGCGATGCCGATGACCGACACCAGCGCGGCCACGCCGAGGAAGATCGCCACCGGGCGACGCCCGTGCAGGCGCGGGAAACGCTCCAGCGTGTTGCCCAGCCACTGCGCGAAGCGGGTGGTACGGATCTCGCCACCGTCCAGCCACGGGAACCAGAAGATCACCGTGAGGAAGGCAGCGGCCAGCCCCACCACCGAGAACAGCGCCATCTGCCGCAGGCCGGGGAACGGCGCCAGGCCCAGCGCCAGGTACGCCAGCGCACTGGTCAGCAGCGCCAGCCACAGGCCCGGCAGCAGATGCCGCAGCAGCTTCCAGCGACGGTCGGCCGGCTCGGCCTGGCGCGAAGCGAACCAGTGGATGCCGTAGTCCTCGGCCACGCCAACCAGCGAGGCACCGAACACCAGGGTCAGCACATGCACCTTGTCGAACACCAGCACGGTCACCGCCAGCGCCACGCCACAACCGATCAGCAGCGAGGCGGCAACCAGCAGGATCGGCCGCAGCGAGCGGAACGCCAGCCACACCAGCAGCAGCACCGCCGCCAGCGAGCCCCAGCCGATGGTGTTGATCTCCTGGTTGGCCTGCACGGCAGCCGCTTCGGCATGCAACGGCACGCCGGCATGCAGGATCTCCAGATCCGGCGCAGCGGCCTTGGCCGCCTGTCCGGCACGTTCGAGCAGGCCATCGAGATGACGCTCGCCATCGAGCCTGAAGGCCGAGCCCGGCGTATCGAACTGCAGCGCCGCCCAGTGCTTGCCTTCGGCCTCGAGCAGGCCGTCATCGCCCAGGCGCAGGCCGGAGCCCTGGGCCTGCTGCTGCCACCACTGCGGCCACAGCGACAGCGGATCCTGCCGCCACTCGGTCAACCGCGGCGCGCCCATCGGGCCGTACAGCGCGCCGAGTGCCTGTTCGGCCAACGCACCGGGTTCGGCCTGCTGCAACTGCTCGCGCTGGGCCGGGGTCAGCAGGCGATCGCGGTACGGTGCGTAGAACGCACGCGCCTCATCGAACCAGCCTTCGATCGAACCACTGGGCACCAGCAGCGCGCTGTCGGCATCACTGGCCATCGCCGCGGCGAACGCGGCCTGCGCGCGCTTGGCAGCGGCACCGTCGGTACTGCCGAGCAGCACCACCACCTGCCGCGAGCTGCCATCGGCAATGCGCCGGGTGACGTCGCTGAGCAGGCGGTCGTGCGCGTCCTGCGGCAGCAGGGCGAGGATGTCGGTGTCGATCCGCGACTCCTGGCTCCACAGTCGCCACTGCTGCGCACCCAGCACCAGCAACAGCAGCAGCCAGGCGATGCCCAGCCAGTGCCACCAGCGGCGCAGGCGATCCGGTGCGGCGCTGTCACTCAAAGCGGCGCGCCTCGTCGGCGTTCAACGTGGCCGGCGCTTCGCTCAGCGCAGTGAACTGGATGCGGGTGCGATCCTGGTTGGCTTCGATGATCTCGACCTGGCGCACGTAACGGTCGCCCTGCAACGTCAGCGACTGGAAGGCCTTGGCCAGCATCGCCGACTTCGGCGTCAGCTTCAGGCGCCAGCCCTGCCCTTCACGGGTGGCCTCGACGTTGAACTGGCTGGACAGTGCCTGCACGTCACCGCTCATCAACGCGAACATGATCGCGTTGACCGAGCGCATCGCCGGCTGCTGGCGCGCGTCCAGTTCGACGCGGGTGCTGCCATCGCGCTGGCGGCTGAGGATTCGGTCGGCAGTGACCACCACCTCCGACGGGAACGGCTTGAGCGTGGACCAGATCACGCCGTGCTTGCGCGCGACCACGAACTGGCCCTGCGAACGCAGCGGGTTCTTGAAACCGCTGACCTGCTTTTCCTGGGTGAACTGCCCGCGCAGCACGTCCGGCCGGGCGACGGCCTGGGTGATGGCATCGACGGCGGCATCGGCCGCCTGCACCAGCGGTGCGGCCACCAGCAGCAGCGCGCACAGCAGCACGCGCGGAAGACGAAGGGATCGGTTCACGGGGCAGGCACTCCAAGACGCTGCCACAGCACCGGCGGGCACTGATACAGCATTTCCTTGCTGGCCGCGTCGACCGCGACCTGGATGGTCATTGCGCGGGTCAGCACCTGGCCGCTTTCCGCATCGACGATCTCGTATTCGATCTTCAGCCGGTTCTCCCACTCGACGATGCGCGAGCGCACGCGCAGCGCCTGGCCAAACAGCAACGGCCGCACGTACTTCACCCGCGCGTCGACCACCGGCCACAGGTAGCCCGATTCGAGCATCTGCGGATAGTCGTAGTCGTAGCGCTTCAGCAACGCGCAGCGCGCGATCTCGAAGTACTTGAAGTAGTTGCCATGCCAGACCACGTTCATCGGATCGCAGTCATGGAAAGCAGGGGCCAGCTCGACCTCGCCGACCAGTTCGTTGCCTTCATTCACCGACATACAGCTCCCAGCGTTGCGCGCGGATCTCCACCAGCAGCTCCCGCAGTTCGCGATCCAGCGCGCGGTCTTCTTCGACCAGGGCGATGCGCTGCCCCAGGTCGGCGTACATGTCGGCCAGACTGCCATGCAGCTGCGCGTTCATGCCAACCCGTTCGCGCAGCGCCAGGCCCTGGCGGGCGGCAATCAGCATGGCCGCCACCACCTGTTCAGTCAGTTCGATCACGCGCAGGCAGTCGCGCGCGGCGATGGTGCCCATGCTGACCTTGTCCTGGTTGTGGCATTCGGTGGACCGCGAGAACACCGAGGCCGGCATGGTCTGCTTCAGGGCCTCGGCCGTCCACGCCGAAACGCTGATCTGCAGCGCCTTCAGGCCATGGTTGATCGCCGCGCGCGGGCCGGTGGCCGCCGACAGGTTGGCCGGCAGGCCGTGGTTGTAGCGGGCGTCGACCACCAGCGCCAGCTGCCGGTCGAGCAGGTCGGCGATGTTGGCAACCGTATTCTTCAGCGTGTCCATCGCCAGCGCGATGTGCCCGCCGTAGAAGTGGCCACCGTGCAGGATGCGCTCGCCGTCGGCGTCGATCAGCGGGTTGTCGTTGGCGCTGTTCAGTTCGGTTTCGATCAGCTGGCGCAGGAACGGCAGGGTGTCTTCCAGCACGCCGATCACGTGCGGCGCGCAGCGCAGCGAGTAGCGGTCCTGCAGGCGCTGCTCGTTGCGCGGCGGGCGCTCGCTGTGCAGGTCGCTGCGCAGGCGTGCGGCAATGCGCGACTGCCCCGGGTGCGGCTTGGCGGCGAACAGGGTTTCATCGAAATGGTGCGCGTTGCCATCGCTGGACAGCACGTTGAACGCGGTCAGGCGCGTGGCCATGCGTGCCAGGTAATCGGCGCGCTGCCAGGCCAGGCAGGCCAGGCCGGTCATCACCGCCGTGCCGTTCATGATCGCCAGGCCTTCCTTCGGCCGCAGCTTCAGCGGCGTCATGCCGATCTTCGCCAGCGCGTCGGCAGCCGGCTGTACGCGGCCGTCGTGCAGCACCTCGCGTTCGCCGCACAGCACGGCCGCCACGTACGACAGCGGGGTCAGGTCGCCACTGGCGCCCACCGAGCCTTCGGCCGGAATCAACGGCAGCACATCGTGCTGCAGCAGCGTGGCCAGGCCTTCCAGCAACGGCACGCTGACGCCGGACATGCCGCGCACCAGCGAGGCCAGGCGCGCGGCCAGCACGGCGCGGGTCTCGGCCGGGTCCAGGTAACGGCCCAGGCCGCAGCCATGGTAGGTGTACAGATGGTGCGGCAGCTCGGCGACCAGTGCCGGCGGAATGTTCACCGTGCACGAATCGCCGTAGCCGGTGGTCACGCCATAGATGACGCCATCCTCGCGCAGCAGGCGGTCGAGGAAGTCGGCACCACGCTGGATATGTGCGCGGAACGCCGGCACATCGCTCAGCGCGGCCTCGCACTTGCGCTGGGCCAGGGCGACCACGTCTTCGATGGTCAGCGGTGCATCGCCGAAACGGCACACGGGTACGGCGTCAATCGTCATGAGGAGCCTGATCCCAGAAGGGGAAGAAATTGAACCAGTCCAGCGGGGACTGGATGACCTGGAGTTCCAGCCAGCGCGCGAAGCGCTGCGCCTGTTCGGCCAGTGCGGCATCGCGTGAACCGCGCGGCAGCACCACGCGGTCGGCGAACTGTTCGAATGCCACCCGATAGCCGTCGCCCTGGTGCAGGCACGACATCGTGTAGACCGGGCAGCCGAGCGCGGCCGCCAGCACGTAGGCGCCGATCGGGAACGGCGCGCGGTGGCCGAGGAAATCAGCCATCACGCTGCGCCCGCCCTGCACCGGCACGCGGTCGCCAACGATGGCGACGAAGCCCCCCGAGGCGACCTTGTCGGCCAGCATCATCGCCGTGGCCGGGCCCATCTCGGTAACCTGCACCAGCTCCACCGCGGCCAGCGGGTCCAGCCGCTGCAACAGCCGGTTGAAGCGCTGCGCGTGCGCGGTATGCACCAGCACGGTGATGCGGAAGCCCGGCACCTGCTCGGCCAGCACCTGGCACAGTTCCAGGCAGCCGATGTGTGCGGTCAGGATCAGGCCGCCTTCCCGGCGCGCGATCCTGCCCAGCACCAGGTCACGCTGCAGGCGGATGCGCTCGGGCGGATAGCGGCCGCCGAGGCCGAGAATCTTGTCCAGCATCGTGTCGGCGAAGCTGAAGAAGTGGCGCAGGCTGTCGCGCCGGGTGGGCGCATGGCCCAGCGCACCGGCATGGGCCTGCAGCCGCTGCAGGTACTGCATCGAGGCCTGGCGACCAACGCGGTTGCCCAGCCAGTGGCAGGCCACGACCGGCCACACGCAGAGGTGGAACGGCCAGCGCCCGAGCCAGCGGTGCACCCAGCACAGGAACAGCACGCCGGCCACCGACGTGGACTCGCCGATGTCGGCCCAGTGCGGGGCGTCGTGCGCGTGGCTCATCTCAGCCCTGCCCCTGCAGGCGGCGCCACAGCAGGCGCGGCGCGCGCCAGAGCATGCCGAAGAACAGCCGGGTATGCATGCGGCTGATGCGCACGTTGTCGCGCCACACATCGAAATGCGAAACGCCGTCGGCGGGATAGGTCACCCGCGTAGCCAGGTGGTCGACCGGTACCTGTCGCCAGTACAGGCGCACCATCACTTCGGTGTCGAAATCCATGCGTCGGCCGATGGTTTCCTCGCCGACCAGGCGCAGCACCGGCGGCAGCGGATACACCCGGAATCCACACATGGTGTCGCGCAGGTGCAGCGACAGCGTGTTGATCCACACCCAGATGTGGGTGGCGTAGCGACCATACAGGCGCGCCTTCGGCACACTGGCATCGTAGGCGGGAATGCCGCAGATCACGGCGTCCGGCCGCGCGCGGGCGGCGTCGATGAAGCGCGGCAGGTCGCCAGTGTCGTGCTGGCCGTCGGCATCGATCTGCAGCACATGGGTATACCCACGACGCTGCGCTTCGGCGAAACCGGCCAGCATCGCACCGCCCTTGCCCTGGTTCACGTCCAGCCGCAGCAGGTCGACACCCGCTCGCTGTGCCAGTTCCCGCAGCACCAGCGCGCAGGACGGCTGCGAGCCATCGTCGACCAGCAGGCAGGGCAGGCCCACAGCCTGCACGCCATCGACGACCGCGCCGATCGCGTGTTCGTGGTCGTACACGGGAATGACCACCAGCGGCGCGAACGCGCCGCCAGCGGTGGCCGGCTCAATGCGCATCGGCGAACACCACCCTGCCGCTGGCGTGCACGCCATGCACCGAGGTGTAGCGGAACGTCAGCACGCCGCGCCCGGTGTCCCACTCCAGGTGCAGGGTCAGCTCGTCGCCGGGGCGGGCCACGCGCTGGAACTTCACTGCATCCATGCGCTGGAAACCAACCGGCAACACGAAGGCCTGGCGGCCGAAGCGCACCGCCCAGTCCAGCTGGGCGACGCCGGGCAGGATCGCCGCCTGCGGGAAGTGGCCCTGGAACGCGCGCAGCGCGGGGTCCAGCGTCATCCGCAGGGTGGCCGCCGCCGCGTCGCGACAGTCCCAGACCGGCACCGGCATCATCGGCTGGAACAACGCCACCAGTGCGGCCTGGGTGACCTTGCCCTGGGCATTGATCGGGAGCGATTCGACCAGGCGCCAGCGCCGCGGGCGGGTGACCGCATCGTGGCCCTGCGCCAACCGCGCACCGAGCCGCTGCCCCAGCGCACGCCGTGCGCCGTCACCGGCACGTGCCAACGCCGGATCGGCCGGCACCACCACGGCCGCCAGCTGCTCGCGCTGGCCCTGCAGCACCAGCACGCGCACGTCCTCGACTTCTGCATCCTCGCGCAGCGCGCGCTCCAGTGCGTCCAGCGAAACGCGGCGTTCTTCGATCTTGACGATGCGATCGGCACGGCCCAGCAGGCGGAAGCGGCCATCGGCCAGTGCTTCCACGCGATCCTGGGTGCGCCACCAGTCCAACGTCTCCAGGTGCGGCGAGGCCACCGCCAGGCAGTCCTCCTCGATCCGCCACTGCACGCCCGGCAACGGCTGCCACGGCGGTGCATCGGTGTCCCAGCGGCGCCAGGCGATGCCACCGGTTTCACTGCTGCCGTAAACCTCGGTGGGCGCCACGCCCAACCACTGGCGGACCTGGCGCGCGGCGTCCTCGGGCAGCGGGCCGCCGGAGGAGAACACCGCACGCAGGCGGCCGTGCAGGCTGGCCCAGTCGAGCTGCTCGGGCAGGCGCTTGAGATGGGCCGGGGTCGCCACCAGCACCGTATCGGTACCGGCCAGCGCGCCCACCAGGTCTTCGTGGAAGAAGCGCCGGGGCTGGATCGCACGACCGGCAGCCAGCGGCCACAGCACGCGGAACAGCAGGCCGTAGATGTGCTGGTGGGACACGGTGCCATGCACCTGGGTACCGTCGAGCTGGGCGCCGAAGGCGGCCTGCAGCGCATCGACTTCGCGTGCCAGCTGGTCCAGCCGCTTGCTGATCGCGCTGGGATGGCCGGTGCTGCCGGAGGTGAACACGCACAGTTCGCAGGCGCGCTCGTCCAGCGGCAGCAGCGCCACGTCGGCGGCGACGCTGTTGGTGGCCTGCAACGGCTGGTAATCCGCCGACAGGTCACCTGCGAAGCCACTCACCTGCGGCTGCAGCGCCTGCAATGTCGCGGGCAGGTTGTCGGCGGCCAGGAACACCCGCTTGCCGGCATGCCAGGCACCGAACAACGCTGCAGCGAAGGCCACGGTGTCATCGAAGTAGAGCGCCCAGTCACGACCTTCGGCAGCGCTGAAAGCGTCATGCCAGGCCAGTACGCGCAGGCGGAAGGCGACATGGTCGAGGGCAGTGCCATCGCAGATACCGATGTCACGACCGGGCTGCGCCGCGATCAGCAGCCGGTCCAGGGCAATCCAGTCAGCCATGCGCGTGCGCTGCCTTGACCCGACGCCGTACCAGCCATTCGCCCCCGAACAACAATCCCATCATCACGTACGCCAACATTCCGTTGTAGAGCATCCAGACCCGGTCCGACGCATACAGCGCGGTGAGCAGGGCGAGACCACCATTGAGAACGAAAAAGCCGCACCACACCTGGGTGACGCGGCGGGTATAGACCACCGCGAACGGTGGCAGGTCCGGCTCCTGCAGGCGCGCCAGGCGTTCCACCAGCGGCGGACCGAAGCGCAGGCTGGTGGCGAACACCGTCAGCATCACCACGTTCACCAGCGCCGGGTACAGCTTCAGCGGCAGGGCCTGGTTGAGCACGGTGGCCAGCCCGGCCAGCAGGCCCGCGCCGGCGGCGGCGGCCCACCACAAGGGCTGGCGGGTGCTCAGCGCGCGCAGCAGGGCCAGCGCGAACAGCAGCAGCGACAGCCAGCGCGGCTCGAAGCGGCCCATCGCCACGTAGACCAGCACCGGATAGGCAAGCGAAATCGCTGCCACCACGACCATGCGTGCCCGTGCCATGGTCGCGGCGTCCGTGCTGCTGTCAGGCAGCGGCCTGACCGGGCAGCAGGCCATGCACGACATCAACGATGTCCTGCACGGTGCGCACGGCCTTGAACGCTTCAGGCTGCAGGTTGCGGCCGAGCAGCGGCTTGAGCTGCACGATCAGGTCCACGGCATCGATGCTGTCGATGTCCAGGTCGTCGTACAGGCGCGATTCCGGGCTGATCCGCGCCGGCTCGATCTCGAAGCTGTCGGTCAGGATGCGGACGATGCGCTCGAACAGTTCATTCTTGGTCATGGCAGTTCCTGGCGCCTTACGACTGGCGGGCGGCGACGAACTCGCCGAGCGCGCGCACGCTGGAGAAATGGCGACGGGTTTCTTCCGAGTCGGCCGAGAGGCTGACACCGTACTTCTTCTGCAGCGCCAGGCCCAGTTCCAGTGCATCGATCGAGTCCAGGCCGAGGCCTTCCACGAACAGAGGCGCGGTCGGATCGATGTCCTCCGGGGTGATGTCCTCCAGTGAAAGCGAGGAAATGATCAATTCCTTGATCTCGTGCTCAAGTGCTTGCACGGGTCGGATCTCCAGACAGGTCGAAATAACGAGTGAGGTGGTCGGTGACGCGACGGGCCGCCAGGGCATCCCCCCTTGGCGAGTCATCTTCGGCCAGGAACGGCGCGATCGGGATATCTTCGCCGATCTGCAGCTGAACGTGAAAACGACGTGAGGGTACACGATACCACTTCTGGCCCTTGGTCAACGTCGGCGGGGTGCAGGTGATGCGCACCGGGGTGATGTCCAGGCGCCCGCGCACGGCGATGTTGGCCGCGCCACGCTGCAGCCGCAACGGCTGCCCCGGCACGCTGCGGGTGCCTTCCGGGAAGATCACCAGGGTGCCGCCGGCGTGCACGGCTGCCGCGCAGTCATCGACCAGCCCAGCGCCGTCGTCATTGGAGATGTAACCGGCGGCACGCACCGGGCCGCGCATGAACGGGTTGCAGGCCACCGCCCGCTTCACAACGCAGTCGGCATTGGGCAGCAGGGCGATCAGGCAGACCACGTCGATCAGGGTCGGGTGGTTGGCCAGCACCAGCAGGCCGTCGCGCTGCAGGCGTTCGCGCCCGTCGACCTGCAGGGTCATCACCCCCAGCCGGCACATCAGCCACACATGGCTGGCGAAGGCGCGCTGGACCAGCCGGCGGGCCCGGCGGCGACGCGCCACCGGGTCGCGCATCAGCAGCAGCACCGGCATCACCAGCACGCCCAGCAACAGACCGCCGACGCCAAACGCGGCGAAGCTGAGGCCGGTGCCGAACACCCGCCAGGCATGATCAAGGCGGCGCAGCGCCTCAGCCACGGCGGCGCCAGGACCAGCGTTGGCCCTGGGTCACGTGCTGCAGCTGCGGATCCCCGGCCAGCAGGAAGCGGTGCAGGTCCAGCGCATGCGGCAGCACGCCCGACGCGGTCGGCTCGGCGTCGCCGGCGACCTGCCAGGACAGCGAAAGATCGCTGCCGCCGGCAGTACCGGCGGGTGCCAGGCGCCAGCACCAGGCGAAGAATGGGTCGGGTTCGTCGGCGAATTCGGCGTAAACGTCGGGTAACGGCGACTCATAGACCACGATCCGCACTTCACTGGCACCATCACCAAGCAGACCGACGGCCTCCAGGCACGCCGCTTCCACCGTCGACTGGCCAGCGGACAACGCCAGGTAGTTGCCCCGGTGGCCGCGGGCGATCGAATACAGCGCGGCGATCGCGTTGTGCACCGACAGGCCGAAGCCGGTGGGCGACAGTGGCTGATCGGCCACCAGCGAGCCCAGCAGGTCCATCGATCGGGCGACATCGCCATGGCGGCTGGCGAACACCAGCGGCACCTGGCTGTCAGCGCCCTGCCCGTCCTCGCACCAGCACGCGGCCTGGATCGCCATGCGGCCCAGGCGTTCGATACGGCGGCGCTGCATGGCCGGAATCTCGGCCAGCGCCGGTGTGTCCTCGCCCTGCGGCAGGAACGGTGCTCCGGCCCAGCCCATCCATTGGCTACGCTCGGTCAGGCCAGGCGCCCAGGCGGCCCAGTCGACAACGGAAAATTCGATCATTACCGGTGATGTTTCGATGGGCGAACGAGAGTCTCGAGCCATTACGGCGACACGCGGCTGCCCCCCATTCCTGCAGCCATGCATCCGTCCAGGACGTCGCCGGCTGCCCCCCTGGCTGCCGGAAAGGAGCGCACGCTAGCACGTCCGACACAGGGATGACATGTTTCACAAAGCACAACGGGGAGCGGTCAGCGACCGCCCCCCGCATGGACCGATCCAGCGAGCCGGTTCAGTGGTAGCCGGCGTCGGCGCGTACCTTGCCGCGGAACACCCGGTAGGACCATGCCGTGTAGCCCAGGATCACCGGCAGCAGCACCACCAGCCCCACCAGGGTGAAGCCCAGCGACGAGGCCGGCGCGGCGGCCTGCCACAGCGTCATCGACGGCGGCAGCAGGTACGGCCACATGCCCAGCACCAGGCCAGCGAAGCCGAGCACGAACAAGGCCAGGCTGAGCAGGAACGGCGGCAGGTCGCGACGCGGATGGGTGGCGCTGCGCCACAGCGCGATGGCCACCGCCAAGGTCAGCAGCGGCACCGGCGACAGCCACCAGAAGTTGCCGTCGCTGAACCAGCGGTCCATCAGCCGCGACTGCAGGAACGGCAGCCAGCTGCTGACCAGGCCCATTGCCGCGATCACCGCCACCACCAGCGGGCGGGTCATCTGCCGGGCCAGCGCCTGCACGCGGCCTTCGGTCTTCAGGATCAGCCAGGTGCTGCCCAGCAGTGCGTAGCCGGCTACCAGCGCGGCACCGGTCAGCATCGCGAACGGGCTGAACCAGCCGAACGCGCCGCCCTGGTACACGCCATCGACCAGCGGCAGGCCCTGCACCAGCGTGCCGAGGATCACGCCCTGGGCGAACGTGGCCAGCAGCGAACCGAGGCCGAACGCCACGCTCCACAGCCGCCGTGAACGGTGCGCCTTGAAACGGAACTCGAAGGCCACGCCACGGAACACCAGCGCCACCACCAGCAGCAGCACCGGCAGGTACAGCGCCGACAGCAGTACGGCATACGCCTTCGGGAAGGCGGCCATCAGGCCAGCGCCGCCGAGCACCAGCCAGGTCTCGTTGCCGTCCCAGATCGGCGCGGCGGTGTTCATCATCAGGTCCAGCTGTTCCTCGTCCTCGGCGAACGGGGCGAGGATGCCGATGCCGAGCACGAAGCCGTCCAGCACCACGTACATCAGCACGCCGAAGCCGATCACCGCGAACCATGCCACCGGCAGCCAGGTCATCAGGTCCATGTCAGCGCTCCTCCAGCGGTTCGTCGGCGGCCGACAGCGGCCGCGCCGGGGTGTGGCTGCCATGGTCCAGCGACGGGCCTTCGTCGTACGGCTGCGGGCCGTGGCGCAGGATCTTCACCAGGTACCAGATGCCCCAGCCGAACACGAAGGCATAGCCGATCACATAGACACCCAGCGACAGCGCGGTCATCCATGCACTCTGCGGGCCAACGGCATCGGCGGTACGCAGCACGCCATAGACCACCCACGGCTGCCGCCCCATCTCGGTGACGAACCAGCCCGACAGCAGCGCGATGAAGCCGCTGGGCAGCATCCAGTTCCAGCCACGCAGCAGCCACGGCGAGGCCAGCAGCTTCTTCCGCCACAGCTGGAAGGCCGAGACCCAGGCCAGCACCAGCATCAGCGTGCCCAGCCCGACCATGATGCGGAAGGCGAAGAACACCGGCGTCACCGGCGGCCGTTCGCTGGCCGGCACCGACGTCAGCGGATCGAACGTACCGTCCAGGGTGTGGGTGAGGATCACGCTGCCGAGCTTGGGAATGGCGACCTCGAAATCGTTGCGCTCCTCCTTCTCGTTGGGCAGCGCGAACACCACCAGCGGCACACCCTCGCCCTCCTTGGTCTCATGCCAGTGCGCTTCCATCGCCGCGATCTTCATCGGCTGGTGCTTGAGCGTGTTCAGGCCATGCATGTCGCCGACGAAGATCTGCACCGGCACGGTCAGCGCCGCGAACGCCACCGCCGCGATCAACATCCGCCGCCCCGCTTCCACGTGCGTTCCCCTGCGCAGATACCATGCGCCCACACCACCGATCACGAAACAGGTGGTGATGAACGAACCCAGCGCCATGTGCGCCAGCCGGTATGGGAAGGACGGGTTGAACACCACCTGCCACCAGTCGACGGGGTGCACGACGCCGTTGACCATCTCGTAGCCGGCCGGCGTATGCAGCCAGCTGTTGGACGAGAGGATCCAGAAGGTAGAGAACAGCGTGCCCAGCGCCACCATGCAGGTGGACAGGAAATGCAGGCGCGGCGACACCCGGCCCCAGCCGAACATCATCACGCCGAGGAAGCTGGCTTCGAGGAAGAACGCGGTCAGCACTTCGTAGGTCAGCAGCGGTCCGATGACCGTACCGGCCACTTCGCTCAGCCGCGGCCAGTTGGTGCCGAACTGGAAGGCCATGACGATGCCGCTGACCACGCCCATGCCGAAGGACACCGCGAAGATCTTCTGCCAGAAGAAATACAGCTCGCGCCAGACGGGCAATTTCGTGCGCAGCCAGCGCCATTCGATGAAGGCCAGCCAGCTGGCCGTGCCGATGGTGAAGGCCGGGAACAGTACGTGGAAACTGATGACGAATCCGAACTGGATCCGCGACAACAACAACGCGTCCAAGGGACGCCTCCGGCGGGGGCTCTGAGAAATTCAGACCAGTTTGGGTAGAGTTCTGTGAAAGGAACATGCGACCCGGTGACGCGCTGCATCAATCGGTCGCAGGGGGACATTTGCATCTGACATCTGAAGCCGCGCTCAGAGGCCGGGACCGATGAAGGCTATCTTAGTGCGTGCGCCCCGCGTGACCTACAATGTCGGCAGTCGAACTGCGGACCAAATACAAATAAATTAGCGTGCAAAGCACACTAATTTGCTTTTAATTTGTCACGTGGGCTTCTACAATTCGGGCGAACTTATCTGATTGAAGGGCTGACGCGTGGATTACACCGAGTTCAAGCGCCAGCTTGGCAAGGCCAACGTGTCTGTCCGTGGTTTTGCCGAGCTTCTGGGCAAGCACCCGAATTCGATCACCAATCGCTCCAAGTCCGTTGTCCCACAACATCTGGCAGTCATTGCAACATTGATGGCGTCGATGGCTGAACACGGCGTGGATTTCGAGCAGCCGTTGTTGAGAGTGAGAGGTCCCCGCATGAAGGCTCGAGGGGCCTTTGGTAAGCGGGCAACCTCAAAAGAAGCAGTAGAAGGAGAAGGTTTGTGAAGGCAGCACCGGTGAGCGTGGACTGGATCGACTCAAAAGGCGACCCCCTGCAGCGATACGAGGCATGCTTGGCGATGGCCAAGGGCTATGCTGGCTCCAAGAGGACCGATCGTACCCGACTCTCTCACGCCAAGTCGTTCTGCGCTGCCGTCGTAGGTGCCTACTGGAACGCGGTATGCAAACGGCACAGCGCGTCGCTTTGCGTGAAAGCCCTTGAAGCAGAGGAAATATCCCTCCCCTCTGACGTTCAAAGAGTTGCGGAAGGGGCTGGTAAGTTGATATCAGAGTTCCCAGTCGAGGACGCAGGCTTTCTTATCGGTAACGTCTACACTGCGATGATTCCCGCCGCTCGACGCTCCGCACTCGGGGCCTTCTACACCCCGCCACCGCTAGTAAAGCGACTTCTTGACATGGCGGAGGCATCTGGATTCGACTTCTCGGCAGGCAAGGTAATTGACCCAGCCTGTGGGGGTGGAGCATTTCTGGTACCAATTGCACACCGGATGCTTGAAAAACTTGAACAAACCCAGCCGACCTGGAAGCTTCGCCAAATCGAGAATCGGCTCCGCGGCAGCGAGATCGACTCGTTTGCGGCTTGGATCGCTCACGTGGTGCTTGAAGCTTCTGTTCTGCCCCTATGCATTGCAGCCAAGAGGCGACTAGCCGATGTGATCACCGTCGAGGACTCACTGCGGTCCTCGACGGAATCAACGTATGACTTGGTGGTTGGCAATCCCCCATATGGTCGAGTATCGCTAAGCAAAGGCATGCGAGTGAAGTATGCAAGGTCTCTTTTTGGGCATGCGAATCTCTACGGCTTGTTCACCGATCTAGGAGTCAGGCTTGCCAAGAGAGGGGGCTTCGTTTGCTACGTCACGCCAACTTCTTTTCTAGGAGGCCAGTATTTCAAGGCGCTACGAGACCTCTTGATAAGTAAATCTCCTCCAGTGGCGATTGACATAGTCTCAGATAGATTGGGCGTTTTTGACGATGTTCTTCAGGAGACGATGCTTGCCGTCTTCAAGAAAAGAACCGTGCCTGCATCTAGTAGTTCCGTACAGGTTTCAGCGCTGATACCACAAGGCCTCAACTCTTCCCTATCTGAACCAGTTGGTCGCGTTTCAGTCAGAGCATCAGGCGCACCTTGGATGCTTCCTCGAACATCCGAAGACGCTGCATTCTTGTCAGAGATTGCCAACATGCCAACGCGGCTTTCCAGCTTGTTCTATTGCGTATCCACCGGACCCTTGGTGTGGAATCGTCACAAAGAACAGCTTCGAACCGAGCGCTCCTCCGTCAGCCTCCCGCTGATCTGGGCGGAGTCTGTTTCAGCTGAGAAGTTCTCCTTCCGGGCAGACAAGCGGAACCATGTCCCTTTCATCGATATCAACGTCGATCAGCCACATCTCGTAACTCGGGAAACGTGCGTCCTGGTGCAGAGAACGACTTCGAAGGAGCAAGGGCGGCGTCTCGTATGCTCGGTTCTTCCAGACTCGTTCCTGCAGGAGCACGGCGGTGCCGTGATCGAAAATCACCTGAACATGATCTATGTGCCAACATCAGGTGTTTCCAAGATCGCACCGACTACAATCTCTGCACTATTTAATACTTCGACAGTTGATCGAGCGTTTCGATGCATCAGCGGGAGTGTTGCAGTTTCCGCATACGAGCTAAACGCACTCCCCTTGCCCACACTTCATCAGTTGCTGGAGTTGCAATCTAATCTGGAGGCAATGGCATCCAAAGAAGATGTTGAGAAGCTTGTCGCTTCCTACTATGGAATTAATTGATTGGACTCCTTCATGCTTCCCTCGATATCACTTATTTCAGAGCGACTGCAGGCCATATTCCCGGACGGAACGGAGAACAGGAACTATGTCACCCGCGAAATGGCTGCTCGAGCGATCTATGTAATGTTCTACACCACCGCAATTGAGGGCACCGATCGCTGGGTAAGGCCCAGTCAGATAACAGGAATGTCCGACACCCAATCCGATCTGATCGACTATGAAAGCAGGGAAGCCTGGACGCTTAGGTCACTGACGCAGAAGAACTGGCGTCCAGCCGATGCATGGTATGCGGAGAATAGTCGCGAGCCGGTGCGCGACGAGACACTCAGGAATGGACTTGTTCCTTTTCGAGCTGTCATTGAAAGGCCTGGCATTGCTACGACCTCCTCCAAACCAAAGTACGCTTTGGAAAGGGAATTCTCTGAGCTGTTTGATCAAGCATTGGTCGGCGAGGCGCTGACTAAGGCAATTGGGAGCTGGCAATCAACCCATCTCTCAAAGGCAGCTGTGAGCCGTCTTCTGCTGGTGAAACGCGGAGCCAAGATCTCATCCGACGCAGTGGCTGTTCGGCTTCCGAACGGAGAGCTTCGCTCACTCAGCCCAGGTCCATCTAGCGGCATTACCAAGGCAGTTATCGAAGGGTTTGCAGCGCGATTCCTGGTTGAACCAATCGTTCTGTGGCTCTCCGAATCAGGAAGAAAGGTGGTGACTCAGGACGATGCCCTAGCACGAGAGCTACGACTGACAATTGACTCCTCCAAGGCCCTTCCAGACATCATTCTCGTGGACCTTGGCTCTGATCCCGGCGGCTCAGATATGCTGGTCATGTTCGTCGAGGTTGTCGCCACAGACGGTCCGATCAACCGGGAGAGGAAAAACTCCTTGACCAAACTAGCCAAGGAAGCCGGTTTTGACGAGAACCATCTGGCGTTCCTAACGGCATTCTCAGACCGCTCATCATCGGCATTCAGGAAATGCATCACCGACCTAGCCTTAAACTCCTATGCTTGGTGTGCCTCCGAGCCAGACAACATCATAGAGTTTCGAGAGCGAGGAGCCGCTAGCCCCCTGAATCGCGAAGGGATATGATCGGTAGTTGTTGGCAAGGAGTGACAGGGGGCATCCAGTGGTCGATGAGAAGTGGAAGAAGCAGGCACTCGAAGCGGTGCAAAAGGTTGCTGAGAAGGAGGCTGAGTTTACGGCTGATGACGTCTGGGCTACCGGCTTGAAGAAACCAGGCGAAGCTCGGGTCCTTGGCCCAATTATGAGCAAAGCTAAGCGAAACGGCTGGATTGAAGACTCTGGCCGCCACACTGACACAAAGCAATCGGCAAGCCACAGTGCCCCGATCAGAATTTGGTCTTCCAAGATACAAAAGAAGGGGAAATAGCTCCGTTCTTTGTGCTCGGGCTTTTTTTGCCGGATTTCCGGGTATCCAAGCCGGGCGGCTGGTCGCGCGAGGCAATTTTGATGCCCATGACCTGTGGCCCCTGCCCGGGGCCGGGACGGCTGCTACGCTTGCCCGGTTTCCTCTTCTGGTGCTGTCCGCCCATGTCCCGAGTGCTGCCCCTGTCCCTCCTGCTGTCTGCCGTGCTGGCCGCTCCGGCCGCGCAGGCTGCGCCGACACCGATCACCATCGAACAGGCCATGGCCGACCCGGACTGGATCGGTCCGCCGGTGGAGAAGGCCTGGTGGTCGTGGAACAGCCAGCAGGTGGAGTACCAGCTCAAGCGCAACGGCAGCCCGGTGCGCGACACCTTCCGCCAGCCGATCGCCGGTGGCGTGGCCGCGCAGGTGGCCGATGACCAGCGCGGCAGCCTGGACGTGGCCGATCCGGTGTACGACCGCAGCCGCACGCGCAGCGCGTTCGTGCGCAACGGCGACGTGTTCGTGCGCGACCTGCGCAGCGGCGCACTGACCCAGCTGACCCGCAGCAACGAGCGCGCCAGCGGCGTGAACTTCGCCGCCGACAATGGCGTGATCTGGCGCGTCGGCCAGAACTGGTTCCACTGGACCGCGGCTAGCGGCGTGCAGCAGGTGGCCAGCCTGAAGGCCGACAAGGATCCCAGCACGCCGCCGAAGGCCGACGTGCTGCGCGACCAGCAGCTGCGCACGCTGGAAACCCTGCGCCGCGACCGCGAACAGCGCGAGGCGCTGAAGGACCAGGACCAGCGCTGGCGCCAGGCCGACCCGACCCGCGCACCGGGTCCGGTATTCCTGGGTGCCGACGTGGAGATCGTCGACAGCGTGCTGTCGCCGGACCTGGGCCACCTGATCGTGACCACCAAGCCGAAGGACTTCGATGACGGCCGCGGCGGCAAGATGCCGCTGTACGTGACCGAGTCGGGCTATGAGGAAACCGAGGACACCCGTCAGCGCGTCGGCCGCAACGGCTTCGAGCCGCACACCCTGTGGTTCGTGGATGTACGCAGCGGCAAGGCCGAGAAGCTGTCGCTGTCCAGCCTGCCGGGCATCGGCACCGATCCGCTGGCCGAGCTGCGCCGCAAGGCCGGCAAGGACGCACTGAAGGGCGACCGCAGCGTGCAGGTGATGAGCGACTTCATGGGCGGTGGCATCCGCTGGAGCGCTGACGGCCAGCAGGCCGCGGTGATGCTGCGCGCCAACGACAACAAGGACCGCTGGATCGTCAGCGTTGCTGCCGCCGACGGCCGCGTGCAGAACCGCCACCGGCTGACCGACAACGCCTGGATCAACTGGGGCTTCAACGATTTCGGCTGGATGGCCGATGGCCGCACGCTGTGGCTGCTGTCCGAGGAATCCGGCTTCTCGCACCTGTACACCCAGGCCGGTGGCGGCAAGCCGCAGGCGCTGACCAGCGGCAAGTGGGAAACCTCGGCGCCGGTGCTGTCGGCCGACGGCAAGGGCTTCTACTTCCTGTGCAACCAGCAGGCCCCGCATGACTACGAAGTCTGCGCGGTCGATACCGCTGCCCGCCAGGTGCGCGAGCTGACCAGCCTCAATGGCGTGGAAGATTTCTCGCTGTCGCCGGACGGCCAGCAGCTGCTGGTGCGCTATTCCGGCGCCTACCTGCCGGCGCAGCTGGCGGTGGTGCCGAGTACCGGCACTGGCCAGGCGCGCGTGCTGACCGATACCCGTACCGCCGAGTACAAGGCGCGCCAGTGGATCCAGCCGAAGCTGGTGGCGGTGCCGTCCAAGCATGGCGCCGGCGTGGTCTGGGCCAAGTACTACGAGCCGGAAAACAAGGAACCCGGCAAGAAGTACCCGATCGTGATGTTCGTGCACGGTGCCGGCTACCTGCAGAACGTGCACCAGCGCTACCCGGCCTACTTCCGCGAGCAGATGTTCCACAACCTGCTGGTGCAGAAGGGCTACATCGTGCTGGACATGGACTACCGCGGCAGCGAAGGCTATGGCCGCGACTGGCGCACGGCGATCTACCGCAACATGGGCCACCCGGAGCTGGAAGACTACAAGGACGGCCTGGACTGGCTGGTCGACACCCAGCAGGGTGACCGTGACCACGCCGGCATCTACGGCGGCTCCTACGGCGGCTTCATGACCTTCATGGCCCTGTTCCGCTCGCCGGGCACGTTCAAGGCCGGCGCCGCGCTGCGCCCGGTGGTCGACTGGCACCAGTACAACCACGGCTACACCAGCAACATCCTCAACACCCCGGACATCGATCCGGAGGCGTACCGCGTGTCCTCGCCGATCGAGTACGCACAGAACCTGCAGGACAACCTGCTGATCGCCCACGGCATGATGGACGACAACGTGTTCTTCCAGGATTCGGTGAACCTGACCCAGCGCCTGATCGAGCTGCACAAGGACAACTGGTCGATCGCGCCGTACCCGGTGGAGCGCCATGGCTACGTGCGTGCCGATTCCTGGCTGGACCAGTACAAGCGCATCCTCAAGCTGTTCGAGCAGAACCTGAAGTGAGTGCTGCCGCGGCCACGATCCACATCGTGGCCGCGGTCATCCTCGATGACCGTGGCCGGGCACTGGTGGTGCGCAAGCACGGTGCCAGCCGCTTCATCCAGCCAGGCGGCAAGCCCGACCCGGGCGAGGCACCCCTGCAGGCACTGGCACGCGAACTGGACGAGGAACTGGGTGTACAGCTGCACACCGCTTCGGCCATCGCACTCGGGAGTTTCGAGGACTGGGCGGTGAACGAGCCCGGCCATCGCGTGCAGGCGCAGGCCTGGCGGGTGTGGATCGAAGGTGAGCCGTGCGCGCGTGCGGAGATCGCCGAACTGGCCTGGGTGCCGCTGCAGCCGCCGCACGGCCAGCCCTTGGCACCCTTGAGTGAACACCATATCCTGCCGGCGGTCGCTGCCCTGGCGACGGCCCGCTGACCCGGCGGGCATCGCTCACCCGGACAACGGATGTCAGCTTCGATTCCCTCGATTCCAGCACCTGCCCCACCGCCACCCAGCAACTGGGTCGGCGCAGTGGCGCAGGGCTCGTTCTGGCTGAGCCTGCTGGTCACCCTCTATTTCCTCGCGCAGGCGCTGATGGCCGCGGTACTGGCCCGTACCGGGTTCTGGACCACGCTGGTGACACTGGCATGGGAACAGCAGCTCGACGGCAGCCTGTGGTGGATGCTGAAACACCCGGCGGCCACCTCGCTGCTGGTTGCCCTGCTCTGCCTGTTCTCGACCCTGGCCAGCTGGGGCCTGTGGCGCGAGCGACGCTGGGGCCTGTGGGCCTATGTGTGGATGCTGGGCCTGAGCGCGCTGGCCAACTTCGTGATCGCCTGGTGGATGGATCGCCTGCTGCTGGTGTTGATCGCGCTCCTTGCCAGCGACCCCACGGCGCAGCATGAGCTGCAGGTGCAGCGTGTGCTGTTCACCCTGACACTGGTCGGCACCTCGGTGCTGTTTGCGGGGCTGCAGGGCTGGCTGGGTTGGCGCCTGCTGCGACCGGACATCCGCGCGCGCTTCCGCTGAACTTCTTCCTGCCTTCCGCACGACAAGGATGTCGCATGCCTGCCCTGCTCCGAATGTTTCTGGTCGTCACCGCGCTGCTGCTGGCCACCCCGCCGGCGCCGGCCGCAGCCTCCGCTTCCACGCCCGCGCCGCTGCGATGTGGCCGGTACGTCAATGCGCAGAATGATGCCGCGCTGGTGATCGACTCACACAACCGGGGCCGTCGCCTGGCGACGGGCTTTGATCTCGAATCGCTGCAGATCGAACGCGATGGCAACGGCCTGGTGCTGGTCAACCTGGATGACGGCGTGGCAACAGCGCTCACTGCCAGTGCTGATGGCAGACGCATCAACGACACGCTGCAGGACTATCAGCTGCGTGCACGGGCGGTCTGCCAGCCGGTGGCCGTGAACGCCGCCGGCAGCTGCCTGGCCGATGCGAACCGCTGCATGGCTCGCCTGCACGCGGCGACGCCGCCGCAGCTGCTGACCGCCTGCCAACAGGGCGTGGGCGCGGCCTGCAGCGGCCTGTTGCTGGGCTACGTGGACGATGCGCTCCTCGCCGCCGCGTCTGCCAAGGGCGTAGCGCTGGCTACCGCCGCACCGGCGCCCTGCACCACCGATGCGGAGCGCGAGGAGGTGCTGACCTGCCGTGATGCCCGTCGTGACGCGTTGGCCGCCGCGGTGGCACAGGCCAGTGGTCAGGCGTTCGCCCGTGGCATCGATCCAGCGTGGGTGGAACTGCCGGCGGCGCAGCGCGACCAGTTGCAGCAGCTGTGCCTGCAGCAGCGCGCTGGCCGCTTCTGCACCGAAGTGGCCGAGCAGCAGTTGAATGCGCGCGATCCGCGGGCGGCCGTGCAGGCGTTGCAGGTGGTCTGCGACAGCGGTCGCGACAGCGCATGCGAACGGGTCGAGCCCCTGCAGGCACTCGGTGCCGCGCTGCGCCTGGTCGATGCGACCGAGCCGCCCTGTGGCCTGTACCGGGCCGACGGCGGCACGATCGATGCGGTTGCGTTCGGCGACGATGGCCACGCGACGATCGGTAGCCAGCGCTCGCAGGTGCGACTGCTGGACGGTGCCATCCATCTGCGCAATGACCACGGCAGCGATCATGTGCTGCGCCTGCTGGCCAATGGCGACCTGCTGGGCATGGATGCCTGGACCGGCTACCAGCGTTACCAGCGGCAGCCGGGTGCTGTGCGCTGCAAGGCTGCGCCCACCCGTGATACCGCACCGTCTGCCCGCCGATGATGACCATCGTTCCACGTACCGTTTCTGCAAGGAGTTCCTGCATGCCCCCCTCCACTGCCCACCGCGGCCACCTGTCACGCGGGTGGATCGCCGCGCTGCTGTTGTCGCTCGGCCCGGCAGCATCCGCGCAACCACTGCTGTGCGGCACCTTCAAGGACGCTGACAGCGGCGCCCGGCTGACGGTGGAAAGCCCAGTGCAGGGCTCCCGCCTCATCCCCGGCGCGGCCCCGGAGCCCTACAACCTGGAGCAGCTGGAGGACGTGCTGATGCTGGCCAACCTGGCCACCGGCGACATCGAGGCCCTGCAGATCATCGACGAGGGCCACGCGCTGGCCGGCGAAGAGCGTTACTACACGCTGGAAAGCACGGCGGTCTGCCAGGCGTCGCCGGTGTTCGCAGCGGGCAGCTGCCGCGCCGATATCGCCAGCTGCATGGATGACATGGCAGTGGCCGGACCCGAGCGCTGGCGGCAGTGGTGCCGTGAAGGCGTGCCGGCCGGCTGCAATCGCTTGATCGAGGATTATCGCAGCGACGCCCGCAATGCCCTGGTGCTCGACATCGCCCTGGCCAGCAATCGCGAGGAACCTGCTGAACCTGCGGCATGCCAGCGTGGCCGCACGGACGTCGACGCAGAAGCATGCAGACAGGCCGAAGCGGTGGGCCGGGTCCGTGACGCGGCCTGGGCGTTCTCGGTGGCGCGAAGCATCCCGCGCGACGTGCCGCTACCGGCGGCGCAGCTGGACGAGGTCAGCACGCTGTGCCGCGAGCATCCCAGTGCCAGTTCCTGCCATGCCGCGGCCGTGGCGCTGTGGGCATCGGCGCGCCTGCTGCCGGCCCGCGATGCCCTGCAGCTGGCCTGCAGCATCGGTCGGGACCCGCAGGCCTGCAGCAGCGTCGCCCCCTTGGCCGCACTGAGCAGCGCAGACCTGGTCATCGTGGACGTGGCAAAGCTGCCCTGCGGCCGCTATGCGGCGCAGGGCCACTCCCTGGTGTTCGGCGACGACGCCCAGGTCCAGGTCGATGCGTCCGGCAGGCAGCCGGCGGTCATGCGCGAGGGCGCCATCCGGGTGCGGAACGAGGAAGGTGAGGACCACGTGTTCTGGCAGCTGGCCAATGGCGATCTTGTAGGCAACG
The DNA here is from genome assembly GCF_058783335.1 of Stenotrophomonas sp. FW305-C-20-S1. NCBI lineage: Bacteria > Pseudomonadati > Pseudomonadota > Gammaproteobacteria > Lysobacterales > Lysobacteraceae > Stenotrophomonas > Stenotrophomonas sp. FW305-C-20-S1. Next base: position 38,912 of record NZ_JBYTEK010000016.1, on the reverse strand, counting down.
ACCGTTGGGCCCGCTTCGCCCGCTACCAGCGTGATGGTTCGTCGCCGACCTGCGGGGCGCGCGCCAGCGCAGGCACGGCGCTGCGGTAAAGTACGCGCCATGAACGAATTCGAGCGCGTGCGCGCCTACCTCACCGACCTGCAGGACCGCATCTGTGCAGCGATCGAATCCGCCGATGGCCGGGCACGCTTCCAGGAAGATCTGTGGCAGCGCGCCGAAGGTGGCGGTGGCCGCACCCGCGTGCTGCGCGATGGCGCGGTGTTCGAGCAGGCCGGTATCGGCTTTTCCGATGTGGCGGGCAGTCGCCTGCCGCCGTCGGCTTCGGCCAACCGGCCGGAGCTGGCCGGTGCCTCGTGGCGCGCCACCGGTGTGTCGCTGGTGTTCCACCCACTCAACCCCTACGTGCCGACCACCCACGCCAACGTGCGCTTCTTCCAGGCCCAGCGCGACGGCGAGGTGGTGGCCAGCTGGTTCGGCGGTGGCTTCGACCTGACCCCGTTCTACCCGTTCGACGAGGACATGCAGCACTGGCATCGGGTGGCGCGCGATCTGTGTGCACCGTTCGGTGAAGAGCGCTACGCGGCGCACAAGCGCTGGTGCGATGAGTATTTCTTCCTGCGTCACCGCAATGAGACGCGTGGTGTGGGCGGCCTGTTCTTCGATGATCTGCACGGCGATTTCGAACGCGATTTCGCCTACCTGCGCGCGGTCGGCGATGGCTTCCTCGATGCCTACCTGCCGATCGTGCAGCAGCGCAAGGACACGCCCTACGGCGAACGCGAGCGCGAGTTCCAGCTGTACCGCCGCGGCCGCTACGTGGAGTTCAACCTGGTCTACGACCGTGGCACGCTGTTCGGCCTGCAGAGTGGCGGGCGCAGCGAGAGCATCCTGATGAGCCTGCCGCCGCGGGTGCGTTGGGAGTACGGCTTCAGCCCCGACGAAGGCAGCGCCGAGGCGCGCCTGGCCGATTACCTGGTGCCGCGCGACTGGGTGTGATGTGTGGCGCCCACAGCGGTCGAGCAAGCTCGACCACTACCGGGACCGGGCCGAGGCGACAGGCGGTCGGGCAAGCTCGATATCGACCGCACCCGCTCAATCGTCCTTGCGCTTGGGAATGATGGTGATGTGGCCGTTGGTTTCCAGCAGTGCCAGTTCCACTTCTTCCACGCCGATGCAGCTCTGCTGGCGCATGGCGACATCGAAATCGGCGCGGCTGACCAGCTCGCGCCGCAGCACACTGTCGAAGAGCTTGCCGTTGCGCGCGATCACCACCGGTTCGCCCTCGATCAGCCGTTCCATGCGGCGGCTGCGGGCGGTGATCCAGCCTACGCCATAGTTCAGCAGGATCAGCGTGGCGGCCAGCAGCAGGCCGCCGGCCAGCGAGGTGTCGGTGCCCAGCAGTGCGTTCTGCACCGCGTTGCCCAGCAGCACGATCAGCAGCACGTCGAACGGGGTGACCTGTCCCAGCGCGCGCTTGCCGCTGAGCCGGACCATGCCCAGCACGACTGCGTAGACCACCACCGCGCGCAGGATGAATTCCCACCACGGCATCGCCAAGTCGAACAGATCGGGCATCGCGGGTTTCCCTGCTGGGCGGTGGCCCAGCGTGGCGCAGCAGCGCACAAATAAAAAGCCCCGCTGACCAGGGGGAGGTCAACGGGGCCGGGGAACGGGCGCTTGGGGAGGAGCCCCCGTTCCGAGATCTGCTCCAGGGGATGGGAGAGATCCACGACAGGCATTGCGCCTGTCGGGAGTTATAGAAGCACTCCGAACACTAACGGTTCGTGAAGGGGCCCAATTTAATAAGCACCCATCAGGGAAACATTCATGTTTGAGTCAGAAATATCATGCAAATGAACGAATTCACGGCGTTTTCGGCCTGAATGCGACTCAGTGCGCCTCATCCCAATTGCTGCCAGTACCGGTATCGACCACCAACGGCACCCGCAATTGTGCCGCTTGCGACATGCGCTGCACGACATTGCTACGCAGTTCTTCGATGAAACCGGCCTCGGCTTCGAACACCAGTTCATCGTGCACCTGCAGGATCATCCGCGCCGGTGCGCCGCTGTCACGCAGCCATTTGTCCACATCGACCATGGCGCGCTTGATGATGTCGGCGGCGGTGCCCTGCATCGGTGCATTGATCGCCGCACGTTCAGCGCCAGCACGCAGGCCCTGGTTACGTGCATGAATGTCGTTCAGGTACAGCCGGCGACCGAACAGGGTCTCCACGTAGCCCTGCTCGCGGGCCTGCTCGCGCATGCGCTCCATGAAGTCACGCACGCCCGGATAGCGGCTGAAGTACAGCGCCACATAATCCTGCGCCTGGCCGCGGTCGATGCCGAGGTTGCGGGCCAGTCCGAACGCGCTCATGCCGTACATCAGGCCGAAGTTGATCGCCTTGGCCGCGCGGCGCTCGTTGCTGGTCACTTCTTCCAGGGTGCGGCCGAACACCTCGGCGGCGGTGGCGCGATGCACGTCGGCGCCCTGCTCGAAGGCCCGCACCAGGCCCGGGTCTCCGGACAGATGCGCCATGATCCGCAGCTCGATCTGCGAATAGTCGGCCGCCAGCAGCTGGAAGCCTTCCGGGGCGATGAACGCACGGCGGATGCGGCGGCCATCCTCGGTGCGGATCGGGATGTTCTGCAGGTTCGGATCGGACGAGGACAGGCGGCCGGTGGCGGCGCCGGACTGGTGGTAGCTGGTGTGCACCCGGCCGGTTTCGGAGTTGACCATCTCCGGCAGCTTGTCGGTATAGGTGCTGCGCAGTTTGGCCAGGCCACGGTACTCGAGGATCACCCGGGGCAGCTCGTGCTGCTCGGCAATCGCCTCCAGCGCCTCTTCATTGGTGCTGGGCTGGCCCTTGGGGGTCTTCACCACCGCCGGCAGCTTCAGCTCGTCGAACAACACCGCCTGCAGCTGCTTGGGCGAATCCAGGTTGAAGCTGCGCCCGGCCAGTTCGGTGGCCTTCTGCTGCGCGGCCAGCATGCGCGAGGACAGGTCCTGGCTCTGCCGGCGCAGTTCGTCGGTGTCGATCCGCACGCCATTGGCTTCGATGCTGGCCAGCACCGGCACCAGCGGCATCTCGATGCTGCGGTACACGCTGTCCAGGGTCGGTTCGGCCAGCAGCTGCGGCTGCAGCGCGTGGTGCAGGCGCAGGGTGATGTCGGCGTCTTCGGCGGCGTAGCGGCCGGCCTCGTCGATGCCCACCTGCGAGAACGAAATCTGCTTGGCGCCCTTGCCTGCCACGTCCTCGAACTTGATGGTGTTGTAGCCCAGGTAACGCAGGGCCAGCGAATCCATGTCGTGGCGGGTGGCGGTGGAATTGAGCACGAAGCTCTCAAGCATGGTGTCGTCGTGGTAGCCCTGCACGTCCACGCCATGGCGGCGCAGCACGTGCAGGTCGTACTTGCCATGCTGGCCGAGCTTCTTCTTCGCCGGGTCCTGCAGCACCGGCCGCAGCGCATCGAGCACCTGTGCCAGCGGCAGCTGTGCCGGCGCGCCGGGATAATCGTGGCCGACCGGGATGTAGGCGGCCTTGCCCGGCTCCACCGCCAGGCTGATGCCGACCAGGCGCGCACGCATCGCATCCAGTGCGTCGGTCTCGGTGTCGAAGCTGATCAGGTCAGCCTGCTGCACGCGCGCAACCCAGGCCTGCAGCTGCTCGGTGGTCAGCACGGTCTCGTACTCGCCGGGCGCCGACAGCGCCGGATCGAGCTCGCCAACGGGTGGCGCTTCGGCGCTGCCACGGGCAAAGCCGGCGGCGGTGCCGCGCAGGCTCGGCGTCGCGTCGTTGGCCACTGCAGGCGCCGGTACCGGCCCGCCCAGCTCCTTCAATGCCTGGGTGAAGCCGTAACGCAGGTACAGCTCGCCCAGGGTGGGCACATCCGGATCGCGCAGGGCCAGCGTGGTCGGGCTGGCGTCCAGCGCGACGTCGGTGCGGATGGTCACCAGCTCCTTGTTCAGCGGCAGGCGCTCCAGCGCAGCGCGCAGGTTTTCGCCGATCTTGCCCTTCATGGTCGGCGCCGCTGCCATCACCCCGTCCAGATGCTGGTATTCGGCCAGCCACTTGGCGGCCGTCTTCGGCCCGCACTTCTCCACGCCGGGCACGTTGTCCACGGTATCGCCCATCAGCGCCAGCAGGTCGACGATCTGGTCGGCGCGCACGCCGAACTTGTCCATCACCGCCGCGTCCGAATCCATGCGGCTGCCGGTCATGGTGTTGACCAGTTCGATGCCCGGCCGGACCAGCTGCGCGAAATCCTTGTCGCCGGTCGAGATGGTGACCTTCAGGTCCTGTGCCACGCCCTGCAGGGCCAGGGTGCCGATCACATCGTCGGCCTCCACGCCGTCGATGCGCAGGATGCTGATGCCCAGCGCTTCGACGATGCGGCACATCGGCTCGACCTGGCTGCGCAGTTCATCGGGCATCGGCGGGCGGTTGGCCTTGTACTGGTCGTACAGGTCATCGCGGAAGGTCTTGCCTGGGGCATCGACGACGAAGGCGACGTAGGCCGGGCGCTCCTTCAGCGTCGAGCGCAGCATGTTGACCACGCCGAACAGCGCGCCGGTGGGCTCACCCTGTGCATTGGACAGGGGCGGCAGCGCGTGGAACGCGCGGTACAGGTAACTGGACCCGTCGATCAGGACTAATCTGCTCATGTGTCGATTCTACGCGCCTGTTCCTGCATCGCGGCGACACGGCAGCGACGCGGCGTTGGGGCATAATCAAGGCTCTTTCCAGGCAAAGGCCCCGCCGATGAAGACCCTGATGCTGGCTTCCCTGCTCCTGCTTGCTGGCTGCGCCAGCATGGGCGGTGCGGGCGCTCCCCCGGTGGACGTCAAGGGCGCCGATGTTTCCAAGCGCACGATGGACAACGGCGACACCATCGAGGAATACCGGGTGTCCGGCCAGTTGCGCATGGTCAAGGTGACGCCGGCACGCGGCGCCCCGTTCTACATGTATGACAAGAACGGCGATGGCCGCTTCGACAATGACAAGGATGGCGTGTCGCCGGTGTACTGGAAGCTGTACAGCTGGTGATGTGGCCGGGGTCGGATCCCTTTCCACGGGAAAGGGCTCTGACCCCATCAAGGCGATCGGCACGGCCCATCCACGCATGGCGTGGATCTACTGGCATTGCGGTGGCCCCATCCACGCATGGCGTGGACCTTTGACGGTGAACTGGAGTAGATCCACGCCATGCGTGGATGCTCTTCGGGCCGCCGGAAAAAACAACGCCGGCGCGCATCCTGCGGCCGGCGTCGGGTCCCCTCCCCGGGAACGCTTCCGTATCAGCGGATGACCAGCACCGGCAGCGTGCTGCGCGCCAGCACCTCGGCGGTCTGGCTGCCCAGCAGCACGCGGGTGACGCCGCGGCGGCCGTGCGAGGTCATTACGATCAGATCGCTGTTGCGCTGGCCCGCCGTCTCGATGATGCCGTCGGCCGCGTAGCGGTCCAGCACATGCACCGGATTGGCGGTGATGCCCTGCTCGGCCGCCTTGGCCAGGGCCGGCTGCAGCACCTTCTGCGCGCCTTCCTCGCGGTCGGCCTTGTACTCCGGGCTGTTCATGTACCCCACGCTCCAGCCCATGGCGTCGTACATGCCGACGGCCCAAGGCTCGGAGACGGTGACGATGTCGACCTCGGCGTTAAGGTCCTTGGCCAGCTCCAGGCCCTTGGCCAGGCCCTTGTCGGCCAGCTCCGAGCCATCGGTGGCGATCAGGATGCGCTTGTACATGGTGGGGCTCCGCGGTGATCCAGCCAGTGGGAACGACACCATTACACAGCCTGTGTGGAGATCGTGCCTTGCGCAGGATCAATCCGGCAGCGCGCAGCGATGCCTGCGCAGCGCGGCATGATCGGCCGACGCGCCCAGGATCGACAGGCGACTGGAATGCTCCGGTAGCGCCGGGCCACGCCCGGCGGGCACTCAGGCCTGCACCGTCACCCGCCAGCCACCGTCGTGCGGCTGCCAGTCGAATTCCACCGGCAGGAACTTCTCGATCAACCGCGCATTGCTGACCAGGTGATCGCTCAGCACGTGGGTGGTGAACGCACCGCCGCCCGCCAGCGCCATCGGCAGCAGCAACTGGTCGGACAGGTACTCGCCAACAGCACCGGTCCCGTCCAGGTACTGCTTGACCTGCCCGGCCAGGCGCGCCCCGACCTGCTCGGCGGAGACACTGCGCTCGCCGTGGCCGCTGAACACCTCCACGTGATCACCATGACGCACGCGCACCAGGGCGACGTTGCCCGGTCCCAGCGCCGGCCGTATCGATTGCACGTTGCGCGGGTGCGGGTCCACGCCCAGCGTCTCGGCCAGTACCTGCAGTTCGCGCAGGCCGATGCCGCTGGACAGGCCGGACATCAGCACCTGTGCCTCGATCGCCTGCAACGGTGCACGCACCTCCAACGACGGCGGCTGCAACGCCGCGCACGGCTGCACCTGCACCTCCATCACGCCGCCACCGGCTGGATGGAAACCGTGCTGCAGCAGCTGCATCGACGCCTGCACGCCCATCCGGCCCAGCGCCGGCAGATAGCTTTGCGCGATGAAATCCGCGCTGGGTGCCAGCGGGTTGTGGGTACCGCCTTCCAGGCGCAGCTGCGACGGCCCCTGCGCGCGCCACAGCGCGGGTAGTACGGTCTGCAGCACCAGCGTGGCCGAGCCGGCGCTGCCGGTCGCGAAGTGGTAGGTGCCGGCGCTCACCCGCCCCGGCTCGAAGCGCAACGAGGTAGCGCCCAGTTCTGCACCGTGCACACAGGCGTTGCCGACCCGCGCCGCAGCGTTCACCGCGGTCAGGTGCTGGCGCATCAACCCCGGCTTGCGCCGGATCGCGCGGATGTTGTGCAGCGTGAAGCCGGTGCCGGTGCACAGGCTCAGGGTCAGTGCCGAGCGCAGGAGCTGTCCGCCTCCGTGCCCGCCATCCAGTTCAATCATGTCCATCTGTCTGTTCCTCCGTGCCCGTTGTTCGATGCCGGGCCCTGCTGCCGTGCGCGGCGCAGTGTACGCCGCGCACGGGTTGCCTCATCCCTTCACGCACACCACCTGGCGCAGCGTGTGCACGATCTCGACCAGATCGCGCTGGGCCTCCATCACCGCCTCGATCGGCTTGTAGGCCGCCGGCGATTCATCCACCACCTCCGCATCCTTGCGGCACTCCACGTGCGCGGTGGCCTTGGCGTGGTCATCCACCGTGATCAGCTTGCGTGCCTGGGTACGGCTCATCACGCGGCCGGCACCGTGGCTGCAGCTGTGGAAGCTGTCCTCGTTGCCGAGGCCACGCACGATGAAGCTCTTGGCCCCCATGCTGCCCGGAATGATGCCCAGTTCGCCCTTGCGCGCACTCACCGCACCCTTGCGGGTCAGCATCACTTCCTTGCCGAAGTGGGTCTCGCGGTTCACGTAGTTGTGGTGGCAGTTCACCGCCTCGGCCTCGGCCTCGAACGGCTTGCTGATCACCGTGCGCACCGCAGCCACCACGTTGCGCATCATCACCTCGCGGTTCATGCGTGCGAAACGCTGCGCCCAGTCCACCGCGAACACATAGTCGCCGTAGTGCTGGCTGCCCTCGGGCAGGTAGGCCAGGTCCTGGTCGGGCAGGTTGATCATCCAGCGGCGCATTTCCTGCTTGGCCAGCTCAATGAAGTAGGTGCCGATGGCATTGCCTACGCCACGCGAACCGGAGTGCAGCATGAACCACACGCGCTGCTCCTGGTCCAGGCAGACCTCGACGAAGTGGTTGCCGGTACCCAGCGTTCCCAGGTGCTTGAGGTTGTTGGTGTTCTTCAGGCGCGGGTGACGCTCGCAGATCAATGCGAAGTCATCCACCAGCTGCGCCCAGCCTTCCACCGCCAATTCGGGCGGCGTGTCCCAGCTGCCCTTGTCACGGCCCCCGCGGGTGACGCTGCGGCCGTGCGGCACCGCCCGCTCGATCGCGCTGCGCACCGCCGACAGGTTGTCCGGCAGGTCGCTGGCGACCAGCGTGGTGCGCACCGCGATCATGCCGCAGCCGATGTCCACGCCCACCGCTGCAGGAATGATCGCGCCGATGGTCGGCACCACCGAACCCACGGTCGCGCCCTTGCCCAGGTGCACGTCGGGCATCACCGAGATCCACTTGTGGATGAAGGGCAGCTTGGCGATGTTCTGCAGCTGCTCGCGCGCCTGGTCTTCCAGCGGCACGCCGCGGGTCCACAGCTTGATCGGTGCAGCGCCCGGCTGCTGGATCACGTCGTAATTGAGGGTGGTCATGGTGATGTTTCCTTTCATCCAAAGCAAAAACAAAGAAGGTGCGGTGACAAAGGAGGTGGAACATTCCGTCACCCGCGTTGCCGCGGAGGACGGCCGGGACTTGAACCCGACCCCGAAGGGCTTCCGATGTAGTTCCACCTGCATTCCCCGCGCAACGAAAGCGAAGGTGCCGGCAGCACGACAAGAATCTGGAGGAACATCCTGCTCTACCACTGAGCTACTGCCGCGTTGCCGTGGCAGGCGGGAGTCGAACCCGCGACCTGGAGCTTAAGGGGCTGTAGTTCCTCCGGCATTCGCGCTGCCGGCATTGAAGCGGTGGCACCGTTGCCGGTGCCGTTTGAAAAAGTGCGGTGACAAGGGAGGTGGAACGTCTGCTTCCTCACGACAGGCAGGAAACGCGGGACTCGAACCCGACCCCGAAGGGACAACCAATGTAGTTCCACCAGCATTCACCGCGAAAACGAATTCCTGGCCCTGCCCGGCTGGCCCCATTGCCAGCCGGGCGGTCCGTGCGGCCTCCCTGCCGCCTTACAACGCCATGTCCTGGATGCGCTCGACCCAGCTGCTGCCGTCCTCGGCCGCAGCGGCGTACTGCGCCATCAGGTCGAACACCGCATCGCTGAAGCCACCGATGTGCAGCACGTCACCGCGCTGCACGGTCTGGCTGCTGGCCACCGGCTGCAGGTCGATGCACACCAGCCGCGCCTGTGGGCAGCGACGCTTCAATGCATCCCACTGCAGCATCGTGGCCGTCTGGCCGCCCTGGCGGGTGTCACGCCAACTTTCGTTGTCCGACACCAGCACCACCAGGTCCACCGGCTCGCGCCGCAGGTTGAGGTAGTGCAGCGGCGCGCTGACCGACGTACCACCGCCGTTGATGGCCAGCTGGCGGGCCAACGTCATCACGCTGTCGCGCGGGTTCAGGCGCACGTGGCGCACCTCGGTATCGAACGGCAACACCTTGGCCTGCGGCTGGCCGCGCAGCACGCAGGCTGCAACCAGCGCCGCCACGTCCACGCAGCGCGCCGCCGTGCTGGAGCCCTTGCGGTAGCCGGTTACCGGCGACTGCATGGAACCGGACACGTCAACCGCCACCACCACCCGCCCGGGCAATGCCGGGGCCGACGCCGTGGCGATCTCCATCGCGTCCTGCAACGCTTCCAGGATCGGCGCCGGCAAGCCACCGCCGGCGTGGAAGGCCATCAGCAGCTGGTAGGGCAGTACGCGGGCACGACACACCTGCTGCGGATCACGCAGGCGCTCTGCGATCACCTGCACCATCGCCGGATCGTCGAACACGCCATGGCGGGCGAACGTGTTGAGGTTCATCCGCATCGACTGCCACGATGCATTGCGGGCCAGTGCCGACCACTGCGCCGCGTCCAGCGGCAGCGTGCTGTAGTACTGGAACGGCAGGTCCGGCGGCAGTCCGCGCGGGTCACGCTTGAACGCCTCGTACGCCTGCACCACTGCCGGCAGCTGCGCCTCGTCGTAGGGACGACCGATGATCCATGCATACAGCGCCTTGCGCTCGGCGTTGGCCGGCTTCGGGTGCACCATGCGGATCACATCGGCCAGCGACGGCTGCTGGCCGATCGCCGCACGCACCAGCGTTTCCGCCGACGCCTGCTGGATCCACTCACGCACCCTGCGCTTGGGCAGCGAGCCCAGCGAGCGGCGCCCCACCTGGCCGCTGCGCATGATCTGCACGAAGGTGCGCAGCTGGCGGCCGTTGTCGATCACCCGCGGGAAAACCAGGGCGAACGCCTCCGGGTCGCGCAGGCTCAGCACCGCCAGCAGCAGCGCCGGCATGTCCTTCATGTGTGCGACCTGGCGGGCGTACAGGGCGGTACGGGCGATGAAGCGCGGCTCGACCTGCGCGGTCAGCGCCAGCACCTGCTGCAGCTGTGCCTCGGCGTCGCTGTAGAAGGTGTTGTTCAGGCACCCGGTGGCCGCATACAGCGCCAGCGCGGCACGCGGGTCGCGGCGGTAGGCCAGGCCACCGGCTTCATTGACGGTGTCTGCCTGCGGCGGCTGCGGCGTGCGCATCCAGGAGAAGAGCGAAAGGTTGGCCATGCTGATGTCCTCGGCGGGAACAGCCCGCGTCGTGTCTTGCCGGATATAGAGCAATGGCCGTGCCAACTTTTGCGAAACCATCGCATGCTATTGATTTTGAAGTGATTTCAATAGAAGAAGGCCATCCTACCCAGCGGACACCGGCGAAAAGATATATATTTCCCGCGCCTCTTTTATAGGAATGGATATGGCGCGTCGGCAGGTAGTATTCGGCATGCTGGGCACCCAGCTCGACGCAGGCGAGGGTCCGGGCCGCTGGCAGAAGTGGCGCCCGACCGTTTCGCTGGGCATGCATGAGGATTTCCTGCCCGACCGCATCGAGCTGCTGCTGGATGAGCGCCGCTACAGCAAGCTGGCGCGCGTGGTCTGCGAGGACCTGGCGCAGGCCGCGCCGGGCATCAGCGTGCAGCGTCACGACACCTACCTGGCCGATCCATGGGAATTCGAGGGGGTCTACGCCTCCCTGCACGACTTTCTCGCGCGCTACCCGTTCCAGCCGGAGGAGGAGGACTACTACGTCCACATCACCACCGGCACGCACGTGGCGCAGATCTGCTGGTTCCTGTTGACCGAGAGCCGTCATTTCCCCGGACGGCTGCTGCAGACCTCGCCACCGCGCAAGCAGGACGGTGCCGCCGGCACGTACGCGATCATCGACCTGGATTTGTCGCGCTACGACCACATCGCCCAGCGCTTCGCCCAGCAGCAGCTGCTGGATCGCGACCTGCTGAAGGGCGGCATCGCCACCCGCAACGCCGCCTTCAACCGGATGATCGAGCAGATCGAGACGGTGGCCACCCGCTCACGTGCGCCGATGCTGCTGATGGGACCGACCGGTGCCGGCAAGAGCCAGCTGGCCAAGCGCGTGTTCGAGCTGAAGAAGCTCAAGCACCAGCTGCCCGGTCGCTTCGTCGAAGTGAACTGCGCAACACTGCGCGGCGACGGTGCGATGAGCACCCTGTTCGGTCACACCAAAGGCGCCTACACCGGCGCTTCCAGCGACCGTGCCGGCCTGCTGCGCTCAGCGCACCAAGGGCTGCTGTTCCTGGACGAGATCGGCGAACTCGGCCAGGACGAACAGGCGATGCTGCTGCGGGCGCTGGAAGAGAAGCGCTTCCTGCCGGTCGGCAGTGACCGCGAAGTGGAGAGCGATTTCCAGCTGATCGCCGGCACCAACCGCGATCTGCAGCAGTCGGTGCTGGAAGGCCGCTTCCGCGAAGACCTGCTGGCGCGCCTCAACCTGTGGACGTACCACCTGCCCGGGCTGGCGCAGCGCATGGAAGACATCGAGCCGAACATCGAGTTCGAGCTGGAGCGCTGGTCGCAGGACCAACATGCGCGGGTACGCTTCAACACCGAGGCGCGCACGCGCTATCTCGCATTCGCCACCAGCCCGGAAGCGGCGTGGCGTGGCAACTTCCGCGACCTGGGCGCGTCGATCATGCGCCTGGCCACGTTGGCCAGCGCCGGGCGCATCCAGATCGAGGGCGTGGAGGACGAGATCGCGCGCCTGCGGGCACAGTGGCGCGGCGGCGATGCGCCGTCTCCGCTGGATGCCCTGCTGGGCGATACCGTGGACGCGCTGGACCGTTTCGACCGCGTGCAGCTGGAAGAAGTGGTGCGGGTCTGTGCACGCTCGAAGTCGCTGTCCGCCGCCGGGCGCGAGCTGTTTGCGGTCTCGCGCACCCAGCGCGCCAGCACCAACGATGCCGACCGCCTGCGCAAGTACCTGGCGAAGTTCGGGCTGGACTGGGAGCAGGTGCGGGGGCCGGCCCGGTAGCGCGACGGCCCGGCTTGCGCGTGCACCGGTCACGGCGCATGCTCCGGCTGCGACCCCCTACCTGAACGGAGATTTCCCATGCAGGACCGCCCCCGCTCGACTTCCAGAACCGGCCTGATCATCGTGCTGGCCTGTGTCGCTGCCGTCGTCCTGCTCGTGGGTGGCTACCAGTTCGGCAAATCACTGGCCAAGGCCGACAACGCTCAGCAGGCTGCGGCCGCCCAGCCAGCACGCTGACCCCGCTCCGGTAGTGCCGGCCGCTGGCCGGCAGCCGCCGCTATCCCGGCACCTGGAGCAGCCGGCCCGCTCCACCCGAAACCGCAGCTTCAGGCGATCTGCACCACGCGTGCGTTCTGGCACAGCGGGTAGCTGCCGACGAATTCAGCGATCGCATCACGCATCGCCTCGAACGACCTGCCGTACATGTACAGCGCGGTCTCGCTCGGGCCCTGCCACCAGCTGCAGATCTCGCCCAGGCCATCGATGCGCTCGGACAGCTGCTCGAACACGTGGTTCGAATCGCACTGCTCGTACACCTCGTCCGGCAGGGTCAGGCCATCCAGGTAGATGCCCAGGCCTTCGGTCACGCCGAAGCTGCGGTCGGCCTCGCCTGCGCCCTGCACCTGCGACCCCTTCGGTGCCCCCAGCTGCTCCAGCAGGTCGACCAGCTTCGGCACGCCCCCGGCATCGGCCAGTGCCACTTCGATATCGCCGTACTCGACTTCGCCCTCGTCGGACATCGCAGTACCGCCTCCGGTGATCCCGCCCAGATCGGCCGCCTGCAGCAGCGCGTCCAGCGGATCCTCGAACAGCTCATGGCGATGCTCGGGCTGCAGCCTGGCGTTCAACTTCACGGTGACATGCAGCGTGGGTTCGGTCATGAGGGCGTTCCTGGGAGATGTGGACGCCATTGTAGAGCCGAAGGTAGCGGCAGGAACCGCTGCCAACGTCGCTTGCGACGGCCCGAAGGGTGACGGTCAGCACGAGCGGCATAGCCCATGCTCGGCTGCCTTTTGTAGAGTCGAGCCGTGCTCGGCTGCCTTTCCCCGTAGAATCAGCCGAGCGTGGGCTCGGCCCTGCAATCACTCCGGTCAGCGCAGGAACGGGATCACTTTGCGCTTGAGCAGTTCCACCAGCACCGGATCCATGTACTCGTAGTCATAGGGAATATCCAGGCAGATCACCCGCTTGCCGTTCAACCATGCCTTGTAGCGGCTGGAAAGCCGGTTGCGGTGCGCCCGCTCCATCACGAACACCAGATCGGCCCATTGCAGCAGCTCGGGGCTGAGCACTTCCTCGGCGTCGGCAAGCAACCCGGCCGAGGCGGTTTCGACGCCCGGCCAATCGGCGAACACCTGCTCGGCCGTCGGACTGCGCAGACGGTTCTGGCTGCAGAGGAAGAGCACGTTGCGGGTCATCAGCACTCGCCTTTGTAGAGCCGAGCCCGTGCTCGGCTGCTTTCCATCGCGTCGGGGTCAGAGCCCTCCTACGGGAGGGATCCGACCCCGGCGGTGATCAGATCACCGTCAGGTTGGCATACGCCATCACCAGCCACTTGCTGCCGGCGTCGGCGAACTCGATCTGCACGCGTGCGTGGGCACCGTTGCCTTCGTAGTCGGTCACCATGCCTTCGCCGAACTTGGGATGGTTGACCAGCGCACCCAGCTTGATCGGCGGCGTTTCGATGGCGGCGTGTCCCATCACCCGGCTTGCGCCCATCGACGCCGGCCGCGAGACCTGCACCTTCGGCCGCACTTCGTGCAGCAGCTCGCGCGGGATCTCGCGCAGGAAACGCGAAGGCAGGCTGTAGTTGTCCTGGCCGTGGATGCGCCGCGATTCGGCGTAGCTGAGCACCAGCTTCTGCCGCGCGCGGGTGATGCCGACGTAGGCCAGCCGACGCTCTTCTTCCAGCCGCCCGCTTTCCTCCAGCGACCGTGCACTGGGGAACAACCCCTCTTCCACGCCGGCCAGGAACACCAGCGGGAATTCCAGGCCCTTGGCCGAGTGCAGCGTCATCAGCTGCACGCCTTCCTCGCCGGCCTGCGCCTGGCCCTCACCGGCCTCCAGCGCCGCGTAGGCCAGGAACGCGACCAGCTCGTCCATGTCCTCGCCCACTTCCTCGATGTCGTCGGCACGGCGCACGAAGCGCGAGGCCACCGACACCAGTTCGTCGAGGTTGTCGGTGCGCGATTCCGAGTCCAGCGCGTTGCGGCTTTCCTTGCTCCAGTGCTCGCGCAGCTGCGAGCGCACCAGCACATGGTCCACGCGCTCGGCCAGGGTCATCTGCAGGGTCTGCGCCTGCAGTTCGTTGACCAGCACCAGGAAGCCGGCCAGCGCATTGCGGGCACGTGCCGCCAGTGCGCTGCCCTGGGTCACCAGCATGGTGGCTTCCCACAGCGAGATGCCCTGGGCGCGCGCTTCGCGGCGCACTTCGTCCAGCGTGCGGTCACCGATGCCACGGGTGGGCGTATTCACCGCGCGCTCGAATGCAGCGTCGTCGTTGCGGTTGGACAGCAGGCGCAGGTAGGCCAGCGCATCCTTCACTTCGGCGCGCTCGAAGAAGCGCATGCCGCCATACACGCGGTACGGCACCTGTTCGCTCAGCAGCGCTTCTTCCAGCGCGCGCGACTGCGCGTTGCTGCGGTAGAGCACGGCCACTTCGGTGTAGCTGCCGCCGTCGCGCACCCACTGCCGTGCGCGCTCGACGATGTAGCGCGCCTCGTCCATCTCGTTGTACGCCGCGTACAGGTCGATCGGCTCGCCGTCACCACTGTCGGTCCACAGCTGCTTGCCGATGCGGTCCGGGTTGTGCGCGATCACCGCATTGGCGGCACTGAGGATGTTGGCGGTGGAACGGTAGTTCTGCTCCAGGCGGATGGTCTGCGCGCCCGGGAAATCGCGCAGGAAGCCCTGCACGTTCTCGACCTTGGCACCGCGCCAGCCGTAGATGGCCTGGTCGTCATCACCGACCACGAACACGTGGCCCTCGTGCCCGGCCAGTACCCGCACGAAGGCGTACTGGATGGCGTTGGTATCCTGGAATTCGTCCACCAGGATCTCGCGGAACCGCGCGCGGTAATGCGACAGCAACGGCGGATTGTCGCGCAGCAGTTCGTGCGCGCGCAGCAGCAGCTCGGCGAAATCGACCAGGCCGGCACGGTCACACCGCGCCTGGTACTCGGCGTAGGCCTGGCGCATGGTTTCCAGCCACGCATCGTTCGGCTCGGGCTGGATGTGCTGCGGGCGACGGCCCTCATCCTTCTGCGCGTTGATCCACCAGGCAATCTGCTTGGGCGGGTACTTACCGTCATCCAGCTCCAGCGCCTGCACCACGCGCTTGACCAGCCGCAGCTGGTCGTCCGAATCCATCACCTGGAAGCCTTCAGGCAGCTTGGCATCCTGCCAGTGCAGGCGCAGCAGGCGGTTGGCCAGGCCGTGGAAGGTGCCGATCCACATGCCGCGGCTGCCATGCGGCAGCTGCGCGTCGATGCGATGGCGCATCTCGCCGGCGGCCTTGTTGGTGAAGGTCACCGCGAAAATGCCGTGGGTCGGCACGCCTTCGACTTCATGCAGCCAGGCAATGCGGTGGGTGAGTACGCGCGTCTTGCCCGACCCGGCACCGGCCAGCACCAGGTGGTGACCGAGGGGAGCGGAGACGGCTTCGCGCTGGGCCGGGTTCAGGCCATCAAGCAAGTGGGAGACATCCATGCCTCCATTTTACGGCATCGAGGTCGCAGCTCCTGCGACCACCTGCGCGGCGAGTGCCTGCGCCTGCTGACGCAGTTCAGGCACCGCCAGGCTTTCCCACAGGCTGCCAATGCGCAGGCTGCCAAGTACCCCCAGGCGCGCCTGTGGCTGGCCACCCACTGCACACAACCGGTCGCCCGGCACACTGCTGTCCAGGCCCAGCTCATGCGGGCCGGGGCGGGCCAGGCCATCGGCCTGCAGCTGTTGCAGCAAGGGATTGCGCAGTGCCGAGGCGCGGGTCTCCACACCGGTGGCATTGACCACCGCAGCGATCGTCCACTGCACGTTGCCGCCGCCCGCCTCGCGGCCCGACAGCCGCAGGGCATCACCGTCGCGCCACACGCGCTGCAGGCGGGCGCGGTGAACGCGCAGCTGGCCGCTGGCCTGCAGCGCCTGCAACTGCTCAGCCACCGGTTCAGCAATGCGATGGCGGTGCACGTCCCAGTAGCGCACCACGTGGCGCAGGAAGCGGCGCTGGTCGGCGGCGTCCATGCTCTGCCACAGCGCTTGGCCGTGCGGGCGGATGCGATCCATCACGCCCTGCCAGGGCATGCCGTCGACCTGTGCCTTGCGCGCGTGCTGGCGCAGCGCGTGCAGGCGCTGGCGCAGGCTCATCGTCAGCAGCTCCTGCGGGTCGAACGCCGGCAGACCGCCGTGGGCGTGCGGCAATGGCAGCAGCCCGTGGCGCGAGATCACGTGCAGCGGTCCGCTATGGCCGCCGGCCACCAACGCCAGCACGGTGTCGGCCATGCTCAGCCCGGAGCCGACGATGGCCAGGGCATGGTCACTGGCCAGCGTGCGTACGCCGTCGTAATCCCAGGCCTCGACCACGTCATCGGCGGGCAACGCATCGGCGCCGTCCACCGGCAGCGGCCGCATGCTGTTGCCGGTGGCGATCACCACCTGCGCTGCATGCAGTGTTTGGCCATCGCCCAGCTGCAGCTGGTAACCGTGGTCATCCGGATGCAACGCCAGCACCGGCTGGGCCACGATCTGCAATCGCGCCGCACTGGCCGCTTCGGCCTCGCGCAGGCGCTGCTGCAGGTAGGCAGCGAAGTAGTGGCGACACACATAGCGTTCGCCCAGCACTTCGCGCGCCTCGCCCGGGTACGCGTTGGCGGCCTGCAGGAAATCGAGGAAGTCGCCGGGCTGGTCGGGGAAGGCGCTCATTTTCGCCGCCGGCACGTTCAGCAGGTGCTCCGGCCACGGCGTGGCATAGGCAATGCCCTGTGCCAGCTGCGAGGCCGGCTCGAAAATGGCCAGTGCCAGCGGTGCCTGGGCCTGGCGCAACACCTGGATCGCCACCAGCACCCCGGCCGCACCACCGCCGATGATCGCCAGGTCCAGTTCGCCACTAAACGGTGAATCAGTCATGCGCCGATTGTAGGCCATCGGCCCTGCCCGGCTGGCGCTGGCCTACATCAAGGCATCGGCCAGGCGCGCGATGCCCTCGCGGCTGCGCAGCCACGCGGGGCGCTTGCGCCACTGCTCCAGGTCCAGCAGGCGCGACTGGCGCAGGTAGTCGTCCTCGATGGCGCACAACTGCGTGACCAGCTGACGGTCGTAGCAGATCAGGCCGATTTCGGCATTCAGCGCGAACGAGCGGATATCCATGTTGATCGACCCGAGCACGGCGATGTCCTCATCCACGCTCATGTGCTTGGCATGCAGGAACTGCGGCTCGTACAGCGCGATCTGCACACCGCAGCGCAGCAGCTCGTCGTAGTAGGCCTCCTGCGCCCACGAGGTCAGCCGCTGGTTGTTGCTGGCCGACAGGATCAGCTGCACCTGCACGCCGGACAGCGCGGCGATGCGCAGTGCACTCAGCGTTGCTTCGTCGGGCACGAAGTAGGGCGTGACCATCACCAGCCGCCGCCGGGCAAGATGGATCAGCGCGGCCACCGCATCGCGCGCGTTGCTGTACGGGTAGGCCGGGCCACTGGGCAGCAGCTGGGTGGCGATGTCCTCGCTGCACACCGGCACGTCGGCGATGACCTCCAGGCGCTGCCCGGTTTCGATGTACCAGTCGCTGGCGAACACCGCTTCAAGGTGCGCCACCGCAGGCCCGCGCACGCGCGCCACCAGCTCGCGGTTGGGGTGGCCGGCAACGAATTCAGGGCGCGCCAGGTTCTGCGAACCGACATAGCCTACTTCGTTGTCGATCACTGCGATCTTGCGATGGTTGCGCAGGTCCATGCGTCCGCTGCGGCGCCAACGCAGGCCGCCGGGCAGCATCGCGCGCACTTCGATGTCACGTGACCGCAGCCGCTTGCTGTATGCGCGCAGGCCCCGCTTGGCGCCGACCGCATCCAGCAGCACGCGGCACTGCACGCCGCGCGCTGCGGCACGCTGCAGGGCTTCGACGATGGCCTCGCCCACCGTGTCATCGAACATCAGGTAGTACAGCAGGTGCACCCGGTCCTGGGCCTGGTCGATGTCGGCGATCAGGGTGTGCAGTGATTCGTCATAGTCGGTCAGCAGGTCGATCGCGTTGCCGTGCACCGGCATGAAATCGCCCTGGCGCTGCACCAGCGGCACCACTTCGGCGCTGGCCGAATCGGGCTGCGGCGTCCAGCGCAGGCGGCGCTGCAGCGCCTGTTCTTCACGGATGACCTGCGAGGCCTCGGCCTGCCGGCGGATGCGCTCGCGCGACAGCCACGGATGCCCGAACAGCAGATAGAGCGGCAGGCCCAGCAGCGGCACGAAGCCGACCAGCAGCAGCCAGCTGCGCGCCGCGCCCGGCGTAGTACGGGTGGGGATCCAGCACAGCGCCACCAGCCGGATCAGCCAGTCGATCAACAGCAGGTACGAGCCCAGCAGCCACTCGAACAGCATCGCGTCGCCCGTTGGGAGGTGTGGGGCCATTCTGCCCAGCGGGGTGTGCAGAGTCGAGCAGCGCTGGGGACAGCGTGCCGACCAACGGTCGGCACCCACGGGGTCGGAACGTGTCGACCAAGGTCGACACCTACCTGGGGCGGGGGCACAAAAAAACCCGCCACGAGGGCGGGTTTTTTCGGAAGCGACCCGCAATCCTTGCGGATTACTTGATCTTGCCTTCCTTGTACGGGACGTGCTTGCGCACGACCGGATCGTACTTGGAGAATTCCATCTTCCCCGGGGTGTTCTTCTTGTTCTTGTCGGTCGTGTAGAAGTGACCGGTACCAGCGGTCGAAATCATACGGACCTTATCGCGCTTGCCTGCCATGATCGTCTACTCCTCAGACCTTTTCGCCGCGCGCACGCAGCTCAGCCAGAACGGAATCGATACCGTTCTTGTCGATGGTGCGCAGTGCATGCGCGGAAACACGAAGCTTCACCCAGCGGTTCTCGCTGGCAACCCAGAAGCGGCGCTCGTGCAGATTCGGCAGGAAACGACGACGGGTCTTGTTGTTGGCGTGCGAGACGTTGTTACCCGTCTGCACTCGCTTGCCGGAAACCTGGCATACGCGGGACATGGCGCACCTCGATAGTAAGTTGTGTCTCCCCGTAGCCCGGGGGACGGCGGCCTCGGTGGTTGCCCACCACACGTCAAGAGAATCAAAGGGTTACGCTGGCGTTGGGCGGCCGGGGACGTGCTCCCGGGGGCGCCGCCCGGCACGAAACCGGACACAGCGAGCCGCGCATTATGCACGCAATCAAGACCTTGCGCAACTTACCCACAGGCCACGCCTGAACACGCTGACGGCGCCCTGCCCTCAGCGCAGATGCGGCACCACCTGGGCCAGCAGGTGGGCATCCTTCAGTGCGCCATGCAGGCCGCGGGTGCCGGGAATACGCAGGCGCTGCAGCACATCGTCGAGCTTGTTGGGCATGCCCGGCCAACGGCTGCGGGCCAGCTTCAGGCTGCAGGTCACGCGGCAGTGCTGGGCCAGCCCACCGGCCAGCCCCGCCAGGCGCAGCTCGTTGTCGAGGAAGCCGACGTCGAAGGTGGCGTTGTGCGCGACCATCTCGCTGCCACGCAGGAACTCCAGCAGTTCGGCGGCCTTGCTCGCAAACAGCGGCTTGCCCACCAGCATGGCATCGCTGATGCCGTGCACGCGCTGCGCGCCCCAGTCCACCTTCCGCTGCGGCTGCAGGTAGGTGTGGAACTGGCGGCCGCTGAGTTGTCCATCGACCAGTTCCACCGCCCCGATTTCAATCACCCGATGGCCCAGGCGATGCGAGATACCGGTGGTTTCGGTGTCCAGTGCGACGACGCGGCTCACGGCGCGCGCCGGTATGCAGCGGCCGGCATGCGGCAGACAAGGAACGGTAGGGATGGCAGTGCGGTCATGCGGTGCTGGATCCTGTTGCGCGCGCCCCGTGCGGCGGTTGCAGATGAGGCGGGATTGTCCCACGCGGTGCGTCGGCAGGAGCGCGGATGAACACAGCGATGTCGGCATACTGGTGATTCACTGCGGAGGCTCCAATGCGACTGCTGGCCCTCACCTACGGCACCGAAGGCGATACGCGCCCGCTGGTCATGCTCTGCCATGGGCTGATCGCGGCCGGTCATGAGGTCATGCTGCTGGCCGACGGCGGCACCCTCGACAGCGCGAAGGCCCTGGGCGTCCCGCACGCCGCGCTGGAAGGCGACATCCACGACGAAGTGGTGGCGCTGGTCTCACGCGGCAATGGCGTTGCCGCCGCCAGCACCGGGCTGGCACGGATGGCACTGCAACACGTCGCCGGCTGGATGCGCCAGGCCGATGCTGCAGCCGACGGCTGCGATGCGATCCTGACCGGTGGCCTGGCTGCGTTCGTCGGCATGAGCGTCGGCGAGCGTCGCGATCTTCCGGTGATCGGCGCCGGCATGATCCCGCTGACGCCGACGCGCGCGTTCCGCTCGCCCTTCCTGCCGCCCGGACGCTCGCCGGGCTGGTTGAACCGGGCCAGTTATGGCCTGGTCAACGGCCTGATCTGGCGTCAGTTCCGCGGCCCGATCAACGCGGCCCGCCAGCACGCCGGGCAGTTGCCACGACGTTCCCTCTGGGCTGGCCTGCCGATGCTGTATGGCATCTCGCCACAGCTGCTGCCACCGCCTTCGGACTGGCCGGCCGACCACCTCGTGTGCGGCCAATGGTCGGCCCCTGCTGCGCCGTGGCATCCGTCGTGCGAACTGCAGGCTTTCCTCGATGCAGGACCGCCGCCGGTCTATCTGGGCTTCGGCAGCATGACCGGCTTCGAGCGCGAACGTGTGCTGCCGGCGCTGTTGTCGGCGCTGGCGCCACGCCGCGTGCTGCTGTTTCCCGGTTGGGTCGGCGTGCCCGACATGACGCTGCCCGACTCGGTACGGGTGATCGGCCCGACCCCGCATGAAGCGTTGTTGCCGCGCTGCGCACTGGCGATCCACCACGGCGGCAGCGGCACCACGCATTCGGCCTGCCGCGCCGGCATACCGTCGATGGTGATGCCGTTCGCCGCCGACCAGTTCTTCTGGGCCGATCGACTGCAGCACCTGGGCGTGGCACCGGCGCCACTGTCACCCAAGCGGTTGCAGCCGAGGGTGTTGGCCGATGCACTGGCGTTCGCCGAGCATGCCAATACACGCGCACGGGCGGCCGCGCTGGGCGCTGCAATGGCGAACGAGGATGGAGTGGCATGCGGCGTGGCCGCACTCGAGCGGTGGCTCAGCCCAACGTCTCCACCACCCAATCAATGAACACCCGCAGCCGCTGGCTCATGTGCCGGTTCGGCGGGAACATCACGTGCATCGGCATCGGCGGCAGCTGCCAATCGTGCAGCACGGGCAGCAGCTCGCCGCGCGCCACATGCGGTTCGGCCATGTAGCTGGGCAGCGCGACCACGCCGAGGCCGGCCAGGCCAGCGGCCAGATAGGCGTTGCCATCATCGAAGCCGATTGAATGACGCCCCTGCACCTCGACGCGCTCGGCGCCACGCTGCGCGGTGAACACGCGGGCGCGGCCACTGCGTGGGCTGAGAAAACCGACCGTGTGGTGGTCCGGCCCTTCCAGCGCGCGCGGGTGTTCCGGCACACCGAACCGCTGCACATAGCCCGGGCTGGCATGGAAGCCGATCGGCAGGCGCGCCAGCGGTCGTGCCACCAGCGCGGGATCGGCAGGCGCGCCACCACGGATCACGCAATCGACGTTGTCGGCGATGACATCGACCTCGCGGTCGCTGACGCCGATATCCAGCTGGATCTCCGGATAGCGCGCCTGGAAATCCGGCAATGCCGGCACCAGCCGCAGGCGCGCATACGGCCCCGGCACGTCGACGCGCAGGCGCCCGCGCGGTTGTGCGGCGGCCTCGCCCAGCCCCCCTTCGACCTCTTCCAGCTCGGCCAGCAGGCGAGCGATGCGCGGGTAATACGCCGCGCCATCGGCAGTGACGCTGACCCGGCGCGTGGTGCGGTTGAGCAGCCGCAACCGCAGATGCGCTTCCAGCTGCTGCACCAGCTGGGTGACCGTGGTGCGGCTGAGCTGCAGGGTGTGTGCGGCGCGGGTGAAGCTGCCGGTCTCCACCACCCGGGCGAACGCGCGCATCGCTTCGAAACGGTCCATGGCCGCGGCTGTGATTGTTTGGAATTTGCAATCAATCTAGACCGATCATCACGGTTTATCCAGACAGCGACAGCGGGGAGGATGGTCCGCTCCCGTCTGGAATCCGTCCCATGTCCCACCGTGATGTTGTCTTTCCCGCCGGCCGGCAGGCGCTGTACGAGCGCAACCGCTATTCGCCGGCGATCCGATCCAATGGCTTCCTGTTCGTTTCCGGCCAGGTCGGCAGCCGCGAGGATGGCTCGCCCGAACCGGACTTCGAGACCCAGGTCCGCCGCGCCTTCGACAATCTCAACGCGGTGCTGGCCGCGGCCGGCTGCACGTTCGATGACGTGATCGACGTGACCGTGTTCCTGGTCGACCCGGAAACGAACTTCGAGAAGGCCTGGGCGATCGTGCCCGAGTACTGGGGCCAAGCGCCGCACCCGACCCTGACCGGCATCGGCGTGACCTGGCTGTATGGGTTCCAGTTCGAGATCAAGGTGATCGCCAAGCTGCCTGCGGACAGGTAGTGCCGGCCGCTGGCCGGCAACGGCGGGCGATTGCCTGCGCTCATGAGGTTGCCGGCCAGCGGCCGGCACTACCTGGGATCGCAGGCTGGGCGTCGAAAGGCGTGCCGACCAAGCTCGGCACCTACGAGAGCGGAAGGCGGCATCCAGTGGCGTACCCCGCACCTGAACGGGAGGTTCCGACGAATTCCCGAGGTGGCCATTGATATTGTATCCACCGAAAACCGCTTGCTAGCCTCCCCTCCATGCGCCGGATCGCCCGCCACCTTCGTTCGACCCTGCTGATGCTGCTGATGGCGGCATTCGTGGTCGTGCCGGTGGCTGATGTGCTGGCGTGTGCGGTGGAACCGCACGACAGCACCGTGGTGCATGTGGAAGCCGGTGCCGAAGATGCCGACGGTGACACTGACAACGACGGCAAGCACGCCGCTGCCTGCAGCCACAACCACTGCCACCACTCCAACCTGAGCCTGCCGGCGAGCACCTTCGCCGCCTTTGGCACGCCGCAACCGGCGCGCTGGACGAATGCAGGCGATGCGGCGACCTATGCGGTCGCCCAGGACGAACTGGCACGTCCTCCCCGGGCGTGAGTTGAGCGCGTCCCGCAATCGCGGGCTCCCGTTTCACTCACAACCGGAATCCCCCTATGTCGATCCTGACACGTCGGTCGCCGCGCGCGGCCGGGCTGGTCGTCGCCGTGCTGCTGGGCCTGATCCCCGCCGCACAGGTCGCCGCACAAGCCGCACCTTCGTACGACACCCTGCTTGAACGCCTGGACCAGCTGCCCGGCGCCCGCGTCGGCGCGGCATTGGCCGAGGCGGCCGACGCCCGCGCCGACCAGGCCCGGGCGCTGCCCAATCCATCCCTTTCCTGGTCCGCCGAAAACGCTTGGGGCACAGGCTCCTACGGCGGCATGGGCCGGGCCGACACCGTGCTTACCCTGTCCCAGCCTCTGGAGGTCTGGGGCCAGCGCGGCGCGCGCGTCCGCGCCGCCCGCGCCGAGGCACAGGCCGCTGCCCTGCGGGGTTCGCAGAGCCGCAGCGATGTCGCCAGCCAGTTGGCGGCGATCTACGCACAGGCGGAAAGCGCCCTGCGTCGCTACACGCTGGCCGAAGAAGCGCTGAGCCTCACCCGCGACGATGCGGCGGCGGTCACCGCCATGGTCAAGCATGGCCGCGAGCCGCAGTTGCGTGCCGTGCAGGCACAGAGTGAAGTGGCCAATGCCAGCGCCGCGCTGGATGAGGCGCAGGCCTTCCGCGACGCCGCGCTGGCCCGCCTGGCCGGTGCGGCCCTGCTGGATGCACCGGTGCAGACCATCGACAACAGTCTGCTCGATCGCGCACCGCCAGCACCGCGTGGCGCCACCGATGTGGCTCTGGCCGTGCGTGTGGCCGAAGCCGAAGTTGATGCGGCCGGTCGTCTGGTCGACGTCGAGCGCAAGCGCGCCCTGCCCGACCTCAGCGTTACCGCCGCGCAGACGCGTTTCCGCGAGGACCGCGAACAGGCCTACACGCTCGGCGTCAGTCTCTCGATCCCGTTGTTCGACCGCAATCGTGGTGGCATCCGCGCCGCCAGTGCCGAACAGCGCGCGGCCGAAGCGCGCTTGGACCAGCAGCGGCGCGACAGCGAAGCCGAACGCTTGTCGGCGGTAGCGGGCCTGAAGGCCGCCGGCAGCCGCACCCGCGCCGCCGACGAAAGTGTGGTCGCCGCCGAGGAAGCCTATCGGCTAGCGCGCATCGGCTTCGACGCCGGGCGCATCTCGCAGCTGGAACTGCGCAGCACCCGCAGTGCCCTCATCGCCGCCCGCGGCACCGCCGTGGACGCGCGCCTGTCGCGCGTCGGCGCGGAAATCGATCTCGCCCGCCTCGAAGGGCGCGCACCCTTTGTGGAGGCCCGATGAACCTGTCCCGTTCTTTCCCGCTGGTTGGCGGCTTGTTGCTGACTGCATTGCTGGCCGGTTGTTCTGGTAACACACAGGCCCCGGCAGTCTCGGAGCCCGCCGGCAAGGCAACGGCCGACGATGGCCATGGCCACGCCGCCGACAGCACCGACGCCAAGGCCGAAACCGGCAACGCAGCAGATGCCGATGAAGGCGTGGTGCAGCTGACGCCAGAGCAGATCAAGGCATCCGGCATCGACGTGGTGGCCGTCGGCCGCGGCGGCGGTGGTTCGACGCGGCTGTCCGGCCGGGTGGAACCGTCGATCGGTGCACGTGCCTCGGTCGCTTCCACCGTGACCGGTCGCGTGGAGCGCGTGCTGGTCGCACCGGGCACGGCAGTGAAGCAGAACCAGACGCTGGCGATCGTGGTTAGTGGCGAGGCGGCAGTGTTCCGCGCCAATGCGGTTGCCGCCGCCGCGGAGGCAGAGGCGGCGCGCCTGGCCCACGGCCGCGACAAGGCGCTGGTCGAACAGGGCGTGGTCGCTCGCCAGGAACTGGAAACCTCACGCGCGCGCTCGCTGGCGGCGCAGGCGCAGGCCGCCGCCGCGCAGGCACAGGCCGCCGCCAACGGTTCGCCCGACAGCAGCGGCCGCGTGCGCGTCACCAGCCCGGTGGCCGGCATCGTCGGCAACGTGCAGGTCACGCCCGGCGGCGTGGTGGCGGCCGGCAGCCCGGTGGCCGACGTCGCCGATCCGTCGATGAACGAGCTGGTGTTCACCGCGCCACCGGCGCTGGCCGCGCAGGTCACGCCGGGCATGACGCTGGAAGTGACCGTGCCGGGCGGCAGCTTCAGTGCCACCGTCACCGGTTCGGCCGCCGATGTGCGCCAGCAGGGTGGCGTGGCGGTGATCCGTGCCATGCCGGTGGATGCCGCATTGCCACCGGCCGGTTCGCCGGTGTCGGCGGTGGTGGTCACCGACGGCAAGGACGGCGCGTTGAGCGTGCCGGCTGATGCGGTACAGAACGTCGGCGGCAGCAGCGCGGTATTCGTCGCCGTCCAGGGCGGCTTCAAGGTGCAGCCGGTACTGGCCGGCCGACGTGCCGGTGACCGCATCGAGATTCTCGGCGGCTTGAACGGCGACGAACGCATCGTCGGCGCCAACGCGTTCCTGCTCAAGGCCGAACTGGCCAAGGGCGAAGCCGAGCACGGGCACTGAGGACCTTCCATGTTCAAGCTCATCATTGAAACCGCGGTACGCCACCGCTGGCTGGTCGTGGCCCTGGCTGCACTCGTTGCCGCCGTGGGCCTGTTCCAGCTCGGCAAGCTGCCGATCGATGCGGTACCGGACATCACCAACCGCCAGGTGCAGATCAACACGGTGGCACCGGCACTGACGCCCGAGCAGATCGAGCGGCAGGTGACCTATCCGCTGGAAACCGCGCTGGCCGGCATCCCCGGCCTGACCACCACCCGTTCGCTGTCGCGCAATGGTTTCTCGCAGGTCACCGCGATCTTCACCGATGCCACCGATATCTACTTCGCCCGCCAGCAGGTGGCCGAACGCATGCGCGAGGCCGCCGAAGCGCTGCCCGAGGGTGCCTCGCCGATGCTGTCGCCGGTCACCACCGGCCTCGGCGAGGTGTTGATGTGGACGGTGGACTTCACCGCGTTCGACTCTGCGAAGCTGGCCAAGCCCGGTGAAGCCGGCTGGCAGGCCGGCGAGGTCTACCGCACGCCGGAAGGCAACCTGCTGCGCACGCCGGAAGAACGTGCCACCTACCTGCGCACCGTGCAGGACTGGATCATCGCGCCGCAGATGCGCTCCAGCCCCGGGCTGGCGGGCGTGGACACCGTCGGTGGCTACGTGAAGGAATACGGCGTGCATCCGGACAGCGCGCGGTTGGCCGCGCATGGCCTGGGCCTGGCTGATCTGGTGACGGCCCTGCAGCGCTCCAACGTACAGGCCGGTGCCGGCTTCGTGCAGCGCGCCGGCGAAGGCCTGGTGGTGCGTGCCGACGGTCTGGCACTGACCACCGACGATCTGGCACAGGCGCCGGTAGCCACCCGCAACGGCGTGGTGGTGCGGGTGGCCGATGTGGCCGATGTCGGCCTCAGCCGCGCACCGCGCCTGGGTGCGGCCAGCCGCAACGGCCATGAAGCCGTGCTCGGTACCGCGCTGATGATCGCCGGCGGCAACAGCCGCACCGTGGCCCAGGCGGCCGCCACACGGCTGCAGCAGGTGAATGCCTCGCTGCCGGCGGACATCGTGGCCGCGCCGGTGCTGGACCGCAGCGTGCTGGTCAATTCCACCATCAAGACCGTGGCCAGGAACCTCACCGAGGGCGCGCTGCTGGTGGTGGTGGTGCTGTTCCTGCTGCTCGGCAACCTGCGCGCGGCGACGATCACCGCACTGGTGATCCCGCTGTCGTTCCTGTTCGCGGTGATCGGCATGAACCGCTTTGGCATCAGTGGCAACCTGATGAGCCTGGGTGCGCTGGACTTCGGCATCCTGGTGGACGGCGCGGTGATCGTGATCGAGTCGACGCTGCTGATGCTGGGCCAGCGTCGTGCCGAACTGGGCCGTGCGTTGACCGCGATGGAACGCCTGCGCGTAGCGGCCGATTCGGCGCGAAAGATGGCGCGCCCGGCAGCGTTCGGCCAGCTGATCATCCTGCTGGTGTTCGCACCGATCCTCACCCTGGAAGGGGTGGAGGGCAAGACGTTCCACCCGATGGCCGCCACGTTCATGCTGGCCCTGGTGGGTGCCTTCATCTTCTCCTTCACCTTCGTGCCGGCGATGGCCGCGCTGATGGTGCGCGAGCCCAAGCCGAAGGAAGGCGAGGCACACAGTGATGATGGCCAGCACGAAACGAAGCTGATCCGCGTGCTGCGTGGACGCATCGAGCCGATCATCCGCCAGGCCGTCGCGCGGCCGCGCGCAGTGATCGCCGGTGCAGCGTTGATGCTGCTGGTGGGCATTGGTTCGTTCGGCCTGCTCGGCCGCGAATTCATGCCTACCCTGGATGAAGGCAACGTGGCGATGCAGGCACTGCGCGTCCCGTCTACTTCGCTGGAGCAGTCGCTGGCGATGCAGCTGGCACTGGAGAAGGCCATCGCCCAGCAACCGGAAGTGGAAACGGTGTTCTCGCGTACCGGCACCGCCGAAGCGGCAATCGACCCGATGCCGACCAACATCTCCGACAGCGTGATCATGCTCAAGCCGCGTGCGGACTGGCCCGATCCGAAGCTGGGCAAGGAGGCGCTGGTGGCCCGCTTCGAAGAACTGGCCGGCCAGCAGCTGGGCAACAGCTTCGAGTTCAGCCAGCCGATCGAGCTGCGCTTCAACGAGCTGATTTCCGGCGTGCGCACCGACCTGGCAGTGATGATCTTCGGCGATGACTTCAGCCAGCTGCAGAAGGTGGCCGACCAGGTGGCGCTGAAGCTGCGCGCGGTGGAGGGCGCGGCCGATGTGCGGGTGGAGCAGATTTCCGGCCTGCCCACGCTCAACGTCAAGATCGACCATGTAGCGGCAGCGCAATACGGGCTGACCGCCGCCGACGTCAGCGATGCGCTGTCCACCGGCATCGGCGGCACGGCAGCCGGCAAGATCTTCGAGGGCGACCGTCGCTTCGATGTGGTGGTGCGTCTGGATGACAGCGCACGCAACGACCCGGATCAGCTGGCCTCGCTGCCGATCGCCACGCCGGCCGGCGTGGTGATTCCGCTGTCCTCGGTGGCGCGCATCAGCGTCAGCGAAGGGCCGAACCAGATCAGCCGCAACAACGGCAGCCGCCGGGTGGTGGTGCAGGCCAATGTGCGCGGCCGCGACCTCGGCGGATTCGTTGGCCAAGCACAGGCCGCCGTGGCCGACGTGGCGCTGCCGCCCGGTGCGTACCTGACCTGGGGTGGGCAGTTCGAGAACCTGCAGCGCGCGGAGAAGCGCCTGGCCACGGTGGTGCCAGTGGTATTCCTGCTGATCGGCAGCCTGCTGTTCATGGCCCTGCGCAGCGGCAAGGAAGCGGTGCTGGTGTTCAGCTGCGTGCCGCTGGCGCTGGTCGGCGGCATCCTCGCCCTGCTGCTGCGCGGCATGCCGTTCTCGGTGTCGGCCGCAGTGGGCTTCATCGCCGTGTCCGGCGTGGCCACGCTCAACGGCCTGGTGCTGATGCAGGCGATCCGCGAGCGCCTGGACGCCGGTGACGTGCCGATGATGGCCGCGATCAACGGTGCTTCCAGCCGTATCCGCGCGGTGCTGACCACCGCACTGGTGGCCATCGTCGGCTTCATTCCGATGGCGATCGCCAGTGGTTCCGGTGCGGAAGTGCAGAAGCCGCTGGCGACGGTGGTGATCGGTGGCTTGATCACCGCCACGGTGCTGACCCTGCTGGTGCTGCCGACCTTCGCCGCGCGCGTGGCGAAGGTGCGGACGGCGGGCTGAAAGATCACGGGGTCGGATCCTGTGATCCGACCCCGTCTACCGCGCTTCGCGCTCGCCGGGCATGGCCCGGCGCTACCACCGCACGTTCCGGTAGCGCCGGGCCATGCCCGGCGGCGCGGCGATCAGGCCTTCTTGCGCTCGGCAATGTACGCCTGGATCTGCTGCTCCAGCACCGGCAACGGCACCGAACCCTGCTTCAGCAGCGTGTCGTGGAAGCCCTTGACGTCGAACTTGTCGCCCAGCTCCTTCTCGGCCTGCGCACGCAGGCGCACGATGGCGATCTCGCCGAGCTTGTAGCTCAACGCCTGCCCCGGCCAGGAAATGTAGCGATCCACTTCGGTGGTCACTTCGTGCTCACTCAGCGCCGTGTGGTCACGCAGGTAAGCCAGCGCCTGCTCGCGGCTCCAGCCCTTGCTGTGCACGCCAGTGTCGATCACCAGGCGCGTGGCGCGCCACATCTCGTAGGTCAGGCGACCGAAATCCTCGTACGGGGTTTCGTAGATTCCCATTTCCACGCCCAGCTTCTCGCAGTACAGCGCCCAACCTTCGCCATAGGCGGAGATGTAGGCATTGCGGCGGAACTCCGGCAGGTTCTTCTGCTCGGCAGCGATGGCACCCTGCAGTGCATGGCCCGGGTCGGATTCGTGCAGGGTCAACGCCGGCAGGTTGTACAGCGGGCGCGACGGCAGGTTGTAGGTGTTGAGCCAGTAGGTGCCCATGCCACCACGGCCGGCGGTCCAGAACGGCGCGATGTCCGGCGGCAC
The DNA here is from genome assembly GCF_058783335.1 of Stenotrophomonas sp. FW305-C-20-S1. NCBI lineage: Bacteria > Pseudomonadati > Pseudomonadota > Gammaproteobacteria > Lysobacterales > Lysobacteraceae > Stenotrophomonas > Stenotrophomonas sp. FW305-C-20-S1. The sequence continues at coordinate 8,959 of NZ_JBYTEK010000016.1, read as the reverse complement.
CGGCACGATGGTGAAGCGCGCGCGCGGCAATGTCATGTACTTGCCGAGCTGGCCATCGGCGCGCTTGGAGATCCATGCGGCGCGCGACAGCAGTTCTTCCGGCGTCTTGGCGTAGAACTGCGGGTCGGTACGCAGGAAGGTCAGGAACTCGGCAAAGCTGCCCTTGAACTTCACCTGCTTGATGATGTCGTTCATTTCCTTCTGGATGCGTGCCACTTCATCCAGGCCGATGCGGTGGATCTCGTCCGGCGACAGGTCCAGCGTGGTGTATTCGTGGATCTGCTGCTTGTAGTACGCCTTGCCGTCAGGCATCGCTTCGGCGGCCAGGGTGGTACGCGCCTGTGGCACGTATTCGTTGACGAAGAAAGTGCGCAGTTGCTGGAACGCCGGCACCACCTTGCCGCTGATCGCCGCGCGGGCCTGTGCCTGCAGCTTGGCCTGCTCGGCAGCCGGGACGGTGTTGGGCAGCTTCTTGAACGGCGCGTACAACGGCGATTCGGTCGGGTCCTTCAGTTCGGCGACAGTGGCGATGGACACCTCGCGGCCATCAAGCACCGCACGCGGCACGCTGAAGCCGCGCTTCAGGCCGGCACGCATGTTCCCGGTCTGCTGGTCGAAGTAGCGCGGCACATCATTCAGGCGCGCGATGTAGTTCTGGTAGTCCTGCACGGTCTTCATTTCGCGCCGGGCCATGAAGGACAGGTTGGACCAGAACGAGGAATCGGCGTTGAACGGCATCTCGTAGCCGCGCAGGCGCACTTCTTCGGCCAGGTTGAACACCTGGTCGCGGTAGATCGCGTAGTTGACCTGGTTGTCGGGCGAAAGGGTCTTCGGGTCGATCTTCTTCAGCGCGGCCAGGGTCTGGTCCCATACCTCCAGGCGTGCCTGCTGCGCGGCCGGGCCGACGTCGGGCATGCGGGTGGCATTGGCCGGCGCGTCTTCGTCCTCGCTGGCCTCGCCGCCGCCTTGCTGGCGCCACTTCCATTCCTTCTCGTACAGCGCGCGGAAGGCGGCATCGGCGGGCGACTCGGTAGCCACGCTGGCCGGCGCGACGGCGGTGGGTGGTGCGGCCAGGGCCACGGCAGGGGCAGACAGGGCGATCAGCAGGGCTACGGCAAGACGGGTTTTCACAAGCACAGGTTCCCGGGAAGGCAGACCCCGATCATGGCACCCCGCACCGCGCATGGCATGGGACGAAGGTCCTGCCTCAGTAGATCCACGCCATGCGTGGATGCTCCTGCCGCGGACGCATCGGGCCAACCAAGGTCGGCATCACCCGGGCACAGCGGTGCCTGCGTGGCCGCTCGGGTAGCTGCCAACCTTGGTTGGCACCCGGAGAAAACCAGCGCCGACCAAGGTCGGCATCTACCGGGGCGTCAGTGACTGGCCTTGTCCCGCTTCCAGCCGCGATGCTTGATGTCCAGCTGCAGGCTGTACAACGCGGTGAACGCCGGGAACAGGTTCTGCAGCACGCCCACCGAGTCCTGCTTGGCCGAGAACAGGAAGTAGCTCAGCGTCATCAGGCTGCCGACCACGCTCATGTACCAGAACAGCCGCGGGATCACCGGCTTGCCGGCGCGCTTGGAGGCGACGAACTGGACCAGCCAACGGCCACCGAACATCAACGCGCCGGTGTAGCCGATCAGCTTCCAACCGGTCACATGCAGGCCGGTCCAGTACAACCAGGTCAGCGGCTGGTCCAGCCAGTGCAGCTCCAGATCCATCAACGCTCCTCCACCGCGGTGCGCTTGCTGCGGGTGATCAGCCAGGCCACGCCGCGCAGGTCGCGGATGCCCACCAGCGCGCGGCCCAGGTTGTTGTACTTGGACACGCCGGCCGTACGGTGGCGATGGTTGACCGGCACGCTGGTGGTCTTCCAGCCGGCACGCTGCATCAGCGCCGGCAGGTAGCGATGCATGTGGTCGAAGTACGGCAGATCGAGGAAGGCGTTGCGCTCGAACAGCTTGATGCCGCAGCCGGTATCGGGGGTGTCATCGCGCAGCATGCGCGCGCGGATGGCATTGGCCCACTTGCTGGCCCAGCGCTTGCTGCCGCTGTCCTGGCGGTTGACGCGCCAGCCGGCGAACAACTTCACCTGGGCATCGGCCGCATCACGGGCGTCCAGCAGCTTGGGGATGTCGGCCGGATCGTTCTGGCCATCACCGTCGAGGGTGGCGATCCACGGCGCACGCGCGTGCTTGACGCCGGTACGTACCGCGGTGCTCTGCCCGCTCTGCGAGACGTGGTGCAGCACGCGCAGCTCCGGCGTGGTGGCCTTCAGGCCCTGCAGCACGGCCAAGGTGTCATCGCGCGAATGATCGTCGATGTAGACGATCTCGAACGGCAGCCGTCCGCGCAGTGCAGCGGTGATTTCGGCCACCAGGGGCGCGACGTTGTCGCGCTCGTTGAATACGGGGACAACGACGGACAGCTCGGGTTGGCTCATGGGGGGACTCGGCCAAGGAGGGACAAAGACCGCGCATTTTCCGAAGCCGAGGTTATCCGAAGATGAATCCGGCGGCGTGAGGATCGGTTTTCAGGCGCGATCAGCAAAATACTCGCGGCACCACTGCACCACCGGCGGCAGGCCCTGTTCGATCGGCATGACCGGTTCGTAGCCAAATGCGTCATGTGCGCGCCGGGTATCGGCCATCGTGCGCACCATGTCACCCGGCTGCATCGGCTTGTAGACCTTCTGCGCGGGGCGACCGGCGGCCTGCTCGATCACGCCGATGAAGCGCTCCAGCTCGACCGGCGTGTGGTTGCCGAGGTTGAACACCCGGTGCGGCACCGGACCATCCGCCGGATGCGCGAGGGCGCCGAGAATACCGGCCACGATGTCGGAGACATGTGTGAAATCGCGCTGCATGCGGCCTTCGTTGAACACGTCGATCGAACGACCGGCCAGCACCGCGCGCGAGAACAGCAGCGGCGCCATGTCCGGCCGGCCCCACGGGCCATACACGGTGAAGAAGCGCAGGCCGGTGGCACGCAGGCCATACAGCTGTGCGTAGGTGTAGGCCATCAGTTCATTGGCGGCCTTGGTGGCGGCGTACAGCGAGCGCGGCTGGTCCACGCGCTGGTCTTCGGAAAACGGCGGCGTGGCCGAATCGCCGTACACCGAACTGCTGGACGCATACACCAGATGCTGCACGCCACGGTGGCGGCACAGCTCGAGCATGTTGACGAAGCCGACCAGGTTGCTGTCGACGTAGGCGTGCGGGTTTTCCAGCGAATAGCGCACGCCGGCCTGCGCGGCCAGGTGGATCACCGCAGTCGGCTGTACTTCCTCGAACAGCGCGGCCAGGCCGTCGCGGTCGGTCAGGTCCAGCGTGCGCAGATCCAGCGTCGGGCACAGCGCGGCCACGCGGTCGCGCTTGATCTGTGGGTCGTAGTAATCGTTGAAGTTGTCCAGGCCGACCACCGACTGGCCCGCATCAAGCAGGGCACGGGCGGTGTAGGCACCGATGAAGCCGGCTGCGCCGGTGAGCAGGATGGTCATTGCGGTGAGCCTGGAATTCAACGGTCAATTCAATAGTGATGGCGTCTGATGGTACGCGCAGGGCCTAGAACAGGCCGAAACGCTTCTTGGCCACATTGGTGCGCCCCGGCTGGATGACATCCTGGATGTTCTTCGCATCGAAGCGATCCAGCAGGGTTTCCGAGTCCTTTTTCAGCTTCAGGTCCATCTCTTCCGGGTACAGCGGCACGATCGCCATGAACTCGATGGTGGTGCCGTCTTCCAGCGCCAGCGTGCCGAAGTCGTCCGGGGTCGTGACCGGCGGCAGCACGATGGCCCCATCGAACCCCACGCCCGGTGCATAGGGCTCGGACGGATGGCCGTTGGGAATGGTGTGGCCGAAGCCCAGCCAGGTGTCGTACTCGTGCGGCAGCCGCGCCAGGGTCTTCAACAGACGCACCGGCCAATAGTTGCGCTCATCCTCGAAGGCATCCTGGGTGATCGGCCAATCCGCCGGCAGGGTCACCATCAGTTCCATGTGCCGGGGGGCGTCCACCTCGTCTGGCACGGCCATCGGCAGATCACTCATGCCCGAGGTCACCAGCCGCAGGTACGGGCACTCGTCGGTGGCGGGCACCACATGCACGTCGATGTGCACGATATCGGAGATGATTTCATGGAAGACGCCGGAGATCGGGCCAAGATGGCGCTCGATGTGCGCGCTGATCTCCTCGATGTGCGACTCGCCCTGGGCCGGGGTGAAGTCCTTCTCGCGGCTGTGCACGAGGATCGGGCTGCCGCCCGGGCTGACGTCGTCTACTTCAATGGTCATGTCCTGCTCCCTGGATGAGCCACGGGGCGGAGCGGCCCACCTGCGGTGGACGACGCGGCCTCCGGCACGCGCGGCGGTGCGTTCCCTGCAATCGACGGCATACGGCAGGAACGGGCCGTGCGCCCATGAAGATGCGCCGGGGTCAGCCCTGGCGCGTGCGCAGCCGCTCCAGCACGCCATCGAGCGTGTCCAGGTTGGCGTAATGGATGATCAGCTTGCCCTTGCCGCCACGGCCATGGTTGATCGCAACGGAAGTCCCCAGCACTTCGGACAGCTCGGTCTCCAGCGAGGCGATGTCGGCCTGCTGCACCTTGGCCACCGGCTGCGGGCGGTTGCTCGGCACCTTGCCGGCGGCAAACGCCTGCGCGCGGCGCTCGACCTCGCGCACCGACCAGCCTTCGTCGGCCGCTTCCTGGGCCAGCTTGCTGGCCAGTTCCGGGGCCAGCGTCAGCAGCGCGCGGGCGTGCCCCATCTCCAGCCGGCGCGTTTCCAGCAGCAGGCGGATGGCGATCGGCAGCTCCAGCAGGCGCAGCAGGTTGGACACCGCCGCGCGCGAGCGACCGACGGCCTCGGCGGCCTCGGCATGGGTCAGGGTGAATTCGCTGATGAGGCGCTGCAGCGCTTCGGCTTCTTCCAGCGGGTTTAGGTCTTCGCGCTGGATGTTCTCGATCAGCGCCATCGCGATGACGGTGCGGTCTTCCAGCTCGCGCACCACCACCGGCACTTCGTCCAGGCCGGCCAGCTGCGAGGCGCGCCAGCGACGTTCACCGGCGACGATCTCGAAGTTGCCTGCCGGCAGCTGACGCACCAGGATCGGCTGGATCACGCCCTGCGACTTGATCGAGTCGGCCAGTTCGGACAGCTTGCCCTGGTCCATCTCGCGACGCGGCTGGTACTTGCCCGGCTGCAGCTGGCCTACCGGCAGCTTGCGCAGCACTTCACCGGGCAGCGGCTCGATCACCGCCGTACTGGCCTGCACCTGGCTGACCGCGCCCTTCGGACCGAGCAGTGCGTCCAGGCCGCGGCCGAGGCCTCGCTTCTTGGCTGCAGGCTTGCTGCTGGTCATCAGACAGTCTCCACGGCCTTGCTGGCCTTGTTGCGTTCGTTGTTGCGACGGATGATCTCGCCGGCCAGGCCGAGGTAGGCCACGCCGCCGCGCGAAGCACGATCGTAGCCGACGATGCTCTGCCCATGGCTGGGCGCCTCGGCCAGGCGCACGTTGCGCGGCACGATGGTGCGGAACACCCGGTCGCCGAAGTGCTCGGTGAGCTCGGCCGACACGGCATTGGCCAGGTTGTTGCGCACGTCGAACATGGTGCGCAGCACGCCTTCGATCTCCAGCGCCGGGTTGAGGTTGGCACGCAGCGCTTCGATGGTTTCCACCAGCGCGCTCAGGCCTTCCAGTGCGTAGTACTCGCACTGCATCGGCACGATCACCGAATCGGCGGCGGCCAGTGCGTTGAGGGTCAGCAGCGAGAGCGCCGGCGGGCAGTCGATCAGGATGTAGTCGTACTCATCGCGGATCGGTGCCAGCGCGCGCTTCAGGCGCTGCTCGCGCTCGCTCTGCGCCATCAGCTGGATCTCGGCCGCGGTCAGGTCGATGTTGCCCGGCAGCAGGTCGTAGCCTTCGGCGGTCTGCACGCGCACGTCGGCGGCGCTGGACTCGCCCAGCAGCAGGTCGTAGGTGGAGGAGACCAGCTCGCGCTTGTCCACGCCACTGCCCATGGTCGCGTTGCCCTGGGAATCCAGGTCGACCAACAGCACGCGCTTGGGTGCGTTGGCCAGGGAAGCGGCCAGGTTGACGGCGGTCGTGGTCTTGCCGACGCCACCCTTCTGGTTGGCGATGGCGATGATGCGGGCCATGCGGGTGTGCCTCGTCGACGTGTGCTGGGACCGGTCATTATGCGTACAACCGGGCCCGTGCGGAAATCGTGGATCGCCAACCGCTTGTTCCACAAGGGGCGGGCGGCGGGGTTCAGGGACCTGTGACGGTGACCAGATGGCGTTCACCGGCCAGGCCGGGCACGCTCAGCGGGACCACCTCGCGCACCTGCCAACCGGCCGGCAGCGCTGCGATCTCCTCATGCGGGTAGACGCCTTTCATGGCCAGCAACACGCCGCCGGGGCGCAGCAGGTGACCACCGACGCGGACGATGCCGGCCAGGGTGTCCATCGCGCGCGCGGTCAGCTGGTCGTAGCTGCCCGGCTCGGCCAGCGCTTCGGCGCGCGATTCGGCCACGCGGGCATTGCCCAGGCCCAGCTGGCGCACGGCCTCGCGCATGAAGCGGGCCTTCTTGCCGTTGCTTTCCACCAGGGTGACCTGCAGGCCCGGGCAGGCGATCGCCAGCGGGATGCCCGGCAACCCGGGGCCGGTACCGAGGTCGGCCAGGCTGCCATCGGCCACGAACGGCTGCATCGCCAGCGAATCGAGCAGATGGCGGGTGACCATTTCCTGCGGATCGCGGATGGCGGTGAGGTTGTAGGTGCCGTTCCAGCGGTGCAGCAGCGCCAGGTAGCGCAGCAGCGGCGGGGCCAGCTCGGCGGCCAGGCCCATGCTGGCCAGGCCCTGCTGCAGCGTGTTGGCTACGCCGGCGGGAAGATCGTGTTCGCTCATGCCGGCATTATCGCCGGTTTTCGCCGTTGATTCGCCGATTCACTGCGGATACCAGGCCAATGCGGCGCGGAATTGTCCGCTGGCCTGCCATTCGTGCAGGTGCCAGCGCGCGGCCTCGCCCAGCTCCGGGTCGCACCAGCGCAGGTGCAGGGCGCCATCGTTGGCCGGGGCCAGCTGCAGGCGGTGGAGGCCGAAGGAAATGCCCTGCCCGTGTGCCTTCAGCATCGCTTCCTTGGCACACCAGACGCGGAAGAACCAATGTTCGCGGTCGGCCTCGTCCAGGCCCTGCAGCCAGGCCACTTCGTCGGGATGGAAGAAGCGCTGGATGATTTCCAGCATGCGCGGGCGCGGCCGCAGCAGTTCCAGGTCCACGCCCAGCCGCACGCCCTCGCCCAGCGCTACCAGCAGCACCTCGCCGCTGTGGCTCCAGCCGGTTCCGTAGTGGGCGAGCGCGCCGCTCAGTTCCGGCCGGCCCTTGTCGTCGCGCACCAGCGGCAGCGCATCCGGCTCGCCCCCCAGGGCCTGTGCCAGCACCTGCCGGGCCTGCGGCTCACCGCGCTGGCCGGGGACGTGCGGGCAGCGCCAGACGGTAACCGGACCAAACCGCCAGGGGCCCTCAAGGGTGGCTGGCAGGCTCATCCGCACGCGCCCGTCACAGGATTGCACAGCGGGTTCACGGCATTGCGCGTCAACTGGACGCGGTTATCCACCGGAGAGTCGATCATGGGCATCATCATCTGGCTGATCGTCGGCGGCATCGTCGGCTGGCTGGCAAGCATCATCATGAAGCGCGATGGCCAGCAGGGCATCATCCTCAACATCGTGGTGGGCATCGTCGGCGCACTGATTTCCGGCTGGCTGTTCGGCGGCGGCATCAATGAAGCGATCACCCTGCGCACGTTCCTGTTCTCGCTGATCGGCGCGGTGATTCTTCTGGCCATCGTCAACCTGTTCACCCGCAAGAGCATACGCTGACGCGGCCGTAGTGCCGGCCGCTGGCCGGCAGATGCATCGCAACGGGCCCGGCAATCGCCGGGCCCCGTTCGTTCAACCCAATTCCACCCAAGCCGGCGCATGATCGCTGGGACGTTCCCAGGTGCGCGGCTCGCGGTCGATGCCCGAGGCCACCGCAGTGCCCTTCAGCGCATCGGAGACCAGGGTGAGGTCGATGCGCAGGCCGAGGTTGCGGCGGAAACCCGCTGCGCGGTAGTCCCACCAGCTGAAGGTGCCGGCCTCATCGTTGTGCAGGCGGAAGCCATCGTGCAGGCCCAACTGCAGCAGCTTGTTCAGCGCGCCGCGCTCGGCAGTCGAGGTCAGGATGTGGTTGTCGTTCCACACCTCCGGGTCATGCACATCGCGCGCATCGGGGGCGATGTTGAAGTCGCCCATCACGATCAGCTTCGGATGCCGCTGCAGTTCTTCGGCGATCCACGCGTGCACCGCCTCCAACCAGCGCAGCTTGTACTCGTACTTGTCGGTGCCCACGTCCTGGCCGTTGACCACGTACAGGTTGATCACCCGCAGGTCGCCGAAGGTGCCGGCGATGACCCGCTTCTGCTCGTCCTCGAAGCCGGGAATGCCGATCTGCACGTCCTGCGCCGGCTCGCGCGACACCAGCGCCACGCCGTTGTAGGTCTTCTGCCCGGCGAACACGCTGCGGTAACCGGCGGCGACCAGCGCCGAGTCCGGGAACTTGTGGTCCTCCAGCTTGGTTTCCTGGATGCCTACGATGTCCGGGCCGAAGTCCTTGAGCCACTGCTCCAGGTGCGGCAGGCGGACATTGAGCGAATTGACGTTCCACGAGGCGATTTTCATGCGGGCATTCTACCCGGGTGGGCTTTGGTAGAGGCCGACCTTGGTCGGCGCTTTGCTTCCCGCTGTTGCCTTGGTAGAGGCCGAACTTGGTCGGCGCCTGGGGTTCACGCGCGCCAACCAAGGTTGGCACCTACCAGAACGGGCCGCGCGGGCTGGCCCCTACCGGTAGTGGGGGGGGGGGGGGGGGGGGGGGGGGGGGGGGGGGGGGGGGGGGGGGGGGGGGGGGGGGGGGGGGGGG
>NZ_JBYTEK010000015.1:57612-94549 GCF_058783335.1 Stenotrophomonas sp. FW305-C-20-S1 | reverse complement strand
CCCCCCCCCCCCCCCCCCCCCCCCCCCCCCCCCCCCCCCCCCCCCCCCCCCCCCCCCCCCCCCCCCCCCGCTACCGGCAGGTCAGATCGCCGATACCGCAGCCAATCCCGGCAGTTCACGCAGGTCGTCGATTACCGCGACGGCCTGCGCGTTTTCCAGGTCCAGTCCTCGCGGATAGCCGTAGCGCACCAGCGCGATCGGCATGCCGGCGTCCTCGGCAGCACGATAGTCGGTGAGCGAATCGCCAACCATCAGGCACGCATCGACGGGCAGTTCGAAGTGCGCGGCGATATGCCGCAACGGCTCACCACTGGGCTTGCGCTGCGGCAGCGAATCACCACCCAGCACCAGCGCAAAGGCATCGGCGATGCCCAGATGCTGCAGCAACGGCGGCACCAGCGCGGCCGGCTTGTTGGTGCAGATGGCCAGCGGCACGTTCAACGCCCGCAACTGCGCCAGCGCGTCCACTACGCCAGCGAACAGCTGCGGGCTGCGCAGCAGGCATTCGCGGTAATGGACCATGAAGGTCGGCATCACCGCTGCCAGATCGATCTGACGCCCGGCGGCCTGCACGGCCTGTTCGACCAGCCGGCGCACGCCGTCGCCGATCCAGCCCAGCACGGTGGCTTCGGGTACGCGCGCCAGGCCGATGTCTTCCAGCGTGCGGTTCAGTGCTTCGGCGATATCGGCGGCGCTGTCGACCAGCGTGCCATCGAGGTCGAACACGACCAGCGGATAGGGATACGACAAGGGACGGCTCACTCGTGCAACGTGGGGCCGTCCATTGTACGCCCGCGTCTTCAGCCGATCCGGCGTGCGCGGGTGGCCAGGAAGGTCGGCAGGTAACGGTCGATCAGGAAGCGCGGCTGCGGCTGCCAGTCTTCCATGAAGCGGTCGATGACGAACCCGGCATCCAGCTGCCCGGCGATCAGATCCCCCAGGCTGTGGCCGAATGTCAGCGCTTCGCCACGGGCCAGCTTGGCCTCGCGCGCGGCGGGCTCCAGGTCTTCCAGGTCGGAATAGGGAATCGCGTGCTGCGGACGGATCAGGCCCTGCTCGCTCAGCTGTGCATCACGCGCAGCAACGAACACCACCGGATTGTAGAAGCTGGCCATCAGCAGGCCATCGCGTGCCAGCACCCGGCGGCACTCGGCCCACACCGGACGCACGTCGGGCACGTACAGGTTCGATATGGGATGGAACACCACGTCGAAGCTGTCACTGGCAAAGGCCTGCAGATCACGCATGTCACCCTGCACGGTGCGCAGCGACAGACCGTCGCGGTCGGCGACGGCGCGGTCCTGCGCCAGCTGCCCTTCGGAAAGATCGAATACGGTCACCTCAGCGCCTGCCGCGGCAAGCACGGGTGCCTGTTGGCCACCGGCCGAGGCCAGGCACAGGATGCGCCTGCCACGCACATCGCCCAGCCAATCCAGCGGCAACGCACGCGGCGTCAGGTGTACCTGCCAGCGTCCCTCGCGTGCGGCGGCAATCGTTTCGGCATCCACCGGTCGCGACCACTCGCGCACCTCGCTGGCCTGGCGGTCCCAGGCAGCACGGTTGTGGTCGATCAATGCCTGTCCATGGTTCATGTGTTCTCCTTGCCCGAAGTGCGCCAGTCCAGATCCTGGAAGGCCGGGCTGGCGAAGCACTCAGCGAGGAAATCCAGGAATCGCCGCATGATAACGGGCTGTTGCCGGCGCGAGGCGTACACGGCATGAATGCCCAGCTCGTCCAGGCTGTACTCGGGCAGCAGTTCGATCAGCTCACCACTGCGCAGCAACGGTGCGACCTGGTAGGTCGGCAACATGGCAATACCTGCATTGGCGCGCACCGCCTCCAGCAACAGCGATGCTTCATTGGCACTGATGTTGCCGCCCACCGCCACCGACAACGAGCGCCCTTCGCGATGCAGCTGCCACAGGCTTTTGCCGACGTAGTGATGGGTCAGGCAGTTGTGCACGGCGAGGTGTTCGGGCGCGGTCGGCGTGCCACGCGCCTGCAGGTAGGCCGGCGTCGCGCACAGCACCGAACGGCAGATCGCCAAGCGACGTGCGATCAGGCTGGGATCGATCTGCCGCGCGATGCGCACGGCCAGGTCGACGCGCTCCTCCACCAGGTTGACCATGCGGTCGACCAGCAGCAGTTCGATGCGTGCGGCCGGATGGCGCTGCACGAAGGCGGCCACCGCACGCGCCAGATGGCTCTGCCCGAACGACACGCTGGCGGTGATGCGCAGCGTGCCGTGTGGCTCGGGATCGTCGCTGGCCAGCTCACCCTGCAGTTCCTCGCCGATCGCCAGCATCTGCCGGAAACGCGCCAGCGCGGCTTCACCGGCCCCGGTCAGGCTGACCCGCCGCGTGGTCCTGTGCAGCAGCCGCGCGCCCAGCCAGCCCTCCACCTCGGCCAGGTAGCGGCTGACCATCGCCCGCGACATGTCCAGCACCTCGGCGGCGGCGGTCAGGCTGCCGCGCTCGGCAACTTCGACGAATACGGTCATGGCGGTCAATCGGTCCATCTGCTCGATCCATGCAACAAACAAGCGCGTTATACGCTGTTTTTCGAGCGACTGAAGCAGCCTACAGTGGCCCCATTCCCAGCCACCACCCCCACGGAGTCCTGCCATGAAGATCGCCCTCGTCGGTGCCACCGGCAACATCGGCCGCCAGATCGCCCGCCACGCGCTGGCCAACGGCCATCAACTGACCGTCATCGTGCGCAGCGCGCAGGACCTGCCGGCCGAGCTGGCCGGTGCCCATCCGGTCATCGCCTCGCTGGATGACCAGGACGCCCTGGTCGCCGCCATCACCGGCCACGATGTGCTGGCCAGCGCCTACGGCCCGCGCCCGGGCGACGACATCGGTCGCGTCGGCGAGGTTGCCGCACAACTGGCCAACGCCGCCCGCAAGGCCAACGTGCCGCGCCTGGTCGTGGTCGGCGGCGCCGGCAGCCTGGAAGTCGCCCCCGGCGTGCAGCTGGTCGACACCCCCACCTTCCCGGAGGCCTACAAGCCCTACGCGCTTGCCCACCGTGAAGCGTTCAACCGCCTGCAGGCGGTGGATGACCTGGACTGGACCTTCTTCTCGCCGGCCGCCGAAATCGGCCCAGGTGAAGAGCGTGGGCAGTACCGCGTGCAGCCCAAGGCATTCCTGGCCGATGCCAGCGGCCACAGCCGCATCAGCTACGCCGACTACGGCGCCGCGTTCATCGCCGAACTGGAAGCGCACAAGCACCCCAGGCAGATCATCACGGCGGCGTACTGATCACGCACTCGCCGGCCTGACCGCCCGCCGGGCATGGCCCGGCGCTACCCACCTGTAACGCCGAAGGCAACGGCGGGAGCCGTTGCCAACGTCGCTTGCGACGGCCCGTAGGGGGCCGGGCAAGGACGCCCGGCATAGCCAACGCTCGGCTCGACACTCCAAGGACACCTCCCATGCGTACTGCTGCCCTGCTGCTTCCTCTCGCGCTGGCTGCCAGCTTCACCAGCGCCCCACTGCTGGCCGCACCGGCCGCGCCTGCACCCGCCAGCGCTGCCAAATCCCAGCTGCGCCTGCAGACCTTCCATCCCGGCCCGCAGGCAATGTTCTCGGTGTCCTCGGTGCTGATCGAAGGGCGCAACGACGCGATCCTGGTCAACGCGCAATTTGCTGCCGGCGATGCACGCCGGCTGGTCGAGCAGATCCGTGCCAGCGGCAAGCGGCTGACCACCATCTACATCAGCCATGGCGATCCGGACTATTACTTCGGCCTGGCCACCGTGCAGGATGCGTTCCCGCAGGCGCGCATCGTCGCGACCGCGCAGACCGTGGCGCACATCCGTGAATCCCAGGCCGGCAAGCTGGCGTACTGGGGGCCGAAGATGGGCGCCGACGCTCCCGCACGCATCGTGGTGCCCGCGGTGCTGGAAGGCGATGCACTGCAGCTGGAAGGCCAGCGCCTGCCGTTGATCGGCCTGGATGGCCCGACGCCGGACCGCAGCGTGCTGTGGGTGCCGTCGCTGCGCGCGATCGTCGGTGGCATTCCGGTGGTGGCCGGCGAGCACGTGTGGATGGCCGATACGCAGACGCCGCAGTCGCATGCCGATTGGCTGCGCACGCTGCAGCAGCTGCAGGCGCTGAAGCCGAAGGTGGTGGTGCCCGGCCATTACGCGGAGGGTGCGGTACTGGATGCCAGTGCGTTGCGCTTCACCGCGGATTACATCCGTGCCTTCGATGTTGAAACCGCCAAGGCCAAGGACAGCGCTGCGTTGGTGAAGGCGATGCAGGCGCGCTATCCGCAGCTGGCGGGTGTGGCGTCGCTGGAGTTGAGTGCGAAGGTGGCCAAGGGCGAGATGCAGTGGCCGTAAGGTAGGGGGTTCTTTTGCAGGGCTGCGCCCTGCACCCGCAGAAACGGTAGTGCCGGCCGCTGGCCGGCAACCTCAAAGCCAAAGCAACAGCAGGCATTCCGTGGGTAGGCGGGGTGGGTGCTGACCGTTGGTCGGCACGCGGCTGTTGGTAGGTGTCGACCTTGGTCGACACATGTATCAGGTCCGTGGGGAGTCGTTCGTTGCGTGCTCGAACAATTCGCCCTGCACCACGGCTTCCTTTTCGCGGAAGCCGCCGAGGCCGACGCCGACCAGCCGATAGCGGGTGTCGGCGGGTAGATCTACGCGGGCGCGCAATGAAAGTGCGATGTCGCGCAGTTCTTCCATCGATTCCGGCGGGCGTTCGGGGGTGAAGCTACGGGTGAGGATGCGGAACTGCGCGGTCTTCAGTTTCAGCACCACCGTGTGGCCGATACGTTCGGTCTTGCGCGTGGCCTGCCAGGTCTTCCCGGCCAGCTGCACGATCGCCTCGCTCAGGTCTTCCAGCAGCAGGTCCTCGGCGAAGGTGTCCTCCGAAGAGATCGACTGCACCTGCTGGTCCGGTTCGACCGGCCGCTCGTCGACACCACGTGCGCGGTTGTACAGGCTGCGGCCGAAGCTGCCGAAGGCGTCTTCCAGGTCCGGCAGCGTCCATTGCCGCAGGTCGCCGCAGGTGACGATGCCGCGCGCCGCCAGCTTGCCTTCCATCACCTTGCCCACGCCGGGCACGCGGTTCACCGGTAGCGGCAGCAGGAATGCGTCCACCCGCTGCGGCGGAATCACGAACTGGCCGTCGGGCTTGCGCCAGTCCGAGGCGATCTTGGCCAGGAACTTGTTCGGCGCGATCCCGGCCGAAGCGGTCAGGTTGGTTTCCTCGCGGATCTGCGCGCGGATGGTGCGGGCGATGTCGGTGGCCAGTTCGATGCCACTCTTCGGCTCGGTCACGTCCAGGTAGGCCTCGTCCAAGGACAGCGGCTCGACCAGGTCGGTATGGCGCAGGAAGATCTCGCGCACGTGGCGCGATACCGCCTTGTAACGCGCGAAGTCCGGCGGCACGAAGATCGCGTCCGGGCACAGGCGTTCGGCGCGCAGCGCCGGCATCGCCGAACGCACGCCGAACACGCGCGCCTCGTACGAAGCGGCACACACCACTGAACGCGCACCGCGCCATGCCACCACCACCGGCTTGCCGCGCAGTGACGGATCGTCACGCTGCTCCACCGACGCGTAGAAGGCGTCCATGTCGACGTGGATGATCTTGCGCAGTGCGTTCATGGTTGGCCCACATGATACCCGCACCGTACCGGTCCAGACGCCGAAGTATGGTCGTTGTGCATCAACGGGATGCGTGGTTTCAGCTGAAAACACTACGCACGCGTACGGAGACGCGGTTTGATATCCGCCTGATCCGTCGTGCATCCTCGGGAATTCGTTGCCTTGTTTTCGCTTCCAGGATTGCGCTTTCCATGACTCGTCTCCACGCGTTCAACCGCGACCAGCTGCTGGCCAGCGCACGCGGTGAACTGTTCGGCGCTGCCGCCGGCCGGTTGCCCAACGACCCGATGCTGATGTTCGACCGCATCACCGAAATCCGCGAGGACGGCGGACCGCATGGCAAGGGCATGGTACGCGCCGAACTGGATATCCGCCCGGACCTGTGGTTCTTCGGCTGCCACTTCATCGGCGACCCGGTGATGCCCGGCTGCCTGGGCCTGGATGCCATGTGGCAGCTGACTGGCTTCTTCCTGACCTGGCTGGGTGCCCCCGGCAAGGGCCGCGCCCTGGGCTGCGGCGAAGTGAAGTTCACCGGCCAGGTGCTGCCTGATGCCAAGCTGGTGCGCTACGAGATCGACATCAGCCGCGTCATCAACCGCAAGCTGGTGATGGCCCAGTCCGACGCACGCATGTACGTGGACGACCGCGAGATCTACAACGCCCGCGACCTGCGCGTGGGCCTGTTCACCGAAACCGGGAGCTTCTGATGCGTCGCGTCGTCATCACCGGCATGGGCATCACGTCCTGCCTCGGCAATGATCTGGATACCGTTTCGGCCGCCCTGCGTGAAAGCCGCGCCGGCATCACCGCGCTGGCCGACCACGCCGAAGCCGGCCTGCGCAGCCAGGTCGGCGGTCGCGTCGACCTCGACCTGGATGCGCTGATCGACCGCAAGCAGAAGCGCTTCATGAGCGATGCCGCTGCCTTCGCCTACCTGGCGATGGCCGATGCCATCACCGATGCGGGCCTGACCCCGGAACAGGTCAGCGGCCTGCGCACCGGCCTGATCGCCGGTTCCGGCGGTGGCTCCAGCGAATGGCAGGTGGGTGCGGTGGATCTGCTGCGCAGCCGTGGCGTGCGCAAAGTGGGTCCGTACATGGTGCCGCGCACGATGTGCTCGACCGTGTCGGCCTGCCTGGCCACCGCATTCCAGATCAAGGGCGTCAGCTACTCGCTGTCGGCCGCATGCGCGACCTCGGCGCACTGCATCGGTGCGGCTGCCGACCTCATCCGCCACGGCGCGCAGGACATCATGTTCGCCGGCGGCGGTGAAGACCTGCACTGGTCGATGAGCGTGATGTTCGATGCGATGGGCGCACTGTCCACCAGCTTCAACGACACCCCCGCCAGCGCCTCGCGCCCGTATGACAAGGACCGCGATGGCTTCGTCATCGCCGGCGGTGGCGGCATGCTGGTGCTGGAGGACTACGAACACGCGGTGGCACGTGGCGCGCACATCCATGCCGAGCTGATCGGCTATGGCGTGACCTCCGATGGCGCCGACATGGTCGCGCCGTCCGGCGAAGGCGCCGTGCGCTGCATGAAGATGGCGCTGCAGAATGTGGACCGTCCGCTGGATTACCTCAACACCCACGGCACCTCGACCCCGCTGGGCGATGTGACCGAGCTGGGTGCGATCCGCGAGGTGTTCGGCGATGCGATTCCGCCGCTGTCCTCGACCAAGGCGCTGTCGGGCCATTCGCTGGGCGCCGCCAGCGTGCATGAAGCGATCTACTGCCTGCTGATGATGCGCGATGGCTTCGTGGCCGGCTCGGCCAACATCGGCGAGCTGGACCCGAGGGTGGAAGGCTTCCCGATCCTGCGCGAAAGCCGCGAGCAGAGGCTGGATACGGTGATGTCCAACAGCTTCGGCTTCGGTGGCACCAACGCGGCGCTGGTGTTCGGCAGAGTGTGATCTGAAAGCGTGCCAACCAAGGTTGGCACCTACCAGAGCGGTAGCGCCGGGCCATGCGCGGCGAGAGCGGTGAAGCGTGCCGACCAACGGTCGGCACCCACCAGCTTCAAGGTGGCACCTGCCAGGGCGGTAGCGCCGGGCCATGCCCGGCGAGAACGGTGAAGCGTGCCGGCCAACGGTCGGCACCCACCATCACCCACCATCCCCCACCGTTACCTCGGCAGCAGCGGCAGCAGCAGCGCGTGCGCGTCCACCAGCGAGCCGACGATGCGGTGGCCCAGCGCGCGCAGTTCTTCATCGGGATGCACCAGGTCCGGTACCTGGATCACGGTCATGCCGGCCGCCAGCGCGGCACGGGTTCCCGCCGGCGAATCCTCCAGCGCCAGGCAACGTTCCGGCGCCTGTCCCAGCCGCTGCGCGGCCAGCAGGTAGATGTCCGGCGCCGGCTTCGGCCGCGCCACATCGCCACTGGTGATCACCGCATCGAAGTATGGCAGCAGCCCGGCTGCAGCCAGCTTGCGGTTGGCCCGCGGCTGCCGCGTAGTGGTCGCCACCGCGCGCGGCACCGCGTGCGCCTTCAACAACTCCAGCAGTTCCAGGATGCCCGGCCGCAGCGGCAGCCCGGTCTGCGTGCGCTCCTCGTACAGATCATGGCAACGCGCGGCCATGGCCTCGATCATGCTGTCTTCGATGCCCTGCTGGCGCAACAGCGCCTGGCTGTCGCGGTCGCCAAGGCCGACCATGCGCACGAAGAAGCTGGCATCCAGGGGCAGGCCGAACTCCTCCGCCGCTTCGCTCCAGCATGCAAGCGACACACGCTCGCTGTCGATCATCAGGCCGTCCATGTCGAAGATGACGGCGTCGGGCAGGAACGGCAGCGCAGCGATGGAGGTCATGGAGCGAACAACGTATCCAGATCGGTGGAGGTCAGCAGCCGCCATTGCCCTTCGGCCAGTCCCTGCAGGTCCAGGCCACCAACACGGCTGCGGTGCAGTGCCTGCACGTGGTTGCCTGTGGCAGCGAACATGCGGCGTACCTGATGGTAGCGGCCCTCGTGCAGTACCAGGCGCGCCCTGCGCGGCCCGAGCACCTGCAGTTCAGCCGGCAGCAGGGGCGTCTTCTCCGCTTCCAGCATCAGCGTGCCGCTGGCAAACAGCGCCACCTCGTCACCACGCAGGTCTTCGGCCAGCTCCACTTCGTAAACCTTGGGCAGCTTCGACTTCGGCGAAATGATCCGATGCAGCAGGTTGCCGTCGTCGGTCAGCAGCAACAGGCCGCTGGTCTCGCGGTCCAGGCGGCCGACGGTGGACAGCACCGGGTCGCGGTCGCGGAAGCGCGGCGGCAGCAGGTCGTAGATCAAGCGGCCCTTGTCCTTGGTCGAGCAGGTGTAGCCGGCCGGCTTGTACATCGCCAGCGCCAGGCCCACCGGCGGGTCCAGCGGCTCGCCGTCCACCCGCACCGCTTCATGCGGCACCTGGTCGTCGGCGTAGAGCACCTCGCCATCGGCGTCGGTGACGCGGCCTTCGCGGAACATCCACTGCACCTGCTTGCGGCTGCCGTAGCCGAGGTTGGCGATGTGCTTGACCAGCTTCACCGGGCCTTCCCCTTGCCCTTCACCGCTTCGACCAGCTTGAAGCCATCGCGCTCGGCAACCACGCGCACCGCGCCGAAGCTCTCGTTGAGCGTGTACTCGTAGGGCAGGTGGCGGTTGGCCACCACGTACAGGCGCCCACCCGGGCGCAGCGCCTGCGCGGCCACGGCGATGAAGCGCTGGCCGATGTCCGGGCGATCCGCACGCGAGGGCGTGTGGAACGGCGGGTTGCTGATGATGACGTCGTAGTCCGGCTCGATACCGGCGGTGACGTCGCGCCACAGGAAGCGCAGCGGCACGTGGCGCGGTGGCGGCGCCAGATTGAGTTCGGCCAGGTCCAGCGCGCGCTTCTCGGCCTCGTACAGGTCCAGCGCGGTGATCTTCGGGCAGCGTTCCAGCAGTTCACGCGACAGGTAGCCGTAACCGGCACCGAGGTCAGCTGCACGCCCGGCCAGGTCGGCCGGCAGATGCTCGGCCAGCAGGGCCGACGCCGGGTCGATGCGGTCCCAGGCGAACACGCCCGGACGGCTGAGGAAACGGCCGCCGACGATCGGCCGCACCGCGTCCAGCGTGGCCCAGCGCTTGGCCAGGTCCGCATCGTGCTGGCCCTGCAGCGGTGCAGTCCAGAACACGCGGCAGTGGTTCTTGGTCAGGCTGCCGCCGAGTCCGGTCAACTGCTTCAGGTCGCCTTCGCCGGAACGTGCGCCTTCGTTGTTGTGCTGGCAGGCCACGATGCGGCCACCCTCGGCGACCAGCGCCAGGGCACGGGCGAACAGCGCGCGGGCTTCCTCGCGCTGGCGCGGCGGCAGCACCAGCACCAGCGGGTAACGGCCGCGGCCGGCAACATCATCCAGCTGCCCGCAGACGGTCCAGCCAGCGGCCTGCTGCAGCGGCTGCGCGAACGGGGCGAAGCTCTGCTCGCAATCCACCTGGCGGCCGCCGGCCTGCTCGCGCAGGGGCCAGCCGTCACGGGCGCGCAGGAAGGCCACCGGACCCTCCGGCCAGCGCAGGGCGCCGCCGGAGAACGGCAGGAACAGGGTCTGCAGGGGGGCGTCGTCGCTGGATGCCATCGGCGCGGGTACTGGAAGCGTGAGGGCCGTCCATTGTACCGGCTTGTCCGGCCCGGCCCCGAACGCCGCTTTGCGAAACTTCAACGTTGCCTTGATGCCGCAGCAACATGCCAGCGCTCAGGGTAGAAGCTCCCCCGCAACCCATGGAGATCCTGCATGCGAGCCTTGTTCGTCGGAGGTGTCGTCGACAACAGTGAAATGGACCTGGAAGGCAGCCATCCCCCCGTGCATTACCCGGAGGACACCGGCGGCGGCCATTCCCGCTACCGCCTGCACCAGGTTGGCCACGGCGCCGATGGCAGCGTGGCCTACGCGGTCTACGGCGCGCCGGATCTGGCAGACGATGAAGTGGCACGGGTGGCCGAGGAGCGCGCGTATGCGCGCAGGTTCGAAGCGACGGCAACGCTGTTCGAACATTGACCATCGCAGCCACGCATGGCGTGGCTCTACTGTTCGAATGATCACCGCAGCCACGCATGGCGTGGCTCTACGCCTGTTCGAACGTTGACCATCGCGGCCACGCGTGGCGTGGCTCTACAGTAGATCCACGCCATGCGTGGATGCAGCAATGTGCTGCCGTCAGAGCCTCGGCGGCAACCTGCGGATGCTGGCGATTTCATCCAGCCACACGTGATGCTGCTGCACCGGCGCATCAAGATCGTCCAGCCGCAGCTGGCCATTGCTGCCTTCGTCGCCGGCGTCGTTGCGGTACTGCTGCAGCGTCGGCTGCACCGCAACCGTGCCCAGCAGGCGTCGGCCATCGTGCAGGGTCAGCTGCACCTGGGTCTCCCCGCGCAGCTGCGGCAACAGGGCTTCCAGGTGCGCGATCTGCGCGGGATCGGTATGGATTCGTGGAGCAATACGGGACATCGGCGACCTCCTGAACTGCAGGGTCGCCGATCGTCCGTGAATGCTCAGTGCAGCAGGCTGTCCCCGCGCGTGGCCTGCACGCGCCGCACCACACCCACCAGCTGCGCCACCGAATACGGCTTGGCCACATGCTCCTGGAAGCCCGAGGCCAGCGCGCGGCGGCGGTCGTCGGCGCGCGCCAGCGCCGTCACCGCTACCGCCGGCAGCGCTGCCGCGTCCACGCCCAGGTCCTGCCGCAACGTGCTTACCAGGCCATAGCCATCCATGCCCGGCATGCCGATGTCGGTCAGCAGCACCTGGTACTGCAGGTGGCCATTGTCGGCCAGCAGCGCCAGCGCTTCGCCCGCCGAACTGGCGGCGGACACGCTGGCGCCCTGCTCTTCCAGCATGCGCCGCAGGTACTCCAGCACTTCAGGCTGGTCTTCCACCGCCAGCACATGCAGGCCACGCAGCGGGTACGGTTCGACCACCATCGGTTCCAGGATCGGACCGCTGACGACCTCGCGCAGCGGACGCCGTTCGGCATCGGGCAGATGCTGCGGCAGGCGCACGGTGAAGGTGGAGCCGTGACCGTGGCCATCGCTGGCCGCGCTGACCGAACCGCCGTGCAGTTCGACCAGCTGCTGCACGATGGCCAGGCCCAGGCCCAGACCGCCATGGCGGCGGGTGGTGGTGCCGTCGGCCTGGCGGAAGCGGCTGAACAGATGGTTCAGGAACTCCGGCGCGATACCGTCGCCGGTATCGCGCACGGTGATCGTCCAATAGTTGCCATCGGCCTGCAGCTGCACGTCGATGCGGCCTTCGGCCGGGGTGAACTTGATCGCGTTGGACAACAGGTTCCAGAACACCTGCTGCAGCCGGGTGGCATCGCCCAGCACCTGGCAGGGCTGTGCCGGCAGCTGCAGGGTGACGTCCAGCGCCTTGCCCTCGGCCACCAGCTCCTGTGCGCCCATCGCTTCGTTCAACTGGTCGCGCAGGTCCAGCACTTCCACTTCCAGCTGCACCTTGCCCAGCAGCATGCTGCTGAGGTCGAGCATGTCCGAGATCAACCGCTTCTGCGCGGTCGCGCTGTTGGCGATCACGCCCAGGCCCTTGTACAGCGGGCTGGTGGAATCCACGCGCTGCAGCAGCAGTTCACTCCAGCCCAGGATCGTGGTCAGCGGCGTGCGCAGCTCGTGCGACAGCGTGGCCAGGAACTCATCCTTCAGCCGCGCCATGTTTTCGGCCGCACTGCGCGCGGCACGCTCGGACTGCAGCAGTTCCTCGCGCGCCAGTTCGATCTCGCGGCGCTCGGTGACATCCGGGCTGCTGCCGGCCAGGCCGATGAAGCGGCCCATCCGCGAAAAGCGCGGACGTGCGTTCATTTCCAGCCAGCGCCACTGCCCATCGGCACGACGCGCACGCACCAACGCATGCATCGAACGCTGCGCCTTCAGTGCTTCCTGCAGTTCGTATTCAAATACCGACGCATCGTCGGGATGCACCAGGCCGCGCCAGACATCTTCCGGCACACGGTTCTCGTCGCCGCCGAAGAACTCGCTGAAGGCACTGTTGACGAAGCGGGCGTGGCCGCGCTCGTCCAGCACCCACACCGGCATCGGCAGGCCATCGGCCAACGCACTGAAACGGGCCTCGCTCTCGCCCAGTTCCACTTCCATCTGCTTGCGCGCGGTCACGTCGAAGAACAGGATGCCGACCTTGTCCTCGCCCGGCTGGCCAACCCGAACGGCATCCACGGCGAACGTGCGCCCGAGGGCACGGGCATCCATTTCGAACTGGGCCGGTCGCCCGGTCCGCGCCACTTCGCCGTAGATCCGGAACCAGTCGCCTTCGTGATGTGGCTCCAGCGTGCTCATGCGCTTGCCACAGGCATCCTTCAGGCCGGTGTGGCGCTCGAAGGCATCGTTGACCTCGAGGAAGCGGTAGTCGATCGCCTCGTCGCCATCGAACAGCACCTGGATCACACAGAAACCTGCGTGGATGCGCTCAAGCACGCCATGGTGCAGGTCGGTTTCGGGCGTCGGCACCATCAAGGGTGAGCGCTCCACGAGGGGCGGCAGTGTGGACAAGGGCGTGGGAGGAAAAGACCGGATGGAGGTACAGCATCTTCCAGAGTGCGTATTCACAGCGTCAAGCGCCGTCAGTCAGGGTTGACGACCATGAATTGGCGGCAACTGTTGACGCATTTGACGCTACTGGCCATTGCTGCGGCCCCGCGGCGGGATCACACTCGATCCGAGATCATCATCCTCCCCGCTTCGGGGACGCAGGAGACTGCCATGAAAGGTTCGCTTTCAACCGCCCTGCTGCTGGCCGGCATGCTTGCCGTGGGCAGCGTGGCCGCCGCGCCGCGGACGGTGACCGCGCCCGATGCGCCGCGCGCACTACAGGCCGATGGCCCGGTCAGCGTGCAATGGAATGATCCGGCCAAGTTCACCGAGATCCGCCAGAGCACCAACCGCTTCGAGGCCGAACGCGGGGACTGGGTGCAGCAGCTGGCACGCTACGTGCAGACCAGCGCCGCCAAGCCCCTGCAGGCCGGGCAGACGCTGGAGGTGACCCTGGTGGACGTCAAGCGCGCAGGCGACTACGAGCCCTGGCACGGCCCGCGTGGCCGCGACATCCGGATCATGCGCGACATCTACCCGCCGCGGATCACCCTTCAGTACACGCTGAAGGACGCCAGCGGGCGCATCATCGACGAAGGCGACGCCCGCCTGAGCGACAGCGGCTACCTGCACAACATCGGCCTGAAGAGCGATACCGATCCGCTGCGCTATGAAAAGCGCCTGATCGATGACTGGGTGAAGCGCCAGCTGACCTCACGCGTTACCGCTGCCCGGTAGGTGTCGACCTTGGTCGACACGCATTCGCAGCGCCGACCAGGGTCTGATCCGATCCGGTAGGTGTCGACCTTGGTCGACACGCATTCACAGCGCCGACCAAGGTCGGCAGCTACCAGAGCCGTGCGCAGCGCTGATCCGATCCGGTAGGTGTCGACCTTGGTCGACACGCAGCCACAGCGCCGACCAAGGTCGGCAGCTACCAGAGCCGGTCAGTCCTGGTAGACGCGTGCCACGCGCTTGACGCCGCACGGCAGCTGGTAGGCACTGACACCGCAGCGCGGCGCCAGCTCGGACAGGGTCGGCGCCGTACCCCACAGTTCCACCACGCTGCCGACACCGGCCTGCGCATGCGCGGTCAGGTCCACGGTCAGCATGTCCATCGACACGCGGCCGATCAGCCCACCGGGTTGGCCATCGATCAGCACCGGCGTGCCATTGGGGGCGAACTGCGGATAACCATCGGCATAGCCCAGTGCGACCACGCCCACGCGTGTGCGCGCCTTGGCCACGAAGCGCGCACCGTAGCCGACCGGCTCGCCGGCTTCGATCCAGCGCTCGGCGAACACCTTGGACTGCATCGTCATCACCGGGCGCAGGCGCGCGGTGAGTTCACTGTTGTCCGGCAGCGGATTGGCGCCGTACAGCATCAGGCCCGGGCGCACCCAGTCACTGCGCACGTCCGGCCAGCCCAGCAGCGCCGGCGAATTGCAGATGCTGGTCTCGCCTTCAAGACCATCGATGGCCTCGACGAAGGTCGCGGCCTGCTCACGGGTACGCTCGCTGTCCAGTTCATCGGCGCGTGCCAGGTGGGTCATCATCACGATGCGCGCCACCTGCGGCAGTGCAGACAAACGCGCGTGCGCGGCGCGGAAACCAGGAACGTCCAGGCCCAGCCGGTGCATGCCGCTGTCCAGCTTCAGCCACACCGTCAGCGGCCGCGGGCTGTCGAACGCGACCAGCGCTTCCAGCTGCCACGGCGAACCGACCGAGAACCACAGGTCATGCTCGGCCACCAGCGCCATTTCGCTGGGCTCGAAGATGCCTTCCAGCAGCAGGATCGGCGCACGGATGCCGGCCTGGCGCAGTTCCAGCGCTTCTTCGATGGTGGCCACGCCAAAGCCGTCGGCCTCGCCTTCCAGTGCCTGCGCACAGCGCACCGCACCGTGGCCATAGGCATCGGCCTTGAGGATCGCCAGCGCCTTGCCGCCGCCCAGTTCACGGGCCAGGCGATAGTTGCTGCGCAGTGCGCCCAGGTCGATCAGCGCGCGGGCAGGACGCATGTGCGGTTCTCATGTTGCGGGGCGTGGCGGTACTGGCCGTAGCGGAAGATATCCAGGCCTTCGGTGCTGATCTGCGGCTGGCGCGCGCTCATCAGGTCGGCCAGGTAGCGGCCCGAGCCGCAGGCCATGGTCCAACCCAGCGTGCCGTGGCCGGTGTTGAGGAACAGGTTGCGGAACGGCGTGGCGCCGATCACCGGCGTGCCGTCCGGCGTGGCCGGGCGCAGGCCGGTCCAGAACTCGGCCTTGGCCAGGTCACCGCCCTTCGGGTACAGGTCGCGCACCACCAGCTCCAGCGTCTCGCGGCGGCGCGGCGACAGCGACAGGTCGAAACCGGCCACCTCGGCCATGCCACCGACGCGGATGCGGTTGTCGAAGCGGGTCACCGCCACCTTGTAGCTCTCATCGAGGATGGTCGAGGTGGGTGCCATCGCCGGATCGGTGATCGGCAGGGTCAGCGAGTAGCCCTTCAGCGGATACACCGGCAGGCGCATGCCCAGCGGCGCGACCAGTCCCGGCGAATAGCTGCCCAGTGCGACCACGAAGCGGTCCGCGGTTTCCAGCGTGCCGCCGATGCGCACGCCGGTGATGCGGTCGCCGTCGAATTCAACGCCGGTGATGTCCTGGTCGTAACGGAACTCGACCCCCGCTTCGGCCGCCATCTGCGCCAGGCGGCGGGTGAACAGCTGGCAATCGCCGGTCTGGTCGCGCGGCAGGCGCAGCGCACCCACCAGGCCATCGACGTGGGCCAGCGCAGGCTCGGCCTTGATGATGCCGGCGCGATCCAGCACTTCGTACGGCACGCCGTACTGGGCCAGGATCTCGATGTCCTGCGCCGATGCATCCAGCTGCTGCTGGGTGCGGAACAGCTGGGTGGTGCCCAGGTCGCGCCCTTCGAAATCGATGCCGATCTGCGCACGCAGCTCGTTCAGGCAGTCGCGGCTGTACTCGGACATGCGCACCATGCGCGCCTTGTTGATCGCGTAGCGCTCGTGGGTGCAGTTGCGCAGCATCTGCCACAGCCAGCGGTACTGGGCCAGGTCCATGCCCGGCTTGATCGCCAGCGGTGCGTGCTTTTCGAACAGCCAGCCGATGGCCTTCTTCGGCACGCCCGGGGCAGCCCACGGCGAGGTGTAGCCGAATGACAGCTGGCCGGCATTGGCGAAGCTGGTTTCCAGCGCGGGACCGGGCTGGCGGTCGACGACCGTGACTTCAAACCCGGCCTGTCGCAGGTACCAGGCACTGGTGGTGCCGATCACGCCGCTGCCGAGGACTAGGACTCGCATGGGAATTCTCCAACCCGATCATTCCCTGCATTTGCGTGCGCAGGGGCCATAATCGGGGAAGTATATTCTTCCGTATCCAGATGATTTGCCTGATTTCAGCAATGCAGTCAGGATATTTCCCTGTGATTCATTCCCCGAGCTTGACGCCCATGGCCACCCGTCCCCGCGAGCTGGACAAGATCGACCGCAAGATCCTGCGCATCCTGCAGGCCGAAGGCCGCATTTCCTTCACCGAGCTGGGCGAACGGGTCGGCCTGTCGACCACCCCGTGCACCGAGCGTGTGCGCCGGCTGGAGCGCGAAGCGGTGATCACCGGCTACCACGCGCACCTGGACCCCAGCGCGCTGAAAGCAAGCCTGCTGGTGTTCGTGGAGATCAGCCTGGCCTACAAATCCGGCGACATCTTCGAGGAATTCCGGCGTTCGGCGCTGAAGCTGCCCAACGTGCTGGAATGCCATCTGGTGTCGGGCGATTTCGATTACCTGCTGAAGGCACGGATCAGCGAGATGGCGTCCTATCGCAAGCTGCTCGGCAGCACCCTGCTGACCCTGCCACATGTGCGTGAGTCGAAGAGCTACATCGTGATGGAAGAGGTCAAGGAGACCTGGGCGCTGCCGATTCCGGATTGAACCGACTGGCGGCAGCGGGACCAGACCCCGCAACGCGGGCTCTGGCCCCTGGCTGCATCAGCGCTGCTGCGGGTTCTTCATGGAACCCTGTTGCGGATTCTTCTTCTGCTGCTCGTTCGGCTGCTGTTGCTGTTGCTGCTGGCGCTGCTGTTCCTGCGGTGTTTTGCCCTGCTGTTCCTTGCCGGGATGACGGTTCTGCTGGTTGGCCATGATCGTATTCCAAGGAGACGAGGGAAGCGCGACGACAGGGATGCCGGCGCAGGTCCACCTTGGTCTTGGTGCGGTTAATCGCAGGCGAAAAACGGGTGATGCGGGGTGTGCAGGGCGGGGGCTGTTTTCCGGCGTTCATGTGGGTGGCGGGTTTCCTGCCAACGGCTGAGCCCCTCGTGGCTGCGCATGCTTCCAGCATTGCGGGTGAGGCCGGGCGGGTGGGCTGTGCAGGGGACGCCGTGAATCCCCAGACCGGCCCAGCCGCTAGCGGCTGTGCGTTCGGGCGCTTGCGAAGCAGTACTTCGCAAGCAAAGCGCCCTCACCCCTGTAGGCTCGGGCGCGCCTTGCTCGTGTGCGCTGTCCTGCGCACACGGCAAGACCGGGGTTGGGCGTCCTGCCCAATCCGCCCGAGGCATGCCTCGGGCCCATGGCGCTTACGCCCCCGCACAGCCCACCCGCCCGGCCTTGGACAGGTTCATGCGGGCGCCAGCCACGGAAAAAGAAAAAGAAAAAGAGCGACAGCGGGTCGCTGCGCTCTCTTTGGGTCGCGCGATTGCTTGCGGGCGCTGGGGTCAGCGCTTGATCTGCTGGCCGTCGCCGGTCGGTACGCTGTCGTAGTAGCGGCCGGTGCGCGAGTCGAACACGCGGTTGGGGCCGACCGGTTTGACGCCGGGAACGATGCGGCCGTTGCGGTCGTAGACCTTGTCCGGCAGCGCCGGCGCGGGCGTGGGGGTCACCTGGGCCGGGCCGGTCGATCGGATCGGCTGTGCCGGCTGCGGCGAGGGCAGCACCTGCGGCTGCGGGCGCGACGCCTGCGGTGGCGGGGCGACAGGCGGCGGTGCCACCGTCGCGCTGCTGCGGGTGGCGGTCGGACTGCCGGTGGGAACCTGCGCCTGGGCAAGCAGAGGCAACAGGGCCGACAGCAACAGGACTAGGCGGGGTTTCATCGCGCGCTCCAGGGTGGGCCACCCTTACCCTGCGCCTGCCCCTGTGTGCCGGCCATGAACGGCCATCACACTTGCAAGCGTGTGCCGACACCCCCACGTCTGCTGGCATCCCAGGCCACAACCCCACGGAGAGCCGGCATGAGCGCTTTCGATCTGACGCCCCCCACCGCCACGCAGACCGACGCCCTGGTCGCCGGGCTCAGCGCCGAGGAGCGCCGCGTGCTGCTGCAGCACGGCACCGAGGCGCCGTTCTGCGGGGTATTCCTCGACAACAAGCGCGAGGGCGTCTACTGCTGCCGGCTGTGCGCCCTGCCCTTGTTCCGCTCCAGCACCAAGTTCGATTCGGGCACCGGCTGGCCCAGTTTCTTCGCCCCGTTCGACCCGTCGCACGTGCGCGAGATCCGCGACACCAGCCATGGCATGGTCCGCACCGAGATCACCTGCGCCCGCTGTGGCAGCCATCTGGGCCACGTGTTCCCGGACGGTCCGCCGCCCACCTACGAGCGCCACTGCCTGAACTCGGTCTCACTTTCATTCACCGGCAACGGCGAGCCGTGGCCCGATCCGCTGCAGCGTGGCGGCGCGGAGGCCGGCGTGGCGGGCTGACACGCGCCGCAATGCCCCGCTGACCGACTTCACAGAATTCCCTCTTCAGAAACACCGGTGTCAGGCCGACAAGGAGATATCCCCCCTCCTTGCGTCGCGCCATGCTCATCATCGTTGGATTCCTGGTCGTCATCATCAGCGTGCTGGGCGGCTACCTCGGCGCACACGGCCGCCTTGGGGCGCTGTGGCAGCCCTACGAACTGGTCATCATCGGCGGTGCCGCGCTGGGTGCGTTCCTGGTCGGCACCCCGGCCAAGACGGTCAAGCAGACGCTGCAGGCCATGGTCGGCGTGTTCAAGGGCCCGCGCTACAAGCAGCAGGACTACATCGACGTCCTCAGTCTGGTCTACGAACTGCTCAACAAGGCCCGCCGTGAAGGCTTCATGGCGCTGGAAGACCATGTCGAGCGCCCGGCCGAAAGCGCGCTGTTCGGGAACTACCCGAAGGTGCAGGCCGACCACCACCTGATCGACTTCATCACCGACTGCCTGCGCCTGATGATCGGCAGCAACATCGAGCCGCATGAGCTGGAGCCACTGCTGGAGCTGGAGCTGGAAAAGCACCACGCCGAAGCGATGGCGCCGTCGCAGGTGCTGACCAAGGTCGCCGACGGCCTGCCCGGTTTCGGCATCGTGGCGGCAGTGCTGGGCATCGTCATCACCATGGGCTCGATCGGCGGCGACATCGTCGAAGTGGGTGGCCACGTGGCCGGCGCGCTGGTCGGCACCTTCCTCGGCATCCTGCTGGGCTATGGCTTCGTCGGCCCGATGGCCTCGGCGATGGAAGCCCGTGCCGAGCAGGACAGCCGCATCTACGAGTCGGTGAAGACCGCCCTGCTGGCCTGCCTGCGCGGCTACAACCCGAAGATCGCGCTGGAGTTCGCCCGCAAGACGCTGCCGTCGAACGTGCGCCCGGCGTTCTCCGATTTCGAGCAGCACCTGAAGACGGTCAAGTAAGCCATGGCCGAGACCAAGCCCACCGTCATCGTCCGCCGGGTCAAGAAGGCCGGCCACGCTGCCCACCATGGCGGTTCGTGGAAGGTGGCCTATGCCGACTTCGTGACCGCGATGATGGCTTTCTTCCTGGTGCTGTGGCTGATGGCCAGCACCAGCAAGCCCGAGCGCGCGGCCATTTCCGAGTACTTCCGCAACCCCAGCCCGCTGGTCGGCTCCAGCGCGACGCCGGCGCCGGGCATGGCCGGGCCGGGCGGTGCCAGCACCTCGATGATCAAGCTCGGCGGCGCCACCGATGTTTCGCGCGGCAACAGCAACGATCCCTTCCAGAACCAGCAGAAGTCGATACCGCAGCCGGTGGACGAGCAGCAGCGCGACAAGCAGCAGCTGGAAGCGCTGATGAAGGAACTGCAGGAAGCGATCAGCCGCAGCCAGGCGCTGGAACCGTTCAAGGACCAGCTGCTGCTGGACCTGACCCCGGAAGGCCTGCGCATCCAGATCGTGGACAAGCAGAACCGGCCGATGTTCGACCTCGGCAGCGCCACCCTGAAGCCGTACACGCAGCAGATCCTGCACGAACTGGCCGAGTACCTGAACCACGTGCCGAACCGGATCAGCCTGACCGGCCACACCGACATCACTGCCTATTCGGCCGCGCGCGGTTACGGCAACTGGGAACTGAGCGCCGACCGCGCCAATGCCGCGCGCCGCGCGCTGATCGATGGCGGCCTGGAAGACAGCAAGATCACCCGCGTGGTCGGCTTGTCTTCGTCGGTGCTGTTTGACAAGGCCGATCCGCAGAACCCGATCAACCGCCGCATCAGCATCGTGGTGATGACCAAGGCCGCCGAGGAAGCTGCGCTGGCCGGCGCCGGGCCGCAGGTAGGCCTGTCGGCAACCACCGTGGACCCGGACGTGCAGGCCGCGCAGGGTGAGACCGGGGTCGGATCCCGTTCCGCAGGAAAGGGCGCTGCCCCCTGACCCGTCTTCGCCGGGCATGGCCCGGCGCTACCGCATCCGGGCACACCGAGGTAGCGCCGGGCCATGCCCGGCGAGCGCGCAGCGCGGCACCCAGTACAATGGCGGTCTTTCCGACTCCAGGTGATCACACCCCCATGTCCAAGTTGTCCAAGGCCAAGCGCGACAAGCGCAAGAAGCAGCAGGCCAAGCGCCCGTTCCTCCGTCTGAACGCCCAGCAGCAGGTGCAGAACCATGCCGTGCTGGTGAACGAGGACGGCCAGGCCGTGGCCGCCATCGGCCTGCAGGGCCGTGAGTGGCTGCTGGCCATCGGTGGCCAGACCATGGGCAACGCCGACAACCCGGTGCCGATGCTGGCCATGCTCAAGCACCTGTCCAACGTGCAGGAAGCCGAAGGCCGCAAGGTCACCCTGGAATATTCCGAGCTGATGCAGAAGCTGCTCGACACCCTGGCCGCCGAAGCGGGCCAGACCGCCGAGGAGTACCTGGACAAGCTGGTGGCCGAGTTCGCCAGCGAGCAGGCTGAAGATGCAGCCGCTGAAGGCGAAGCGTCCGATGAAGCGGCTACGGACACTGCCGGCGCCGAAGGCGCTGCCGACGCCGAGGCCGCTACGGCCGCCGACGCCGACGGCAAGCCGCAGGCCTGATCCGGCGGCGGCGGTGTCGGTCTACGTCGATGACGCGGTGCATCCCTGGCGCGGTCAGCGCTGGGCGCACCTGATGGCCGATACCCTGGCCGAGCTGCACGCAATGGCGGCGCAGCTCGGCATTCCTCCACGGGCCTTCCAGAACAAGGCCAGCGGGGCGCATTACGATGTCACCGCCGAGCTGCGTGCGCAGGCACTCGCGCTGGGTGCGGTCGCCATCTCCCGGCATGTGGACCGGGCGCAGGTGAAGGCGGTGATCGCCAACGCTAGGGCGCAGTACCAGCCGTAGGCTGGTACGGGTAGCGCCGGACCGCGACCGACGAGCGCGCAGCACGGCGAGAAGCCGCCGGGCATGCCCGGCGCTACCGGTGAATCTCAGAACGGGTCGCTGCCCAGGCGCACTTCCACGTTCAGCAGCGAGCACAGCGCCAGCAGGGCGTCGTCATCGCGGGTCAGCGCCATCCAGCCACTGAAGCCGTCGTTGCCGGCATCCACGCTCCACAGCGTGTAGTTGTGCTCGCGCAGGCGGTCGAAGGCGGTGCTCATCAGCTGCACGCCGTCCAGGTCCGCCGCGAAATCCTCGTCGTCCAGGTCGCCACCCCAGTCCAGCTGCAGGTTGAAGCGCGCCGACAGCTCGTTCACCGCCGACTGCAGCGAATCGAAATCATCACGCTCGACCTCGAAGCCCGACTGCCAGGCGATGGCCGTGAACAGCGCCGGCAGCCAGTCGCTGTCGGCTTCCAGCGGCTGGCCGTCCTCGGACAGATGCTCGCGCCAGCGGTTGAACTGCTGCAGGGCCAGCTCTTCGTCACCGGGGTTGATCAGCACGAGCAGGTTCCAGACCCGCGCCTCGAAGTCGTCCTCGTCGAAATCGTGGGCGTCTTCCTCGAAGTCGAAATAGTCGCTGTTGTCAGGCATGGCGGAACGTCCTCGGGAGCAGGGGGGCATTCTACGGTTTATCCTGTACTGCTGAAGCCGGCCGTGGTGGCCGTCACTGTGAATGAAGCGATGAGCGATACCCCTCCCGACCACCTGGCGATCAACCCGGCCAGCCCCTTCCACGATGCGCAGGCCCTGGAGCGCGGCGTCGGCGTGCGCTTCAACGATGTCGAGCGCGACAACGTCGAGGAATACTCGGTCAGCGAAGGCTGGATCCGCGTGCAGGCCGGCAAGGCTCGTGACCGTCGCGGCAACCCGATGACCATCAAGGTCAAGGGCAAGGTCGAGGCGTATTTCCTGGAACAGAAGCCGGAGTAACCGGCCGTCCCGGGGCGGGGTCAGATCCCTTTCCTGCGGAAAGGGATCTGACCCCGATCGGCAGCCCGGTCGGCATACCGTTCACTCGCGCTTGCGCGATTCCAGCAGGTCGAGGTTGCGGATCAGCCGCCGTGCGATCTCGTCCGACACCACGCCGCGGCGGGTCAGCCGGAACAGTTCCTCGCGTTCGGCATTGAGGCCGGCGCTGCGCAGCTGGCGGTAGCCCATCTCCATCCGGTTCACCTTCTCCGGGTCCACGTCGGGGTTGTCGCGGTCCAGATGCCGCTGATACAGCAGGCTCACCCGCGATGCGGCGTCGTTGTACAGCTGCACGTTCTCGGTGTTCTGGTTCAGCACCAGCTGCTGGCGCATGCGCTCCACGCCCGCCAACGCGGCCTTCGAGGACAGCTTGCGGGCGAGATCCTCTTCCTTGCGCTCACCCGAATCGGCCGGCAGCTGCAGACCCTTCAACAGCTGCGGCAGCGCCACGCTGGCGCCGACCAGCGAGCACAGGATCACCGCAGCAGCCAGGAAGATCACCAGGTCGCGTGCCGGGAACGGGCTGCCATCGGGCAGGAACAATGGCAGCGTCAGCACGCCGGCCAGGGTGATCGCACCACGCACACCCGCCACCGAGGTGGCCACCACGATGCGCCAGTTCGGTGCCTCGCCACGCTCCAGGCCACGGCGACGCGCACGCAGCAGGTTCCAGCGCAGCGACAGCCACACCCACAGCAGGCGCAGCGCGATCAGCGTCGCGTTGATCACCAGCACGTACACCAGCAGCCACCACGCGCTCTGGTGGCCGCTCTCGTTCATTGTGGTAGTGGCGCGTTCGACGATGCCCGGCAGCTGCTCGCCCAGCAGCACGAACATGATGCCGTTGAAGCTGAACTGCAGCATGTTCCAGACGCCGGCGCGCTGCACGCGCATGCTGCCGGAGACACGGCCGGTCATTTCCACGTAGCTCATCGAAATACCCGCTGCGACCGCAGCGAGGATGCCCGAAGCATTGATCTCTTCGGCCAGCAGGTACGCCGCGAACGGGATCAACAGGTTGACCAGCATCGCCGCGCCCGGCTCTTCGCCGAAACGGCGCCACAGCCAGCGCTGGAACGTGGACACGCCCAGGGTGACCGCCACGCCGACGGCCAGGCCGGCCACCGCCACCCACACGAAGGTCAGCGAGGCGGTCGCCAACGAGAAGGTACCGGTCATCACCGCCGCCACCGCGAAGCGGAAGCAGACCAGGCCGGAGGCATCGTTGAGCAGTGACTCGCCTTCCAGGATGTGCATCAGGCGCTTGGGAATCGGTGCCTTGGCAGCGATCGCGCCGACCGCCACAGGATCGGTCGGTGACACGATCGCGGCCAGCGCGAAACACACCGCCAGTGGCATCACCGGAATCATCCAGTGGATCAGCAGGCCCGCGCCGATCACGGTGAACACCACCAGCCCGAACGCCAGTTCGAGGATCGCGCCCTTGTCGCGGAACAGGCCCTGCTTGGGAATGCGCCAGCCATCGAGGAACAGCAGCGGCGGCAGGAACAGCAGGAAGAACACTTCCGGTTCCAGTGCATGACCGCGGTTGAATACCCCGGCGATCACCGCGCCGAGGCCGATCTGCACCAGCGGCAGCGGCAACGAGAATGGCAGGACGCGAACCAGGTAACCGCTGGCGACAACGGCCACCAGCATCGCCAGGACGACTTCGATGGTGTGCATGCTTCTTCCACAGGAGCGGCGCGTGGGGCCGGAAAAACCGGAGTGCGCCGGGGGACGGGAAAAAACTTAACACAGCAGGCCGCCACTGCGCCCAGCCATCTGAATGCGCGTCAGGACCGCGACAGCAAGCGCCGCCCGATCCAGGCCGGCGTGCTGGCCACGTCGTCATGCAGCACTGCCAACCGGCCCTGCACGTGTCCTTGTGCAGGGCGTTCCAGCCCTGGCAGCAGCGGCGGGGTCATGCCGCGTCCTGAGCGCGGTCGGCACCATCGAAGCGGTAGAGGTCCATCGCCAGGAAGCCGGCATCGACACCCGCATCGATGCGCTTGGCACCGAAGCCACCCTCCCCCGCCGCACCCATCGCAAAGTACAGCGGCAGCAGATGCTCATCGGTGGGATGCGCACGCTCGGCGAACGGTGCCTGTCGGCGGTAGTCGAACAGAGCATCGCGGTCATTGGCGGCCAGCCGCTGCTCCACCCAATCGATGAAGGGGCGCACGTAGGGCGCTTGCTTGCCGTCCTGGTAGTGGCCCCAGTCGTGCAGGTTGTGGGTGATGCTGCCCGAACCGATCAGCAGCACGCCCTGTTCGCGCAGCGGCGCCAGCGCACGGCCCAGCGCGAACTGATGCTGCGGGCCCAGCATCGGCTGGATCGACACCGGCACCACCGGGATGTCGGCCTGCGGGTGCAGCAGACGCAGCGGCACCCACGCGCCGTGGTCGAGGCCACGTTGCGGATCGAGTGCCACCGGCAGGCCGGCGGCGGCGATGCGGCCCGCCACCTCTTCAGCCAACGCCGGATCACCGGGCGCCGGGTACTGCAGCGCGAACAGTTCGCGTGGGAAGCCGCCGAAATCGTGGAGGGTGGGCGGCTGCGGATGGTTGCCGACCAGCGGCTGCCGGGCCAGCCAATGCGCCGAGGCGATGACGATCGCACGCGGCGTTGGCAGGTCGCGGGCCAGCTCGGCCAGCCGCACGCCGACCTGGCCCGGATGCAGGGCGGTCATCGGCGAGCCGTGGGAGATGTACAGCGAAGGCAGGCGGGACATGATCTTCTCCAATCACAGGAACAGGCAGCGGGCCGGGGGACGTTCAGCGCGAGCGCAGGGTCCAGCGGCCATCGCCCAGCAGGAACAGCACGACCAGGGCCAGCGCCCAGAACGCCGGGTATTCCCAGCCACCGCCAGCATTGGCGAAGCTGAAACCGTTGGCGCCGTGCACCGTCACGATGGTGCCCAGCAGCAGCGGCACACCGAGCAGGCCGATCCAGCGCGCGTAGATGCCGAGCAGCAGCGCTGCGGAAATCGCCAGTTCAACGGCGATGGTGAGGTAGCCCAACACGCCGGGCAGGCCCAGCGACTCGAAGAAGGCCGCGGTACCTGCCGGAGTGAACACCAGCAGTTTGGTCAGCGCATGGACCAGGAACAACACGCCCAGGGCCAGCCGCAGCAGGGTCGCGGCATACGGGGCGAGCGGGGACAGGGGGGCGGCGGTAGCGTTCATGGGGCACCTCGGCAGGGACAGGGCACAGGTTATTGCGCCCTCCATTGCCGATAAATACGATGAAACGACCGTATTTATTTCAGAAGGCGCAACAATGGACACCCTGGATGCCATGCGCGTGTTCGTCGCGGTGGTCGAACGCAACGGCTTCAGCGCCGCCGCACAGGTGCTGGACATGTCCACGGCCGGTGTCACCCGCCAGGTCGCCGCACTGGAAAAGCGCCTGTCCACCCGCCTGCTCCACCGCACCACCCGCCGGGTCAGCCCGACCAGCGCCGGTGCCGCCTACTACGCGCAGTGCGTGCGCCTGCTGGCCGAGTTCGATGCGCTTGAGGCCAGCATCGGCGCACAGGCGCTGGAGCCGTCCGGCACGCTGCGCATCAACGCACCGGTCAGCTGGGGCATCGCCCGCCTCGGTCCGTTGCTGGCCGGTTACCGCGAGCGCTTCCCACAGGTCGAACTGGACCTGGCGCTGTCCGACCGCCTGGTGGACATGGTCGAAGAAGGCTACGACGTGGCCATCCGCATCACCCGCGAGCCAGGCCCAAGCCTGATCGCGAGGCGCCTGGGCCAGTCGCGGATCAGCCTGTGTGCCGCACCGGCCTACCTGGCCGCACACGGAACACCGCAGGCCCCCGAGGATCTGCAGACCCACGCCTGCCTCGGCTACAGCTACTGGGCCGCCGGCGACCACTGGCCCCTGCAGGGACCGGGTGGCGAAGTGAAGGTTGCAGTGACCACCCTGCTGCGCGCCAACAATGGCGACGTCCTGCGCGAAGCGGCGATTGCCGGCATGGGCGTGATCCTGCAGCCGGACTTCCTGTTGCACGAGGCGCTGGCCGATGGCCGCCTGGTGCGCATCCTGCCCGGATGGGAAGCTGAGCCGATCGGCATCTTCGCCGTCTACACCAGCCGCAGCCATCTCGCCCCCAAGGTGCGCAGCTTCATCGACTACCTGGTGGAAACCGGGGTGTAAGGGCGCGTCCGCCGGGCATGGCCCGGCGAAGCGCGAAGCGCGCCCATGACACGGTAGCGCCGGGCCATGCCCGGCGAGAGCGAAGCGCGGCCTAGGCGACAACCTCATCCAGCTGCGCGATGATCTTTTCCAGCGGTGCCGGCCGTCCCAGCAGGTAGCCCTGCACCTGGTCGCAGCCATGTGCGGCCAGCCAGTCCAGCTGCCCCGGCGTTTCCACGCCCTCGGCGATGATCGTCAGCCCCATGCTGTGGCCCAGCGACAGCAGTGCCCGGCAGATC
This sequence comes from Stenotrophomonas sp. FW305-C-20-S1, assembly GCF_058783335.1. Lineage (NCBI taxonomy): Bacteria > Pseudomonadati > Pseudomonadota > Gammaproteobacteria > Lysobacterales > Lysobacteraceae > Stenotrophomonas > Stenotrophomonas sp. FW305-C-20-S1. The sequence goes on along the minus strand of NZ_JBYTEK010000015.1, from coordinate 67,366 downwards.
GACGCGTTGCGGGGATTGGTTTCCACGTCGGCCACAAAACTGCGATCGATCTTCAGGACGTCCAGCGGCAGGTGCTGCAGGTAGGACATGCTCGAGTAGCCGGTACCGAAATCGTCCAGCGACACGCGGATGCCCTGCTCGTGCAGGCGCTGCATGGTCTGCATCGCCTGTGCCGGCTTGCGCATCAGGCTGCTCTCGGTCAGTTCCACGTGCAGTGCACCACGGGCCAGGCCGAAATCCTGCTGCGCGCGGGCGAACTCGGCCACCAGATCGCTGTTGAAGAACTGCACCGCCGACACATTGACTGCGATCGACAGCTCGCCCCAGCCGGCTTCGACCAGACGCCGCTGCGCCTGTGCCGCTGCGCGGATCACCCAGCGTCCCAACGCCAGGATCAGGCCGGTGTCCTCGCACAACTGGATGAACTCGCTGGGCGGGATGAAGCTGCCATCGGCCTGCGGCCAGCGCAGCAGCGCCTCCAGCGACGCCGGGCTGCCATCGCTGGCGTGCCGGATCGGCTGGAAGTACAGCTGGAATTCGTTGTCGATGGCCGCGTGGATGCGCCCGGCCAGGCGCAGGCGGTCGGCCAGGCGGATGGTCACCGCCGCATCGAACCAGGCCACCACGTTGCCTTCAGCGCGGGCCGCGTGCGCCGCCTGCGCGGCCATGCCGATCGACTGTTCGGCACTGTGGCCTGCATCGGCGTCATGTACGGCCACACCAATGCGGGGTTCGAACTGGTGCAGCGAATCCTGGCCGCGCATCGGTGCCGAGACGATCTGCAGCAGATCGTCCAGCACGCGCTGGGTGTTGTGTTCCGGCGCGATCGCCAGCACGAAATCCTCCGCCGGCTGGAACGCCAGCAGGCCGAAGCGCGCCCCCAGCCCGCCCAGGCGCGAGGCCATCGACTGCAGTACCGCATCACCGATCTCGCGGCCCAGCGTATCGGCCACCAGCTGCAGCCCGCGCAGCTGCACATAGGCGATGGTGTAGGCACCGGCCTGCTCGTCCAGCTGTTCGCTCAGTGCGCGCACGTTGAGCAGGCCGGTGGCCGGGTTGTGGCGTGCGTGATAGGCCAGGTCGCGCTCGTAGGCCAGCCTCTCGCTGACATCCTCGGCCAGCACCAGGCACGCGGGCTGGCCATCGAAATCCAGTTGCGACAGGTGCACGCGCACTTCGAACACCGTGCCATCCTTGCGCTGGTGCAGGCGCACCGCAGCGTCCTGCAGTTCACCACTGCGCACCTGCGCGATCGCGCCCTTGACCTCGTCCCAGCCCTCGCGTGGGCGGATGTCGAGGATGCTCATCGCCAGGAATTCATCGCGGCTGTAGCCGTACTGCTGCACGGCGGCCTCGTTGACCTCGATGAAGCGCAAGGTGTCCGGATCGAACACCCAGAACGGCGCGGGGTTGCGATCGAACAACAGGCGGAAGCGGCGTTCAACCTGGCGCATCTGCTCGCGTGCCTGGTAGCGCTCGCTGAGGTCGGTCAGTGCGCCGATCATGCGCCGCTGCCGATCGACCACCGCTACCCGCTGGCCACGCGCGGCAACCCAGCGAACTGCACCGCCGGGCAGCACCAGGCGGAATTCTTCGTCGAGTACAGCGTTGCCGGCGAAGGCCTGATCGAAGGCCTGCTGCATGCGTGCGCTGTCATCGTGGTGCACGCGGGCGAAGAATTCGGCCACCGGCAGCGCATCGGTCTGCACACCGAAGATCTCGCGCGCCAGCGGTGACCAGCGCAGCAGCGCAGCGTCTTCGTCGACATACCAGGTGCATACGCGGCCCACCTGATGGGCCAGGCGCAGCTCGGCGTGGCCGGTCCGCAGCTCTTCGGCCATCGACTGCTGCCGGTGCGTACTGCGGCGCACCGCGTACAGCAGCACCAGCAGCAGCGCCACGTAGGCCAGCATGATGGCAATCGCCGCCTGCAGATACGGCCACCACGGCTTCAGCACATCTTCGTTTGCCAGACCGACCTGCACCGCCAATGGACTGCGCTCAAGGGTGCTGATGGTGGAGATGCGCGGTATCTGGTCCACCGCGCCGGGAATGCTGCCCAGCTCGACCACTGCCTGCCGGCCCAGCAGCGTGCGTGCCGGCAGCGTGTAACGGCGGCCGACGGTGCCGTGCGGATCGGGCACACGGGCCAGCATGTAGCCATCGGCGTCGCTGATCGAGGCCAGGCCACTGGGCCCGACATCGAGACCGCCCACGATCCGCTGCAGTTCGCCGCAGCGCAGCCGTGCCAGCAGCCAGCGATCGCCAGCCATCGGCAGCGCCAGCGGCACCACCCAGCCACCGTCGCTGGCACGCTGCGGCGGCCCGATGTACAGCGCACTGCCCTGCCCCCGTCGCTGCGGATCGGTCCACAGTGGCAGCTGCAGGTCGCCCTTGCCGGCGGTCAGGGCGCGGCCATAGGTATCGAGCACGACAATGCTGTGCAGTTCGGCGTGCCGGCGCAGCACGCCGGCTATGGCGGCGTCCAGCAGCGCGGGCGCCTGCGCAGGCACCGTGCGGAACAGCTCGGCCGCATCGGCGGCGATGCCGGCCATCGCCCGTTCCAGGTTGCGCAGCTCCAGTGCCAGCAGGCGCTCGCTGCCTATCGCCAGCGCCCGGCTCTGCCGCTGCGCGGCTTCCAGCCGGCGCTGGTAATCGTTGGCCAGCATCGCGGCCAGGCCTGCCGCCAGCAGCACGCCCAGCACCACGCCGCCCCAGGTAATGGCACGCAACGGCCGGGCCAGCGCGTGTCTCAGCGCCGGCATCGGTCGGTCTTCCCTGTGCAGTCGGCTGGCTTCATGCGCGAACGATTCCTCCACATCCCCGACCTCAACGGCCGGCGGACGCCATTCTTGACGCCTCGACCCGTCCTGCATGCGCCCTCCCCCGGGTGCTGCAGACATCCAGCCCGCAGCATGCACCACGCCGGTGACCGCGTGAAGATCGCTGCGGCGTGTTCAGCCAGATCACGCACAGTGCTGGCCCTGTCGAGCACGTCCAGCCGGCCCGCAGCGGATTAGACTTGGAGTTTTCCGCCGCAAGAGAAGTCCATGTCCAAGCTGCGCCGCCCCACCCTGGCACTGGCCATCGTTGCCAGCCTGTCCCTGGCCGCCTGCGACCGCCCGGCCGATCCGGCCGCCGGCACCGCCGCACCGGCCGAGGCGACACCCGCTGCCGCCAAGCCGATGCTGGGCAGTTTTGGTTTCGATGCCAGTGGCATGGACCGCAGCATCGCCGCCGGTGACGACTTCTTCGGTTTCGCCAACGGCAGCTGGGTGAAGAACACCGAGATTCCGGCCGACCGCTCGCGCTTCGGCAGCTTCAACGTGATTGCCGAGAAGACCCAGGCCGACACCCGCGCGATCCTGGAAGGCGCTGCCGGCAACGCCCAGGCCAGCGGCGAAGACAAGCTGATCGGCGACTACTACGCCGCCTACATGGACGAGGCCGGCATCGAGCAGCGCGGCTTGGCACCGGTGCAGCCGCAGCTGAAGAACATCGATGCGATCGCCGACAAGGCCGGCCTGGCCCGCGCCCTCGGCGGCGACGTGCGCGCCGACGTCGACCTGCTCAATGCCACCAACTTCTACACCGACCGCCTGTTCGGCCTGTGGGTGTCGGTGGACCTGCTGCAGCCGGACCGTACCGCGCCGTACCTGGTGCAGGGCGGCCTGGGCATGCCGGACCGCGATTTCTACCTGGGCGGTGGCCGCATGGCCGACCTGCGCAAGCAGTACCAGGCCTACATCGCGCAGGTGCTGCAGCTGGCCGGCGTGGCCGACCCGGCCGGCAAGGCGCAGCGCATCCTCGCCCTGGAAACGAAGATCGCCCAGGCGCATGCCACGCAGGAAGAAACCAATGACGTGACCAAGGGCGCCAACCCCTGGACCCAGGCCGACTTCAACGCCAAGGCCCCGGGCATGGACTGGGCCGCGTTCCTGGGCGCCGCCAAGCTTGGCCAGCAGCAGGACTTCATCGTGTGGCAGCCCAAGGCCGTGGCCGGCCTGTCCAAGCTGGTGGCCACCGAGCCGCTGGATGCCTGGAAGGACTACATGACCTTCCACGCGCTGGACCGCGCCGCTGCCTACCTGCCGAAGAAGTTCGCCGATGCGCGCTTCGCCTTCCACGGCACCGCGCTGAGCGGTACGCCGCAGCAGAGCGACCGCTGGAAGCGTGCCGTGGATGACGCCAACCATGCCGTCGGCGAGGCCATCGGCAAGCGTTACGTCGAAAAACACTTCGATGCGAAGACCAAGGAACGTGCCGACGAGATGGCCAAGAACATCATCGCCGCCTTCGCCAAGCGCATCGATGCACTGGCCTGGATGTCACCGCAGACCAAGGCCAGCGCCAAGGCCAAGGTGGCCGGCCTGACCGTGGGCATGGGCTATCCGGACAAGTGGCGCGACTACACCGGCCTGGACATCCGTCGTGATGATCCGCTGGGCAATGCGCAGCGCGCCGAGCTGTTCGAGTACCAGCGCAACATCGCCAAGCTGGGCAAGCCGGTCGACCACAGCGAGTGGGCGATGCTGCCGCAGACCATCAACGCGATGAACGTGCCGCTGGAAAACCGCCTGGTGTTCCCGGCGGCGATCCTGCAGCCGCCGTTCTTCGACGGTGCCGCCGACGACGCAGTGAACTACGGTGCGATCGGCGCGGTGATCGGCCACGAAATCAGCCATGGCTTCGACAACGCGGGTGCGTTGTTCGACGACACCGGCAAGCTGCACAACTGGTGGACGGCCGAAGACCTCAAGCAGTTCAACGCAGCCGGCGATGCACTGGCCGCGCAGTTCAGCAGCTACGAGCCGTTCCCGGGTGTACATGTGAACGGCAAGCTGACGCTGGGCGAGAACATCGCCGATGTCGCCGGCCTGGGTACCGCCTACGACGCCTACCAGCTGTCGCTGCAGGGCAAGCCGGGCCAGACCCTGGAAGGTTTCAGCCCGGACCAGCGCTTCTTCCTCGGCTTCGCCCAGGCCTGGCGCAGCAAGAGCCGCGAGCAGGCGCTGCGCAATTCGCTGCTGACCGACGTGCATGCACCGGGCCAGTTCCGCGCGTTGACGGTGCGCAACATCGACGCCTGGTACCCGGCGTTTGAAGTGAAGGAAGGCCAGAAGCTGTACCTGGCCCCGGACAAGCGGGTCAAGGTGTGGTGATGTAACGCAGACGGGCGCCGAAAGGCGCCCGTTTTATTTCCATGGGTAGACGCCAACCTCGGTTGGCAGTTTTTCGCCATCCACACGTGGCGTGGATGGGCACCGCGGCAAGGCGCGCCAACCAAGGTCGGCGCCTACCGGGGCAATGCCGGCCACTCGCGCAACGATTCCACCGGCACACCCACGCGGGCGCAGGCGCGGCTCGCCAGGCCGTCGGGCAGCGCGCGGCGGAACAGCGGCGCCATGCCCTGCATCAGCTTCGCCGAAGCTGCGGCCTGCGCACGCTGGCGCGTGCTGCGCTCGAGCATGCCCTCGGCCCAGTCCGGCAGCAGCGCGGCACCGGCACCGAGGAAGATCTCGCGCGACAGGCCGGGCACCGGCACCGGCAGGCGCACGCCGGACAGCACCTGCAGCACTTCGCGGGAGCGTTCGTCCACCACCAGCTCCGGCTGCCGTGCACAGAAATACGCATCCACTTCCGCTGCACTGCGTGGTACGTCCACCGCGCCCAGCGCTTCGGCCACGCAGCGGTACTCGTCGTAATAGCGGTCGGCGATCGCGGCAGGCACCTCGCGCCCGTAGCGGCGATAGCCCTGCAGGAAGCCGTAGGCCTCGGTGACGTGCACCCACGTCAGCAGGTGCGGATCATCGGCGGCATACGGCTCACCCTGCGCGGTATGCCCGCGGATCTGCGCGTGGATGCGCCGCACCTTGGCCACCAGCGCTTCCACCTCGCGCGCCGGCGCGTAGCTGGTGCCGGCCACGAAAGCAGTGGTACGGCGCAGGCGGCCGACCAGGTCCTGGCGGAAATTGGAATGATCGTAGACACCGGCCAGCGCGCGCGGATGCAGCGTCTGCAGCATCAGCGCACACAGACCGCCGGCCAGCATCGAGGGCAGCTCAGCGTGCATCCGCCAGGTCACGCTGTCCGGCCCGAACCAGCCGGGATCGCCCAGTGGATGGTCGTAGTCGATGCCGCTCTGGCCACGCGGAAACGCATCCAGGACCCAGCGCCGGATCGGCGCGGTGACGGGGCGGGAAAGACGGTGCAGCAACGGCGGCATCACGGGTCCAGATCGGCGGAGGGACGGACCGCGTCCTGCGCGGTCCACCCCGATTCTGGTCGATCACGACCGGCACAGCGAGCCCATCCGCTCAGCGTCGGTTTCATGTGCGCGCGCAGCACATTTCACCCTGCGACATCTTGTCGCAGGCCACGCGGGCAATGCTGCGTCGCACCAATATTCACCTGTTCAGGCTGAGCCCTTGTGCCGCGTGGCCTTGAGGCCATTGCACCGCTCGCTGGAAGTGCTAGAACTGAACCCGCCACACCGTCCACTGCAGATCGCCGCACGTTCCACAAGGAGCCAGCCATGATTGCTTTGTTCAAGGGTTTGGGATTACTGCTTCGCGACAACGAGCTCTACAGCAGCCCGTTCGAAAAACAGGTCGCGCACTGGCGCAGCCTCAGCGAACAGCAGATCCGCGATGAAGTGGCGGTGCTGGCCCAGGCCAAGTGCCAATGGCTGATCACTTCGATCGTCGGGTGGCAGGCAGCTTCGCTGCTGATCCTCGGCCTGATCACCAATTACCTGTGGCGCGACGATTACCACATCACCTTCACCCGCGTGGTCGTGGTGTTCGGCTCGTGGATCTCGATCCTGTTCGTGATCTGGTTCATGGCCAACATGTTCGACCGCACAGCGGGCTTCGAACGCTGGATGAAGGCCTTCAACAGCCGCGCGCGCATCACCTCCAAGGCCGACAGCGTCGAGCACGTGGCCGAAGCGCTGGACCTGGCTGAACACTATCCCGAAGTGCTGGACTACAAGCAGGCGGTCACCGCCAAGCGCGAGCTGCGCCACGAGGACATCCGCATCATGACCGAGATCGGGCGCATGAAGCAGCACTCCGAACTGGTGGGTCGCCTGAATCATGTCGGTGAAACCGAACACCATCACGACATGACGCTGCAGCCGGCTTACTGAGCCGAACGCAATCCGGGGGGAGCCGCAATGCCACCGTGCTCAGTCACGGTGGCATTGTTCTTCCTGCACGTCGCTGACGCACTGGCGGAAGTCCTTCGGCAGGCCACTGACCTGCTCGGTCTTGCCTGCGGCCACCGCGAACCGGCGCAGCGGCGGCGTCGCGCAAGCGGTGTCGGTGCTGCAGCCCGGCGCCAGCACCAGGTAATGGCATTGGCCACTGCTGCTGGCGATGCATTCGAAACGCGCCACGCCATCGACCACCGTGCTCTTGCTGTACAGCGTGTCCACGCCATTGGCATTGGTGCGGGTGATCGACGTGTTGCTGGACTTTTCGCAGCCGGCGATGGCCAGCACGGCGAGACCTACAAGCAGGATACGGCGCATGTTCGTTCCTCGGTGGATGGCAATGGCTGCGGCTACATGCCGCGGAACAGGCTCATGAACGGCTGGCTGACCACCAGGGTTTCGGCACGCTGGCGCAGGCGCAGCACGCCACGGCCGGTATCGTCGCGGCTGACGGCTGCCACCGCCTTCATGTTGACGATGGTGGAGCGATGTACCTGGCGGAAGTGCAGCGGATCGAGCACTTCCAGCAGCTCGCGCAGCGGTGTGCGCAGCAGGCTTTCGCCGGCGGCAGTGACCACGGTGGTGTACTTGTTGTCAGCACGGAAATAGATCACATCGTCGAGCATGATCAGCTGCGTATCGCGGCCATTGCTGGCGGTGATCCAGGCCAGGGGCGGCCGATCATTGGCGGCCGGGCCTGCACCCAGACGCTGCAGCAGGCGCTCCAGCACCGCATCGTCCTGGCGCGTGGATGGCAGCCGCGAAAGAATGCGATCGCGCGTGGCCAGCAGCCGTTCGTCACTGACCGGCTTGAGCAGGTAATCCATCGCGCCCTGCTCGAAGGCATCGATGGCGTACTGGTCGTAGGCGGTGACGAACACCACCTGCGTGCGCGGGCTCAGTTCGGCCAATGACCGCGCCACTTCGATGCCGCTGATGCCGGGCATGCGGATGTCGAGGAAGGCGATGTCCGGCTGCCTCTCGGCCAGCTGTTCCAGCGCACTGGCACCGTCCTCGCATTCGGCCACCAGCTTCAGCTCCGGCCACAGCCGCCCGAGCTGTTCGACCAGCGAGTGCCGCAGCAGCTCCTCGTCTTCGGCAATCAGCGCTTCAAGCGGCATGGCTGGGCTCCTTGGCCGACTGCGGCAGGGTCATGGTAGCGGCTACACCACTGGGGAAATTGGCCACGATCGCCACTCCGGCCTGCTCGCCGCAGGTCAGGCGCAGGCGCTCGCGCAGGTTCTTCAGGCCGATGCCGGTGCCGCTGGTGCCCTGTCCGAAACCGAGCCCATCGTCGGCGACCGTCACGGTGACATGGTCATCGAAACCACGCGCGAGAATCCAGATCGTGCCGCCGCCGGGCTTGGGCTCCAGCCCGTGCTTGATCGCATTCTCGACCAGGGTCTGCAGCGCCATCGCCGGCATCTTCACTTCGTGCAGCTCGGTGGGCACCTGCACTTCCACCGCCAGCCGTGCGCCCATGCGGATCCGCAGGATTTCCAGATAGGCGCGGGTACGTTCCAGCTCCACGCCCAGCGTGGAAACCGATTCATCCACCTGCGGCAGCGAACTGCGCAGGTACTGGATCAAGTGGCCGAGCATCTGCTCGGCGCGTGCCGGGTCGGTGCGGGTCAGCACCTGTGCATTGGCCAGCGAGTTGTACAGGAAGTGCGGCTCGACCTGCGCGTGCAGCAGGTTCAAGCGCGCGACCGACAGTTCCTTTTCCACCTGGGTCTGTTCGGCAGCGGCCTGCTCGTCGCGGCGCTGGTCGGCCACGCGGCGGCTGATCGCACGGGTCACCGCTTCGGCGTTCTCATAGTTGCTGCCTTCATCCAGTGCCAGCAGATCGGCCCACCAGCCGGCGTCCGGTTCGAACAGCAGGGTCACCGTGCTGGTGCCCTGCCCCGGCGTTACCGTGGCCAGCACGCTGTTGCGTTTGATCGCCAGCCGCGCCGGCAGGTTCCAGCGCGACGGTTGCCGGCCGTTCCACAGGTCGACGCGCCGCACATAGGCACGTACCTGCAGACTGCCGGCAGAACTCTCCACCTCTTCCACCCGCGGCAGTTCGCCGACGGCAGCCTCGACCACTGCGAAGGCCTGGCCGGCATCCATCGGCAGTTCGATCTGCCGGCGCTGGCGGCCGGACAAGGTGGCGCCATCGAGGCGACCGGCCACCAGCCAGACCCGGCGCACGTGAGTGATCGCGCTGCCCAGCGCGGAGATCATCAGGAACATCACCAGCAGCCCGAACACCCAGCCTGGGCCGTCGTTCATGCCGCTGAAGATGCCACTCCAGACCATGCCGGCAACGAACAGCGCCGCGGCCCAGGCCAGCAGATGACGGATGATGAGGGAGAAGCTGGCGATCACGGCGGCGCCTTGGTGGAAGGGGTGAGCCGAGCATAGAGCGGCCCTTCGGGCAAACAAGCGATGTGCGACGAAGACCGGGAAAGGGTGGATGGAACCGGTTCTGGTAGTGCCGGCCGCTGGCCGGCTCCCCATTGCTTCCGGAAGCATCACCGGGTTGCCGGCCAGCGG
>NZ_JBYTEK010000015.1:0-57603 GCF_058783335.1 Stenotrophomonas sp. FW305-C-20-S1 | reverse complement strand
CCCCCCCCCCCCCCCCCCCTCCCCACCCCCCCCCCCCCCCCCCCCCCTCCCCCCCCCCCCCCCCCCCCCACTACCAGGCATCACCGGGTTGCCGGCCAGCGGCCGGCAACCGGGGAGGCGCCGGGTGAGCCCGGCGCATTCCGTTATCTGCGCTGGTCGGCGCTGGCGTCACGCACGGCGCGGAACGCCTCGTCCTTGCTCCAGTTCGGCCAGCTGCGCGAATTGGCCAGCTGGTTGCCCAGGGTGTACAGCACTTCCAGGTCGCGGGCAGCGCCTGCAAACACCCAGTCCGGCTGCCACTCGTCGCCCTGCTGGTGGTAACGCTTGGCGGTGTAGTCCTCGGACGCCTTCTTGCCCGCCGCGACGCCACCGTCCACCCAGTCCTGCCCGGCCGACCAGGACAGCGCGGGCACGCCACGCTTGGCGAACGGGAAGTGGTCGGAGCGGAAGAACAGGCCGGCTTCCGGCTTCGGGTCCGGCGTGTAGCGGATGTCCCAGCCCTTGGCCACGTCCTTCAACTGGTCCAGCAGCTCGAAGCGCGCCGCGCCGTAGATGCCGAAATCGCGCGACGGGCCGAACGGCGCCATGCCGTCCATGTTGATCATCGCCACGGTCTTTTCCAGCGGGTACAGCGGGTGCGTTGCGTAGTACTCCGAACCCAGCAGGCCCTTCTCCTCGGCAGTTACCGCCAGGAACACGACCGAACGCTGCGGACGCGGTGCCTTAGCGAAGCCACGCGCCAGTTCGATCAGCGAGGCGGTGCCGCTGGCGTTGTCCAGCGCGCCGTTGAAGATGCGGTCGCCGCGTGCGTCGGGCTCGCCCACGCCGATGTGGTCCCAATGCGCGCTGTAGATGACGGTCTCGTCCGGATGCGTGCTGCCTTCCAGGCGCGCGGCCACGTTGTGCGAGGTGATCACTTCGGTCTTCACCGCGTACTTCGCATCCAGGCTGGCGCCGGTCAGCGGCACCGGGGTGAAGTCACGCTGCTGCGCCTTCTTCTTCAGCGCTTCGAAATCCTGCCCGGCCGAGCGGAACAGTTCGACCGCCAGATCGCGCTGGATCCAGCCTTCCAGCAGCGGATGACTGTCAGCCGGATTGTCGCGCACCACGTCGAACATGGTGTTGGTGTTGGAGCCGGCCACCGTGGCCCAGCCATACGACGCCGGGGCGGTCTCATGCACGATCAGCACACCGAGTGCGCCCTGGCGTGCGCCTTCTTCGTACTTGTACGGCCAACGGCCATACCAGGTCATGCCCTTGCCGTCGAAGTCGCCCTTGCCGGTTTCGAAGTCCGGGTCGTTGATCAGCACGACGGCGATCTTGCCCTTCAGGTCCACGCCCTTGAAGTCGTCCCAGTTGCGCTCCGGCGCCTTTACGCCATAGCCGAGGAACACCAGCGGTGCCTTGCTGATATCCACGTTGGTGGCGCCGTTCATGGCTGCACGCACGGCGATCTGCTTGCCCTGCTCCAGCGCGATGGTCTTGCCGCCCTGCTGCAGCGACAGCTGCGGGGTGCCGACGATGTCGCCCTTGCGCAGCGGCACGGCCTGGGTCCACAGGCGCTTGCCGTCCTTCAGGTCGCCGCCGGGCTGCAGGCCGGCGTCGGCGAACTGCTTGCTGAGGAAGGCGATGGTCTTCTGTTCGCCGGCGGTGGCCGGGGAGCGGCCTTCGTAGGCGTCGGAGGCCAGTTCCTTGACGTCGGCGGAGATCCGCGCGCCATCGAATTTCGGGGTGGCCGCCATCAGTGCGCTCGACACCGACAGGGCCAGCACGCCCAGTACTACTCGCTTCATTGCTCTCTCCAGCAGGGAAATCGTTCTGGAGTGTAAGGGGTAAGAGGTTCGGCAGGGCTGCGCCCTGCACCCGGCAGCCGCGGTAGTGCCGGCCGCTGGCCGGCAACCTCAACAGCAACAGCCCAGGCAACAGCGGAAGCAGGTTTCCTGAGGGTAGGCGGGGCACGTCAGCGTGCGGGGGGCGCTGCAAGTACGTCCATGTAAGCTCGGTCGCCGCATCCATGCGGCTCACGCCCCCGCACGCTGCCCCACCCCGCCTTCGACAGTTTCCCGCTGCTCTTGGTATCTGCTGCTGTTGGTAGGTGTCGACCTTGGTCGACACGCAACAAGAAGGGGTCAGATCCCTTTCCCGGTGGGAAAGAGCTCTGACCCCATCTGTGCATTACCGAGGTGTCTTACCAGTTCGGGTCTTCGGCCGGGGCGGCGGCGGGTTTGGGCTTCGGCTTGCTGGCCGGGCGCGCTGCGGCGGCCGGGGCGGCCGATGCGGTTGCGCCGGCGGCGGCCTTGGGCTTGCTGCCCAGCTTCTGGCGCAGTTCGATCTGGCCGGGGCGGAAACCACCGCGCATCGCGTCGACGCCCTCTTCCAGGGTGCCGTAGGACGTCTGCGCGGCAACGCGGTCGATGCGGATGGTGCAGCACGGATGCTCGCTGCGGCCGAGCGAACGGCCGGTCTGCGGGTCCTTCAGCTCTTCGCCCAGGCGCACGGCCTGCCAGCGCTGGCCGACCTGCACGGTGTCACCGCCCTGGCTCAGCACCACCTGGTCGCCATCGACGGACACCACCGACACCGGGAACAGCGTGGTGACGATCGTGCTGCCGATCTGCCCGGACAGCGAGTCCATCATCGAGGCGGCCATGCTGCGGCCATTGACCACGCGCGGCAGCGTGCTCGGGCCGGTCGAGGCCAACTGATGGTCGAAGCTGTCGGACATCACCACCTGGCCGGTGGTGGCGTTGACCAGGCGCAGGGTGATGCGGCCGCCACCGGAATACGAGGTCACCTGGCGATCGGACATGCGCAGGTTGCGCACGCTGCGCGGGTACTCAAACCGCTCGATGGTCGGAATCAGGATCAGGTCGGTCGCCAGCTGCTGGCCAACGCGCGCGGTGTCCTGCAGGCGCACGTTGCCACTGTTGATGTGGTCGATCTCGGCCTGCAGCTCGTCGCCGAACTCGCGGTCCAGCACGATGAAGCGCTGGGTCTGGGTAAGCGTGTCGGACAGCCGCGCACGGATCGCCTGGGCGACCTCGTCGGCGTTCACCCGGCCATCGCCAACGGCATAGCTGCCCGACTTGGTGCGCGGCAGGGCCACCACGATCTTCGGCTTGCCTTCTTCATCCGGTGCGCGGTACTGGGCAATCTGCGCACGTACACGCACCTTCCAGTAACTGCGCATGCTGCGCCGGGTGACGTCCGAATCGAAGGAGCTGGCACCGCGCTTGGCGTCTACCTTGACCTGCTCTTCGTAGTTTTCCTTGACGCTGGCCGAGGCCGAGCCGCCCTTGGCGGAGGCTTCGCCGGAAGCGCTGGCCGAGGCCGAACCCTTGAAGCTCCAGCCTTCGTCGCTGGCGCGCACGCGGGCGATGGTTTCTTCGTCGAGCTGGCTCACTTCATCCTGCGAGAGGATTTCATAGCCCAGCACCGCGCCCTGCGAGCCGGCAATCATCTGCTGGGAGAACGCGTCGGCGCGGATATCGCCGACGTGTTCACCGTCCACGTCCACATGCAGGCCTGCGCGCAGGCTCTGCATCTGGCTGGCCACGCGTACGCCGTTGACCTGGGCCACGGCCGACTGCAATGCCGCCAGCACCGCCAGTTCCGGGGTGCTGCCGATACCGTCGGCCTCACGCGCGACCTGGGTGGTGCCGCCGAAATCCGGCGTGCCACGCAGGGGCGCTTCCTGCACCGGCGCATTGCTGGCCAGTGCACTGGCAGCCTTGTCCTTGGCCGGAGCGGTTTCTGCCGGTGCATCCTGCTTGCCGCAGGCTGCCAGCAGGGCCGCTGCCAGGCCCAGGCCGATCAATCGAGTCGTCGTACGCATGCGGAGCTGCCTCGTATCAGAGCGAATCCAGCATCGAATCGGCGTTGGACGGCACCTTCACCTTGCTCTTCTTGGCGAAGGTCACAGCCGACTTGGTCGAGCCGTACAGGCCCTTGATGAAGCCCGGCGATTCCTTGGCAACCCAGGCACCGGCGGCCAGCTTGCGGCCAACGGTGGCCATCTGGGTGGCGCCCAGGTTCTTCATGCCGGCCGCAAAGCCGCTGGCTTCGCCGCTCAGCTTCTGTGCTTCGGCAGCCGAGGCCAGCAGCGAGACCAGGCCTTCGGCGTAGTGCTGCTTGGATTCAGCGTTCAGTTCCGGCTGTGCGGCCTGGCGCTCGTCGATGGCGGCCTGGGCGGCTTCGCTGACCGACACCGACTTCTTCATCGCATCGACGTTCACCGAACCGGACGACAGCGCTTGGCGCTCGGCTTCCAGCAGCTGCACCTGCTCGGCCAGGCCGAAGGCACGGGCGAAGGAGGTCTGTGCCTGCAGCGAGTGCGACTGCGAGCTGACGAAACGACGGACCAGCGCTTCCTGCGCGGCTTCGTCCGGGGCGGCAGCGCTGGCGCTGCTGCTGGAGCTGCCGGTGGCGCCACCGGCCAGGTCCTTCAGCTTGCCGAACTGGGCGTGGGCCGGCATCGACAGGGTGGCGGCCGCGATGGCAACGACGAGAGCGGTATTACGGAACATGGAAGAGTCCTTTGGGAGAGACGGCCGCAATGCGGCGCGCGGGATCGGGGATAGCAGCGGGTCAGTGCCGAGCACGCTCGGCACCCACCAGGGCCGGTAACGCCGGGCCATGCCCGGCGAGCGCAGCGGTAACGTCAGCGGACCGCCTTGACGTTCAGTTCGTTGATCATCTGCTGGGCGGCCTTTTCGGCAGCCAGCTGCAGTGCATTGGTGCGGGCGACGGTTTCGTTCGGGCCGGTACCGGAGAACTGCACCGGGCCCACCGACGACACGGTGCGCGGGAAGCGACCGGTCACGTCCAGCACCTTGCCGGTGACAGTGACGAACACGCGGGTGTTGCCGCTGGCCGGATCACGGTCGCGCATGCCGACGTCGAGGGTACCGACGGCGATGTACGGGATGTTCGCCGCGCGGATGCCGTTGGCGGTATCGCGCAGGGTGGCCGCGGAGAGATCGTTGCCGGTGCTGAAGTCCTTGCGGATGCGCTCGATGCTGAGCAGGCCGCGCGACTCGCCTTCCACGTATTCGGCTTCAACCACTTCGTAGCCGGCGGCGCTGAAGGCACCGGTCATGGCCGTGTTGACTTCGGCGGCGTTGGCCACCTTCCAGCTGATGTTGTCGCTGCGGGCGGTGGTGCTGCCGCCGCTGGTAACCGACACCGAACCGTTCTGGTTGATGCTGCCGTTGGTGCTGACCGAGTTGCCGCGGAAGCTGTCGCCCTCACGGGTGTTCTCGCTGTAGCTGCTGCTGGCGTCGACGCGGCGGTATTCCTTGTCCTGGAACGACTGCACGGTGTCCTGCGAGCGCGCCATGAACAGGAAGGTCAGCAGCGAGCGCTGTGCGGCGGTGGCACCGGCCACGGCCGAACCGGCATCCAGCTTGGTCTGCAGCAGGGTGGTGTTGATTTCGGCGCGGACGGTGACGCTGTAGGTCTTGGCCTTCTTGTCTTCGTTGTCCGACAGCTGCACGGCGCTGAGCACGTAGCGGTCGATTTCACCGAGGAACTCGGCGCGACGCGATTCGAACAGGCGCAGCTTGGCCGCACCGGATTCGGCGATGTACGCCTCCAGTGCATTGGCCTTGGCCTTGTTCAGGGCCTGCGCACGTGTATCGGCACTCAGGCGCAGGCTGTAGCTGGCCGAACCGGTACCGCGCGAGCTGGCGGTCTGCGCGGCGACCGGCGAGGCCACCGCCAGGGCGATGAGGATGAGCAGGATGGTACGCATCAACGACATGATTTGATCAACTCCTGGAGGGCTTGGGTCTGTTGCTGCAGCGGGCGTCCGCCGGGCTTCTGCTCGTCCAGCCAGGCGCGCGAATCGGCACGCTTGGCGGCGGCGCCGGCGAAGGCATCGAAGCCTGCCAGCAGGGTTTCGTAGCTGGCCGACCACTGGTCGACCTGCCACTGCGTGACCGGCACCACCTTGGTGGCGCCCTTGCGCAGCGGCTGTTCGAAGTACACCTTGCCGGAGAACGGCTCGGTGACCTTGGCGGTGAAGAACGCGCCGAACAGCATCGTCTTCATCGCCGGCGTTTCACTGATGACGCCGTTCTTCAGCGCATCCACCTGCAGGCTGATGACGTAGTCGGCCTCGGGGATCTTCAGCTGGTAGACCTTGCCGTCGGCAAAGCGCGCGGCCATGGCACCGCCGATCGCCTGGCCCGAGGCCGGCGGCAGCAGGCCGACACCGGTATTGGACGACAGCGTCTTGGACAGCTCATGGGCCAGCGTGGCGCGCAGCGGACCGGCCCACTTCGGGTCGGGCAGCTTGGCCAGCGTGGCGTCGGACAAGGTCACCGCACCCACCTGCAGGCGACGCGTGGCCGCTTCCGGCAGTTTGGCCTGGGCCAGGGTGGTGGCCAGCACCTGCGACAGGCTGGTATCGGCACCGCCGTACAGCAGATCGGCGACGATCGCATCGATATCGTCGCTGTCCGGGCGGTACTCCTGCACGTCGATGCGCTGCAGGGTAAGCGGATAGGAGGCGATCACCTGGCGCTCGCGGAAATCGAAGAACAGCGCCTGCAGTGCCACTTCCACCAGCACCTTGTACTGGTCGCCGATCGGTTCGACCGATACCAGCTCGCGGTCCAGCGCAGCGGCCAGCACCACGGCGCTGGTGGTGCCATCGAGCATCGCCACCGGCTGGTCGATCAGTTCCAGGTTGGCCGGTGCGCGGCGCTTGAGCGCCTGTGCCAGGGTCTGGTTGAGCGGAATCAGGCCACGCTTTTCCAGCACGGCATGCGCATGCGGGGTGGTCGCCTGTACGGCGGCGGCGTCAGCGGTATAGGCAAAGCCGGCCCAGTAGGCCTGCTGCGATTTGTCTGCGGCCTGGCTGGCCAACGGCCATACGGCCAGGCACAGGGCATAGGCAAGCAGGCGCGCAAAAGCGCGCGGTGCGCTCTTCGTCCTTGAAAACATCCAACCGCTCCTCGGTCACGACACACGAATGACAGGCGCGAACACGCCCGCTGGGCGCGAAACATAGCCGCTCCGGGGCAAACCGACAAGTGCTGACCTTGTCGGCTTCAATTTTCCTGCGGCAGGCCGGCCCGTTGCCGCAGCAGGGTCCGCTCTGCCTGGTTCTGGCTCAACGCCGCTGCCGAGGCGAATGCGTCACGCGCGTCCTGCTCACGTCCCAGCTGCTGCAGCAGTTCGCCGCGCACCACCATCAGCGGTGCGTAGCCCTGCAGGCGGGGCTCATCCAGCAGCGGCTGCAACAGTGCCCATGCCGCGAACGCGCCTTCGCTGCGCGACACCGCCACCACCCGGTTCAATGCCACCACCGGCGATGGCATTACCTGCAGCAGCTGCGCATACAGTGCAGCGATGCGCGCCCAGTCGGTGTCTTCGGCACGCCGCGCACTGGCATGGCAGAAAGCGATCCGCGCTTGCAGCACATAGGGGTCATCGCCGCCACCCGCCGACACCGCACGCGCCAGTGCCTGCTGGCCGCGTTCGATCTGCAGCCAGTCCCAGCGCGCCCGGTTCTGCTGGTCCAGCAGGATCGGCGCACCCTGCGCATCCACCCGTGCCGCCGCGCGCGAGGCCTGCAGTTCCATCAGCGCCAACAGACCCAGTACCGGCGGCACCGACATGCGATGGGCGAGGATGCGCGCCAGCCGCAGCGCCTCAGCGCACAGCGCCGGTCGCATCCAGTCGTCGCCTGCACTGGCTGCATAGCCTTCGTTGAACACCAGGTAGATCGCCTCCAGCACCGAGGCCAGTCGCTCCGGCAATGCATCGGCACGCGGCACTTCGTAGGGGATCTGCTTCTGCGCCAACGTGCGCTTGGCACGCACGATGCGCTGGGCGATGGTCGGCTCCGGCTGCAGGAACGCGCGGGCGATCTCGGTCGTGGTCAGCCCGCCCAGCAGGCGCAGGCTCAGCGCTACCCGCGCGTCGGCAGGCAGGACTGGATGGCAGGCCACGAACATCAGCCGCAGCAGGTCATCGCCGATGTCGTCTTCCAGCGCCTGGCTGTCGTCCGGCGCGGGCAATGCGGCCGGATGCAGTTCCTCTCCCCATTGCGCATGCTGCTGCGCCACCCGACGGTGCTGGCGCAGCACATCGATGGCACGGTTGCGCGCGGTGGTCATCAGCCAGGCTCCAGGATTGTCCGGGATGCCCTGCACCGGCCAACGCTCCAGCGCGGCCAGCCAGGTGTCCTGGGCCAGCTCTTCGGCACGACCGACATCGCCGCCGAGCAGGCGCGCCAGGCGCGCGATCAACACTGGCGATTCCATCCGCCAGAGGGTGTCCAGGCGCTGGCTCAGGGCGGGCTCGTGCATGCGCCGATCACAGCATGCGGGCCCGGCCCGCACAAGCGCCGGCGTTCACGCTTCCACGATCGGCTTGAAGCCGCCCCAGAACATGCGCTTGGTATCGAACGGCATGTCCTTCGGGCCGATATGCGCCAGCCGCGGGTCGGCCATCACCTTCTTGTTGATGCGGTCGCGCGCGGCACGCGTGCGGAACACCACGAAGGCCACGATCACCGTTTCGCCCGGCTTGAGCTTCACCGCCTGCGGGAACGAGGTCGATTTCCCGGGTTGCACGTCATCGGCCACGCATTCCATGTACTGCAGCGCGCCGTGGTCCTTCCACACTGCGCCGGCCTGGCGGGCAAGGCGGCGATAGGCCGCCACCTTGTCCTGCGGGCACGGCAATACGTAAGCATCCACGTAAGCCATGGGGATTCTCCCTGCGGCGGCCGCTCAGCCCGGCTCGCCGTCCATGTGTGCGATTTCCCAGAGGTGCCCATCTAGGTCCTGGAAGCCGCGCTGGTACATGAAACCGTAGTCGCGCGCCGGTTGCGGTTCGCTGGCACCGGCGGCCAGCGCCTTGTCCACCATGGCGTCCACCGCCTTGCGGCTGTCAGCCGACAGGCAGGTGATCACCTCGGTCTGCGCATGCGCGTCGGCGATGCCCTTGGTGGTGAACTGCTGGAAGAACGGCTTGACCAGCAGCATCACGAAGATGCTCTCGCTGACCACCATGCAGGCGGCATTCTCGTCGGTGAAGGCCGGGTTGAAGCTGTAGCCCAGCGCGGCGAAGAACGCCTTGGCTTTTTCCAGATCCTGCACGGGCAGGTTGACGAAGATCATCTGCGGTTGCGGTGTACTCATCGGTGCGGTTCCCTGCGATGGATGGAGAAAAGGAAAATCAGGGCTGCTTCATGCAGTTGACCATCCACGGCTTGCCGTAGCGGTCGGTCAACATGCCCCAGCGGTGGGCCCAGAAGGTTTCGGCGATCGGCATCTGCACCTGGCCACCCTCGGCCAGCGCCGCGAAAACGCGCTCGGCTTCTTCGATGCTGTCCACGTCGACGTTGATGGTGGTCGAACCACCCTCGCCGCCGCCGGGACCATCGGCTGCCATCAGGATCGCCGCGCCGATCTCCAGCTGGCTGTGGGCCACATGGTCGAGGGTGTCGGCCGGCATTTCATTGCAGCCCGGCGAGCCGTCGGACGGCGGCATGTCGCGGTACTTCATTTCCGACGTGACCTGGCCGCCGAGTGCCTTGGCGTAGAACGCCATTGCGTCGTGGGCCTGGCCGCTGAAGCCGAGGAAGGGAATCAGTTTCATGGGAATGCTCCGTAGGATGGGATGAATGCGCGGCCGTGCTCAGGCACGGTCGAGCTGCTCACGCAGACGCTGTTCCTGCTGCTGTAATTCAGGGGTGAAGGCTTCGCCGAAGTCTTCGGCGGAGATCAACGGGCGCAGTTCGAGGGCACCGCCCGCGCCGAAGGGCGCACGGCTGGCCCATTCGGTGGCCTCGTCCAGCGAGCGCACCTCCCACAGCCAGAACCCGGCGATCTGCTCGCCGGCCGGGCCGAACGGGCCGCTCTCGACCCGGGGCGTACCACCACCGAAATGGACGCGCCGGCCGCGCTGGGTGGCATGCAGGCCTTCCCCGGCAAGCATGATGCCGGCGGCCACCAGTTGTTCGTTGTAGGCGCCCATGGTGGCCAGTTCCTGTTCGCTGGGCATGCGCCCGGCTTCGGAATCGGCATTGGCTTTGACGATCACCATCACTTTCATTGCGGTCTCCGCTGGGCTGCGGGTGCGTGCCCTTCCCTCTTACAACGAACCAGGGGCGCGAGGATCGACACCGTCGTGCAAATTATTTTTCCTGCGGAGAGCGTGCCTTCGGCGGGGATCGGCGAACGGCGGGGCCCCTCCGTGGTGGGGTTGGTTGGTCGTGAAGAGCTGCATCTCTGTGGGTTGGCCGGGCGAGTGGGCTGCGCAGGGGACGCCGTGAATACGTCCCTGTAGGCTCGGGCGCGCCATCCATGGCGCTTACGCCCCTGCGCAACCCACCCGCCCGGCCACGGACAGATTCCTGCCTCCGATCCACCACGGGAAGATCAGGAAAAAAAAGGCAGAAGCAACAGCAAAGGCGGTTGGCTGGCAGCCTCGGCTTTGCGAGCGAAGCGACCCGCTTTTGCCTTTGTTTGTGATTTTCCGTGGTAGACGCCGCAGGAAACTGTCCAGGGCCGGGTGGGTAGGCGGGGCGGGGGTGTCCGCGGCATGGATGCCGCGGCCAAGCCCCCAGGGATGGGTTCACGGCGTCCCCCGACCCGCCTACCCACCCGGCCAATCCCATGGCTCACGCTTGTGCTTGTGCTTCCACCACGGAGGGCCCCCGCCGTTCGCCGATCCACGCCGAAGGCGCGCTTCCCGCTCTGCCTTTCGCAGTGCAGCATGCCCCCGCGCAAACCTGCGCGATCATGGACCCCCGCCCCCGCCAGGACTCCGCCATGCAGCAGTACCTGCTTCTGATCTACATCGACCCGTCACTGCTGCGCACACTGCCCATCGACGACTTCAATACGTTGATGCGCGACTGCCTCGCCCATGCCGACAAACTGCAGGCCGAAGGCACGTTGCTGGCCGCGCAGAAACTGCAGCCGATCGAATCAGCACAGACCCTGCGCGTGCGCGATGGCCACAGCCGGGTACTCGATGGCCCCTTCGCCGAAACCCGCGAACTGCTGGCCGGCTTCAACCTGATCGTCGCTCGTGACCGCGATGAGGCCATGCGTATCGCCCAGGGCTTCCCGTGGGCGCGCTTCGGCAGCATCGAGGTGCGGCCGCTGGAAGACATGGACGCCGAGCGCGAACGCTGCGGCGCCCCGGCCGCGGCTACGGCAGCAGCCGTACCCTGATGTCGCGCGGGCCCACGCCTTCGTTGCCGCTGTAGTCGCGCGCACTGGCACGCACGATGTACTCGCCCGGCGGCAACGCCGCCGGCTGCCAGCGCCCGGTTTCCATCAGCCCATCGCGCACGGTGTTGGTCACCAGATAACGGAAGCGGGTGACCGCGCTGCCATGCACGGTGATGCCGCTGTCGGGTGCGTAAGCCACTTTCACCGCCTGCTTCTGCGGTGGCATGCGGTTGAAGACGATGTTCCAGCGCGGCTGCTCGTAGCCCTGCAGTGGCTGCCCGGCGGCATCGAGGATCTGGTAGCCCACCTGGTACGGCCCCAGCCGGCGACGCGGCAGGTTGTTGTCCACCTGGTCCCAGGCCTCCACCACGATCTGCACGCCGCGTCCCTGCCGGGCCAGCATCACCACGCCATCGCTGCCGGCGGCCAGTGGCTGGTCGTTGTCGTCCAGCAGCGCCACATCGGTGATGCGCGGCGCGAAGTGGTCGGCATAGTTCTTGAACCCCAACGCCACCGCATTGGTCTCGAAACCGCCATGGCCCACGGCCAGGTGCACGTGCGCCTGGTTGTTGATGCTGCCCAGGCGGTCGCCGACGTGGATGCGTGTACCACGGCGCACGCGGATGCGCTCCAGCGTGCCGTCTTCGGCGTACAGCGGCTGCCAGCGCGCGTCGAACGGTTCGCCGCGTGGCGTGCGACCGACGCGCATGTGGATGTATTTCAACCGGTCCACGGCCAGGCCCTCAGCCTGCCCACCGAGGCTCCAGGCGGCAATCGGGCTGCTGATCTTGCCCTCGGCGATCGCCAGCACGGTCTGGCCGACATCGCCGCGCACATCGAAGCCGCCGTGCAGGTGGTGGCGGCTCTCGCCCTGGAAGGTGCCGCGCACCTCGCCGAGCGTGCCGACCACTTCGTGCCAGCCATCCTGCGGTGCCAGTGGCCAGCGCCCGCCACTGTCCGGCAGCGCCGCATCCGAGGCCGGGCCCACCAGCGCCGGTGCGGGCAGTTCACCCACCGGCAACGGGCGCAGGCGATGCAGGCGATAAGCCGCGGAATCGGCCACCAGCAGGGTGCCGTCGGCCTCCACCGCCAGACCGCTGGGGCGCGCCAAGCGTGGCAGGCGGTCATTGCCCAGCAGTGCCAGCTGATGCCCCTGCGGGGTCACCTGCACGATGCGTCCATCCAGGTCACCCACGTACAGCACGCCGTCATGCGTGGTGGCCAGTGACAGCGGGCCATTGATGACCTCCCCGCGGCCAACGACGGTGCTGACCATGCCATCGGTGCCGACGCGACGCACTGCGTTGTTGAACAGATCGGCCACCAGCAGTGCGCCGTGCGCATCGAAGGCCAGCGCCACCGGCGTATCGAAACGAGCGTCAGCGCCAAGTGCATCGGCGAAGCCCGGGCGGTCGCCGCCGGCCAACGTACGCACGTTGCCATCGGTACCGATCACCCGGATGCGGTCATTCCAGGTATCAGCCACATAGACCTGTCCCTGCGCATCCACGGCGATGCCCATCGGCCCATCGAAGCGCGCCTGCGCGGCAGGACCATCGGCGAAGCCTTGCTGGCCACCGGCCAGCGTCGTCACCTGTCCATCGGTACTGACGCGCCGGATCGCATGATTGCCGGTGTCGGCCACATACAGGTTGCCCTGCGCATCGGCGGCAATACCCGAAGGCGTGTTGAAACTTGCCTGCAGGGCAGGCCCATCAACACGACCCTCGCCCTGCCCCGCTACCGTTTCAATACGGCCATCGGGCAGGCGGCGGCGAATGCGGTTGTTGTCACCGGCATCGGTGAAGTAGACGCTGCCATCGGCGCTGGCCAGCAGCGCGTAGGGGTCGGCAAAGCGTGCCTGTGCGGCGGCGCCATCGCGATCACCGGGATGGCCATCACCAGCCAGCAGTTCGATCTGTGCGGTCCAGCCCAGCGGCGTGGCGGCCGGACCACTCGCTACTGTCGGGCCCGATGCCGGAAACTCCCACCAGGTTGCCGCCAGCGCCACCGCTGTTGCCACCACTACGCCTGCCGCCATCCAATGCCGCCGTGCCATCGTTCCTGTTCGCCTGCCAGACCGTGAAGAGGGTCAGACGATAGTCGCTGCACTCCCGGCTGCCAAGGCCGCGCCGCAGCAAATGCGGGGGTGCTTGTGGTGGCAGCCCTTTGCGGGTTCAAATCAACGCACTTCGCATTCAAATCAACGCACTTTCCAAGGATGGATGCCGTCATGTCCCGACCTACCCTGCCTCTCGCCGCGCTGCTGCTCACCGTGCTGGCGGCAGCATCTGCACACGCCGTCGAGCCCCATCCCGAGGCGCCAGCGCAGGAGATTGCGGATACCCCCTTTTCCGCCTACCAGCAACGGTGGGAGTCGGCGTTGATGATGGCCGGCAGCGGCAACATGCTGGGTGCCATGATCGCGTTCGAACGGCTGATGGACGATCCGTTGTTCGCCCGTCTCGAGCCCGCCGTGCGTGGGCGCAACGCGCAGATCGCCGGTGCCACCGCGTTGATGCAGCATGCCCCCGGCGTTGCCCGCCGCTACCTGCAGCAGGCACTGACCGCGCTGCCGAACGACCCGGCCACGCTGGCCACCCTGGTATCGGTGGAACTGGCCGAGGACAACACCGCCGCCGCAACCCTCCACCTGCTGCAAGCGGCCACCCATGCAGATGGCCCCGTGCAGGTTGATACGCAGACCGTCAGCTACCTGCAGTACACGCTGCGTGCGCAGCCGGCTCAACGCATGGCCCTGCTGAAGAGCCTGTTCGACAACCAGTGGACGGGGGATGGCGTTGAACCCACCGGCCTCTGGCTGGTGCTGGCGACATTGCAGGTCGAGCACGGCCACAGCGCAGAGGCAGCTGCCACGATTGCCCGCATCGATACACCGTTGGAGGTGATCGCATTACGCAGCGACAAGCGCTTCGACCGCTACGTCGATCGCCGCGATCCGCGGTTCGATCCGCAGCAGGTGGCACAGCGCAAGCTGGATGACCTGCGCGTGTCGGGCCTGCTCGACCGCCGCTTGAATGCCAAGCTGGCTGCGTTCGGCTTCATCCAGCTGATGGTGGGCGAGAACGAGCAGATCGTGCAGTTCACCGATGACATGGCGCGGATGGTCAGTGCCGGCCAGCGTCCTGCGGGTGAGGAGGCAACGTGGCTGGCGTGGCTGCTGGACTACCGCACGCTGGCACTGCGCCGGCTGGATCGCATCGACGACTCGGTGGCGGCCGCACGACTGACCGATGCGGTCGGTGCCCTTGGCCCGGACGCGGCCGAGCACCGCATGAACCTGGCCTTCATGCTGTCTGCCACTGGCCACGAACGCGAGAGCGACACCCTGCTTGCCGGCATGGACGGGCTGTCGCCCTTCGGGCTGGCGGCGCGCGCCTACCTGACCTTCGTGCATGCGCGCGAGAACAACGATCCGGCGGCAGCGGCGGCGGCCCGCGCGGAAATCGCCAGCCACCGCAAGGACGCACCCCAGATCCATATGGAACTGCTGATTGAAGAAGGCGACATGGAGGCCGCCGCAGCCGCGCTGATAAGCCAACTGGAATCCGCAGAGGATCGCACCGACGCACTGCTCAGCCTGCAGGACATGCGCGTGTATCCCTCGCTGCCCGCGGAGCGGGTGGCCGACGAACGCTGGCGCGAACTGAAACAGCGTGCCGATGTGCGTGCCGCGATCAACCGCGTCGGCCGGATTGAGCGCTACCCTCTCTACAGCATTTCCACATCGCGCTGATCGCCGGTCATTTCGCCGGCACTTCGATACGGATGCCCATCGCTTCGCGGTAGCGCGTATACAGGGCCATCACCTTGTCCACGTAGGCCAGGGTTTCGGCATACGGTGGCACGCCCTTGTAGCGCGCCACCGCACCGATGCCGGCGTTGTAGGCCGCCGCTGCCAGCGGACGGTCGCCGTTGTAGCGACGCAGCAGCGCGCGCATATAGCGGGCGCCGCCGTCGATGGACTGCTGCGGCGAGAACGGGTCGCGCACGCCGTATTCCAGCGCGGTGTCCGGCATTAGCTGCATCACGCCCTGCGCGCCCTTGCTGGACACCGCCAGCGCGTCGAAATTGCTTTCGGCGTGGGCGATCGCCCGCAACCAGGCATCGTCCACGCCGGTGGCCTTGGCCGCCGCCTTGAACTGTTTTGCGTGCTGGGCCAGCTGGGGCTTGCCGACCTTGCCCAGGCCTTCATGCGCCGGTTCGCCCGGCGGTGTGGCCACGGTGAACTTCAGGAACACCCGTGAGCCGGGCAGGTTGCGGGTGGAGTAGACAAGCTTGCCGTCCTGCTCGCGCTCGTACAGCACGCCACTGAACACGCCCATGTTGCCCCACAGGTTGGGGGTCTGCACGGCGCTGTCGTCGATCTCCTTCGGCGTGCAGCGCGAGCCGGGCTCCGGTGCGGTGGCCAGGCTGACGGTGTTGCCCTGCACGCAGCGGTAGACCGTGCGCGCTGTCGCCAGCCCCGGCCACAGGCTAGACAGCAGCAACAGCGCGACGAGGGCGGGACGGAGGGACATGGCGGCGGGATGATCCGGCTGCGGCCGCTAACGCTGAGTGAATGGGGGTTCGGCCGGGCGGCGCCCGGCACCCGCAGACGCAACGGCGCCAGCAACAGCAACAGCAACAGCCGAAGCAACAGCAGAAGCTGGTTTCCTGAAGGTAGGCGGGGTGGGTCCGGTTGCGGGGGACGCCGTGAATACGTCCATGTAGGCTCGGTCGCCGCATCCATGCGGCTCACGCCCCCGCAACCGGACCCACCCCGCCTTCGACAGATTTCCGCGATCTGGGAACGGTGTTCTGTGCTGCTGTTGGTGGGTGTCGACCATGCGGCTGTTGATGGGTGTCGACCACGCGGCTTCTGGTGGGTGTCGACCTTGGTCGACACGTGTAGATCCACGCCATGCGTGGATGGGACTCGCCGAGGCCGCTCGATCTGTTGGCGAGGGTCTTGCTGACTACTGCGCCATCTCCCGCGGCTGCTGGTGGGTGTCGACCTTGGTCGACACGTAGATCCACGCCCCATGCGTGGATGGGGCTCACCGGGGCCGTTGGATCTGTTGGCGAGGGTCTTGCTGACTATCTCGCCATCTTCCGCCGCAGCCAATAACCGGCGCCCAGCAGCACGAACCACGCTGGGCTGGCGATCAGCGCCTGGCGGGTGTCGGCCTGCAGGCTCAGCAGTACCAGCACGGCGGCGAAGAACAGCAGGCAGGCCCAGCACATCGCCACGCCGCCGGGCATCTTGAAGATCGAGGCCGCGTGGCGCTCGGGGTAGCGGCGGCGGTAGACCATGTAGGCCACCAGGATCAGCGACCAGACGAAGATGAACAACACCGTCGCCAGGGTCGTCACCAGGGTGAAGGCGGTCACCAGGTTGGGGATCAGGTAGATCAGCAGGGTGCCGCCCAGCAGGCACAGGCAGGAAAACAGCAGGCCCCGTGCCGGCACTGCAGCGCGCGAGAGCTTGGACAGGCCACGTGGCGCGTGGCCTTCCTCGGCCAGGCCATACAGCATGCGGCTGGTGGAGAAGATGCCGCTGTTGGCCGAGGACGTGGCCGAGGTCAGCACCACGAAGTTGATCAGGCTGGCGGCGGCGGGAATGCCGGCCAGCACGAACAGCTGCACGAACGGGCTCTTGTCCGGCACCACCTGGCGCCATGGGGTCACCGCCATGATCGCGATCAGCGCCAGCACGTAGAAGATGATGATGCGCACGGGGATCGAGTTGATCGCCTTGGGCAGGTTGCGCTCGGGGTCAGCCGTTTCCGCAGCGGTGGTGCCCACCAGCTCGATGCCGACGAAGGCGAACACCGCGATCTGGAAACCGGCGAAGAAACCCACCAGGCCCATCGGGAACATGCCGCCGTCATTCCACAGGTTCGACAGCGATGCGGTGTGGCCGCTGGGCGAAGTGAAGCCCCAGGCCACCAGTCCAGCACCGGTGATGATCAGCGCGCAGATCGCCACGATCTTGATCAGCGCGAACCAGAACTCCATTTCGCCAAACAGCTTCACCGTCACCAGGTTCAACGACAGCAGCAGCATCACGCAGGCCAGCGCCGGTTTCCACGCTTCCAGTCCCGGGAACCAGAACTGCGCATAGGCGGCGATGGCGATCACGTCGGCGATGGCGGTGACGATCCAGCAGAACCAGTACGTCCACCCGCAGAAGAACCCGGCCCACGGCCCGAGCAGATCGGTGGAGAAATCGATGAAGGATTTGTACTGCAGGTTGGACAGCAGCAACTCGCCCATCGCCCGCATCACGAAGAACAGCATCGCGCCGATGATCAGGTAGACCAATACGATGGACGGGCCGGCCAGGCTGATGGTCTTGCCCGAACCCATGAACAGGCCGGTGCCGATGGCACCGCCGATGGCGATCAGTTGCAGGTGGCGGTTGGACAGGCTGCGGCGCAGGTGCTCGGGGGGCGTGGCGGGCTCGGTCATGGGCGCGGGAAGGGGGCGGGTGAAGCGTTCGACGTTAGTCCTCCCGCTGCCACAACGCCAGCGCCGGACGGCCCAGGGCCGTCAGCAAGTGTCACTTTCACCACAATGTGACCCGTTACCGCCTTTGTCCCATTCCGCCCAGCCCTGCGCCGTGTTCATATACCGCCATCGCCCAAGGACCGGCCCCGCCCATGTGCCCAGCCCTGCACACCTCTCTGGAGCCCCGGTCATGAGCCGACTGCGGGTCATCATCGGCGGCACCGTCCTGGCCGTGCTGGCCGCTGCAGTGCCGATCGCGGTCATGGTCTATGCCACCTGGGACCGTGCCGTAAGTGTCGAACAGCAGCGGCTGCATGCCATCGCCGAGCGCAGCCTGCGCCGTACCGAAGTGTCCTACCAGGAAGCACTGGCGGCATTGAAGTCGGCCGAGGCCACCGTGCTGCCGCCCTGCGGGGCCGAACACATCCAGCGCATGCAGACCCTGGTGATGACCACGCCGTCGTCGGACCAGATGGGCTACTTCGAGGGCGGCAAGCTGCGCTGCACGTCGTGGGGGCCGTTCCAGCAGGATGTGGACCAGCCCACGCCGGACCACGTCACCAGCGATGGTGCCGGCATCACCGTCAACGTGCGCCCCGAGGCGGCTGGCCGGCGGCCGATGCTGTCCATGATGTACGGGTCCTATGACGTGCTGGTCGACCCTCGGCGCTTCGTCGACGTCATCGTCGATCCGGACGTGCGGCTGGCCCTGGCAAGTCCGGATGGACGGCTGCTGACCCAGCAGGACGGCATGGACCCGGCCCTGCTGCAGCGCCTGCTGCGTGAGCCCGGCGAAGGCCTGGACCGCGACACCCTGTATGCCAGCGCGCGCAGCGGTGAATGGCTGGCAATCGCCACGGCGCCGCGCACCGCGCTGGCGGCCACGTTCCGGCAGCAGGCGTGGCTGTTCGTGCCCTTGGGCCTGCTGATGGCCGCCGCCGGTGCCGGGCTGGTGATCTGGCTGTCGCGACGACGGCTGTCGATGCGCGGCGAACTGGGCATCGCCATCCGCCGCCGCGAACTCTACCTGCACTACCAGCCCATCATCGAACTGGACACCGGCATCTGCGTCGGCGCCGAAGCGCTGGTGCGCTGGCAGCGCCCCGACGGCACGCAGGTGCGTCCGGACCTGTTCATTCCCTTGGCCGAAGAAGCCGGGATGATCGCCGCCATCACCGACCTGGTGATCGAGAACGTGGTTGCCGACATGCGTGAGCTGCTGGCCGAGGATCGCAGTGCACACATCGCGATCAACCTGGCGGCCGAGGACATCAGCAGCGGACGGGCGCTGAAGGTGATCTCGCAGCGCATGGCCGGCAGCGGCATCCTGCCGCAGCAGATCTGGCTGGAGGCCACCGAACATGGCTTCCTCGACATCGACCGTGCCCGCACCATGCTGGCCGCGGCGCGGCGCGCGGGCCACAGCGTGGCCATCGATGATTTCGGCGTCGGCTATTCCAGCCTGCAGTACCTGCAGCAGCTGCCGCTGGATGCGCTGAAGATCGACAAGTCCTTCGTCGATGCGATCGGCACCGAAAGCGCGACCAGCCCGGTCACGCCGCACATCATCGGCATGGCCCGCGAGCTGGGCCTGTGGGTGGTGGCCGAAGGCGTGGAAACCGAAGCGCAGCTGGCCTACCTGCACAGCCAGCACGTGCAGTTCGGCCAGGGCTGGCTGTTCTCGCGGCCGTTGCCGCGCGATGAGTTCATCGCCTTCCACCGCAAGCGCCAGCAGCAGTACGGCGCGGCGCGGGAGCACATGCAGAATCCGCGCAGCGTGCCGTTCGAGCGCGAGCAGGCGGGGGAGTAGCCGGCGAACGGCGCCGCCCCTCGTGGTGGGTCGCATAAAGCTGTTCGTGGGCTGGCCGGGCGGTACAGATCTCTGCGGCGTTCCACCACGTAAAAGAGAAGAGAAAAGCAACAGCGGGTCGCTGCGCTCGCGCGCGCTGTTGAGCTTCGGCTGGGGTAGTGCCGGCCGCTGGCCGGCAACCCCGTCTTCCTCGATCGACGCCTACGCCCAGGCCTTCGGCCGCGCCCACACCCACAGGCCGCACACCACCAGCAGCAGCAACGGCAGCCAGGCCAGGTGCTGGGCGCCGCTGGCCTGCAGCATCAGGCCGCCGCCCACGCCGCCGGCGGCGATGGCCAGGTTCCAGCCGGTCACCAGCATCGACTGCGCCAGGTCGGCGGCGGCACCGGCGCGGCGGGCCAGGGCGGTCTGGAACAGGGTGGGTACGGCACCGAACGCGACGCCCCACAGCATCGTCACCAGCAGCAGCACGCCCGGCACGCCTGGCCAAAGCAGCAGCGAAACCACCGCCATCACGAAGCCCACCACGCTGGCCCACACCAGCGCGCGCAGGTGGCGGTCCACGCCCCAGCCGGCGATGGCGATGCCCACGATCGCGGCAATGCCGAATGCCAGCAGCAGCCGGTCCAGCCACGCCCCGGCGCCGGCCTGCACTGCCAACGGCTCGATGTAGGTGTACAGCACGTTGTGCGCCAGCACGTACAGCACCATCACCAGCAGCGTGCTGCGGATGCCGGGCATGCGCCAGACCGACCCCAGCGACAGGCGCCGGCCTGCACCGGCCGCCGGCAACGCGGGCAGCGCCCATCGGGCGTAGCCGAGCAGCAGCACCGCCAACACGCTCATCAACGCGAACGCCCAGCGCCACCCGATCTGCTGGCCCAGCAAGGTGCCGGCCGGCACCCCCAGCGACAGCGCCAGCGGCGAGCCGATCATCGCCACCGCGATCGCCCTTCCCTGCAGTTCCGGCACCACCATGCGCGCGGCATAGCCGGCCACCAGCGACCACAACAGGCCCGCCCCCACACCCGCCAGGAAGCGCGCCACCAGGGTCAGCACGTAGTCGTGGCTCAGCGCGGTCACGGTGTTGACCACCATGAAGCCGGCAATCGCCGCCAGCAGCAGCGGACGACGTGGCAGGCGCTGGGTCAGCGCGGTCATCGGCAACGCAGCCAGCACCGAGCCCAGTGCATACACGCTCACCAGCTGCCCTGCGGCCGCGTCGCTGACGCCGAGGCTCTCGCCCATCAGCCGCAGCACGCCCGCTGGCAGCGTTTCGGTCAGCAGAGTGATGAAGCCACCACCGGCCAGTGCCAGCAGCCCGCGCCACGGCAAGCGCGTTGCTTCACCCGCCGGAGCCGCTGCATCGATTGCGTGGCCGCTCATCGCACCGTCTCCAGATCGGCGTACACCGCATCGCGCAGTTCATCGACAAACGCGCCATGCATGCCTTCGTACAGCGTGTTGGTCAGCGCGACCACGCTCAGGCCACGCGCCGGGTCCACGAACCAGCTGTGGCCGTAAGCACCGCCCCAACGCCATGTCCCTGCGGTCTGCGGTGTGCCGCTGGCCGCTGCATCACGCAGCACCGCAAAGCCGAGGCCGAATCCCCAACCCGGCGGATCAACCGGTCCCAGCTCGCCGACCTGCGGGGTTCCCATCTGTGCAACCACGCTGTCCGGCAGCAGCTGCGAGGCGCGCACATCGCGCAACGCTTCCAGCACGGCCATCACCTCATCGGCACTGCCCACCAGCCCCGCGCCTGCCGACGGATAGCGGTGTGAGTCGGTCGCCCGCGCCACGCTGTATTCGATGCCCACCGAGCCCTCGAACGCAGGCACCACCTCGCCCTCCCGCAACCGATGCGGCTGCGGCATGTCACTGACATACGGCGTGGCCAGACGACTACCCTCGGCGGTGGCGAACGCGGTGTCGCGCAGGCCCAGCGGCTGCGCCAGCAGCCGGTCGAACAACACCTGCAACCTTTCGCCGGTGGCCGCTTCAGCCACGGCGCCCGCCACATCCACGCCCAGCGAGTACAGCCACTGGCTGCCCGGCGCGAACAACAGCGGCGCCTGCGCGATACGCTGCACGTTCTGCTGCAGCGTCACCGGGTTCGCGTCCATGCCATCGCTCACACCCGCCTGCGCATAGGGCCCCTGGGCATCGGCTTCCAGGAAGCGGTAGCCCAGCCCACTGCTGTGGCTGAGCAACTGGCGCAGGCTGATCGGCGGGCGGCTGCCATCGGCGAGTGCCGGGCGGAACGCCGGCAACCAGCGCTGCACCGGCGCGTCCAGGTCCAGCACCCCGTCTGCTACCAGGCGCAGGATCACCGTGGTCAGCAGCGGCTTGCTCACCGAGGCCAGCCGGAACAGGTGGTCGCGGCGCATCGGCGTGTTCGATTCACGGTCGGCCAGGCCACTGGCGCTGGCGTGGCGCAGCACGCCGTGCTCGCGCACCAGTACCACCGCACCGACCAGGCGCTGCGGATGCACGGTCCGCAGCAGTGCGCTCACCGCGGGCAGCGCCGGTGCGGTATCAACAGGAAGGGCGAGTGTCATCGGGGTGATCCGTGGGGAGAGGCCCGCCACGGTAGGCAGCTCCGGCGCCGGCACAAAGCGGGGCGGGGCTCCGTGCATCATGGACCGCAAGGTCCGCAATCGGCATGATGCCCGGAACCACTGGGCCGCACCGCCCCGCCAGGCCCGCGCACCGCAGTGTTGCGCGGGCCACGTCAGCGGGCCGGACTGCCGCACCCTACCCTGCCCACTTTCGCAGCGACCTTCCCCATGTCCGTCCTCGACAACCTGGCCAACCTGCAGACCTTCGTCCACGCCGCAGACACCCGCAGCTTCGTCGACACCGGCCGCATGCAGGGCATCTCCGCCTCGGCCGCCGGCAAGTGCGTGGCCCGGCTTGAACACGCACTCGGCGTGCGCCTGTTCCACCGCAGCACGCGCAGCATCACCCTCACGGCCGAGGGCCAGCTGTTCCTGGCACGCTGCCGCCGCATCCTCGACGAACGCGATGCCGCACGCACCGAACTGGCCCAGCAACATGCAACCCCCAGCGGCACCCTGCGCATCAGCCTGCCGCTGGTGGGCGACCTGACCCTGCCGCTGATGGCCGAGTTCATGGCGGCCTACCCGGACATCCGGCTGGAGCTGGATTTCTGCGATCGCCTGGTCGATGTCATCGAGGAAGGCTTCGACGCCGTGCTGCGCGTTGGCGAGCCCAGCGATTCACGCCTCACCGCACGCCGCCTCGGGGTGTTCCCACGCCGCGTGGTTGCATCGCCGGCGTACCTGCAACGGCATGGCGTTCCACGCACGCCGGCCGACCTGCTGCAGCACCGCCTGCTGCACTACCGCTTCCCCAGCACCGGCAAGCTCGAGCCATGGCCCATCCTCTGGCCCGAAGGCGAAACGGCACAGGATCTGCCGGTGCACCTGGTCGCCAACACCATCGAAGCGCGGGTGGCACTGGCGCTGCGCGACGGAGGCCTGGCGTTCGTGCCGGTGCATTCGGTGCGCGATGCACTGGCCGATGGCCGGCTGGTCACCGTGCTTGAAGAGCACGTGCATTCCTGCGGCATCTTCCACCTGCTGTGGCCCTCCGGCCGCCACGTGCTGCCGAAGCTGCGGGTATTCATCGAATTTGTCGGCGCGCGGCTGGATACGGTGCCCTGACCCAGCGCCACGGCCGCGACCATTCAGCTCGCGGCGCTATACTGCCCGCTCATTCCCCACCGAGGCTCGCGACCAATGCGCCAGTGATGCCGCCGTCTTCGCACTAGACGGCCCGACTCTTCCCGCCCCTGCGCGCAGGGGAGAACCAGGCATCCATGGAGGTCGCATGACTTCGCATTCCCTCACGCTCGATCGCGTGTCGTATCGGTTGGCCGATGGCCGACCGTTGTTTTCCGATCTGTCCTTTTCCTTCGAACCGGTGGCCACCGGGCTGGTCGGCGCCAATGGCGCCGGCAAGAGCGTGCTCGCGCGCCTGCTCGCCGGCCAACTGTCGCCCGACGATGGCCGCGTGCACCGCAGTGGCCAGGTGTTCCTGTTGCCTACGCCGGGCTATCCGCCACGTGGCACGGTGGGTGAACTGGCCGGCGTCGGCGCCGAACTGGCGGCACTGGCGCGCATCGAAGCAGGCAGCATCGATGAAGCCGATTTCGCCTGCGTGGGCGACCACTGGAACCTGCGCGAACGCCTGCAGCAGCAGTGGCAGGCGATGCAGTTGCCGACCGACCTTGATCCGGCGCAGCCCGCCTCCCGGCTCAGTGGCGGCCAGGCGATGCAGGTGGCGCTGTCCGGTGCGTGGGCCAGCGGCGCGGACTGGCTGATCCTCGACGAGCCGAGCAATCATCTCGACGCCCGTCATCGCCACCAGCTGTACGTACAGCTGCAGCAGTGGCAGGGCGGCCTGCTGGCCATCAGCCACGACCGTGGCCTGCTCGCGCAGATGGCGCAGATCGTCGAACTGGACGCGCACGGCCTGCATCGTTACGGCGGACCGTGGCAGCACTATGCCGACACACGCGCCGCCGAACGCGAGGCCGCCGCCGCGCAGCTGGAGCATGCCCGTGCCCAGCACCGGCAGCAGCAACGCAGCGCGCGCGAACAGAACGAGCGCCAGCAGCAGCGGCAGGCACGTGGCAACCGCGAAGCGCGCGAGGCCAACCAGGCACCGATCCTGCTCGGTCGGCAGAAGCAGCGCGCCGAAGCCAGCCACGGCCGTGCGCAGCAGATCCAGAGCGACCGCCTGCAGGCCAGCGCGGCGCAGGTGCGCGCCGCCGCTGCGGCAGTACACGTGGCACCAGAACTGGCGTTGTTCAGTGGCGAGAGCGAGCGTGGCCAGGCCCGCCTGCTGCAGGCCCACGATCTGGTGCTGCCGCATGGCTGCAACGCGGCGCTGCAGCTGGAGATCCGGCGCGGCCAGCGCATCGCCGTGGTGGGCGACAACGGCAGCGGCAAGTCGACGCTGCTGCGCGTGCTGGCCGGGCAGCTGGCGGCGCGCAGCGGTCAGGTGCAGCGGCATGCGCCGCTGGCCCTGCTCGACCAGCAACTGCTGGGGCTTGCAGGTGAGCAGAGCATCCTTGATGCCGTGTGCGCTGCGAATCCCGCGGCCGATGCGGGTGAACTGCGTACGCGTCTTGCCCTGCTGGGCCTGGATGCGCAGCGCGTCCAACGCCCGGCCAGCAGCCTCAGCGATGGCGAGCGGGTGAAAGGGGCACTGGCCAGCGTGCTGTACGCCGATCCTGCCCCGCAGCTGCTGTTGCTGGACGAGCCGGGCAACGCCCTGGACCTTGCCGCGCTGCAGGCGCTGGAAGAATTGCTGGCGGCGTGGCCGGGGGCCTTGCTGATGGTCAGCCATGACACCCACCTGCTGCAGGCGCTGCGGCCAACGCAGGTGCTGCAGGTCGGTGATGCAGGTTGGCGGTGGCGCGATGCGTTGTAGGGCCGAGCAGGTGCTCGGCTCCTGCAGGCATTCATCCACGCATGGCGTGGATCTACTACCAGCCTCTCATCCACGCATGGCGTGGATCTACTGCCAGCCTTTCATCCACGCATGGCGTGGATCTACTGCCAGCCTCTCATCCACGCGTGGCGCAGACGCATCAACGCTTCCACACCGGGAACGCCTGCGGCATCTGCTGCCACAGCAAGGGCCCGGCCTGCAGCTCGGTGTCGTTGAGCAGGCACGCATCCAGCGTGGCACGCACCACACGCTCGTCCATGTGCACGCCGATCACCACCAGTTCCTGCCGGCGGTCACCCCACAGCGGATGCCAGAGGCGTGCCATCGCCGAGTGCGCGGCCGCGTCCGGGAATTCCCGTACGTCCGGCAGCGGCGCGCTCCAGCAGTCGGCCTGCTGCCGGGCCCAGCCCAGATCGCTGTAAGGCAGCGGCGTTGGCGGCAGCAACGGCGTGGTGTCCTCCTGGCCGGCGCGCACCCGCTCGCGCGCCGCATACCAGAAGCCCGCCGCCTGGGTGCGTGTGGCCGCGCCCACACTGTTCAACTCACCCACCCAGTCCATGCGGTTGGCCAGCCAGAACCAGCCCTTGCTGCGGATCACCCCGGGCATGCCGTGCTGCAATGTGCGCGCGAAACGGGCGGGATGGAACGGCCGCCGTGAGCGATAGACGAAGCTGCCGATGCCGTACTCCTCGGTTTCCGGCGTGTGCTCGCCACGCAGTTCCTTCACCCAACCGGGGGCCTGCTGCGCGCGCTCGAAATCGAAGCGACCGGTATCCAGCAGCTCGGCAAGCGGCACGTCGCCGAAACTGGACAGCAGCAGCTTCGCGTCGCGATTCAAGCCGCGCAGCACGGCCAGCGTGTCCTGCAGCACTTCGTCGTCCACCTGGTCCACCTTGCTGACCACGATCACATCGGCGAATTCCACCTGCTCGCACAGCAGGTCGACCACGCCACGATCATCATCCGGCCCCGCCTGCTGGCCACGCTCGGCCAGGCGCAGTGTCGAACCGAAATCGGCCAGGAAGGCACTGCCATCCACCACCGTCACCATCGTGTCCAGCCGTGCGATATCGCTCAGGCTGAAGCCGTGTTCGTCGCGCACCGCGAAGGTGGCCGCCACCGGCATCGGCTCGCCGATCCCGGTCGATTCGATCAGCAGGTAGTCGTAGCGGCCGCTGTCGGCCAGGCGCCGCACCTCCTGCAGCAGATCGTCGCGCAGCGTGCAGCAGATGCAGCCGTTGCTGAACTCCACCAGCGTCTCTTCGGTGCGACGCAGTTCGGCGCCGCCATCGCGCACCAGCTGCGCATCGATGTTGACCTCGCTCATGTCGTTGACGATCACCGCCACCCGCAGGCCATCGCGGTTGCGCAGGATCTGGTTGAGCAGGGTGGTCTTGCCGGCACCGAGGAAGCCGGAAAGCACGGTGACCGGAAGGCGGCGGTCGGCGCGGGAAACAGTGTTCATGTCGGAGCGGGCTGGCTGCGGAATGGAAATGTTACTGTATAACAATTGTCGCGCAAGGAATCCTCCCCGCATGAAGTCGCCCTCTGCCGCCCTGCTTGATGCCGGCGCCGTCGCCCTGTCCAGCCTGTGCCTGCTGCATTGCCTCGCGCTGCCCCTGCTGGCGGCCGCACTGCCGCTGTTCGGCGTCTGGGGCGAAGCGGAGTGGGTGCACCTGGTCTTCGTGGCCATCGCCCTGCCAATCACCGGCTTGGCCCTGTGGCGCGCCGAACGCCGCCAGCCGCTGCCTGCGCTGGCATGGCTGAGCGCGGGCATGGGCCTGGCGCTGTTGATGGCCGGGGCGCTGGCACTGCCCTCGCACGCCTGGGAGACCCCGCTGACGGTCACCGGCAGCCTGCTGCTGGCCGCCACGCACCTGTGGAACGCGCAGCACCGGCACCGCAGAAGCTAGTGCCGGCCGCTGGCCGACAACTGCAGGCATCGTCCGCAGGTCATGAGGTTGCCGGCCAGCGGCCGGCACTACCCAGCTATTTGCCGTAACGCCGCAGCAGTTCCACCAGTACCTCGGCTTCGGCCGCCCGTTGCGCCGGGTCGTCCGCGCCCACCACGTGTTCCTGCAGATGCTCGTGCAGCAGTTCCATCAGCAGGCTGTGGGCAGCGCCACGCACGGCCGCCACCTGCACCAGCACATCGGCGCAGTCGCCTGCCTCGCCCTCGGGCGTGTTCAATGCCTGTTCCAGCGCCGCCACCTGCCCGCCGATGCGACGCACCCGGGTCAGCAGCTGCTTTCGATTTCTGTGTACATGGGCCATCGCGGGATCATATACCCTATGGGGGTATCCACCCAAGCCTGACCGCCGCCATGCACCTGGACGCCCTCGCCGCCGCCCGTCGCCACGAGCACCGCTTCGACGACGGCAATCCGCTGGCCGAACGCAACACCCGCCGCGCGATGTGGCTCACCGTCAGCATGATGCTGGTGGAGATCGTCGGTGGCTGGTGGTTCAACTCCATGGCCGTGCTGGCCGACGGCTGGCACATGAGCTCGCACGCGCTGGCACTGGGCCTGTCGGTGTTCGCCTACCGCTGCGCACGGCGCTACGCGCACGATCCGCGCTTCGCCTTCGGCACCTGGAAGATCGAGATCCTGGCCGGCTATACCAGCGCCATCGCCCTGCTCGGCGTTGCCGCGCTGATGGCCGTGCAATCGCTGGAACGCCTGTGGGTGCCCGCGCCCATCCACTACAACGAAGCCATCGCCATTGCCGCGGTCGGCCTGGGTGTGAACCTGCTGTGCGCGTGGTGGCTGCACGACAGCCCCGGCCACGCCCATCACCACCATGGACACGGGCACGACCATGGCGATCATCATGGTCATCACCACGATCACGACCACGACCATTCCCACGGCCACGACCTCAACCTGCGGTCGGCCTACGTGCACGTGCTGGCCGACGCCGCCACCTCGGTGCTGGCCATCGTCGCCCTGCTGGGCGGCAAGCTGCTCGGCCTGACCTGGCTGGATCCGGTGATGGGCCTGGTCGGCGCGGTGCTGGTCACCGTCTGGGCAATCGGCCTGCTGCGCGACAGCGGCCGCATCCTGCTCGACGCGCAGATGGATGCGCCGGTGGTGGCCGAGGTACGCGAAGTGATCGAGCAGGGTCCGTGGCCGGCACGCCTGGCCGACCTGCACGTGTGGCAGGTGGGGCGCGGCAAGTACGCCGTCGCCGCCAGCGTGGTCACCAGTGATGCCACGCTCGATCCGGACACCGTGCGCCAGGCGCTGGCGATCCACGAGGAACTGGTGCATGTCACCGTGGAGATCCACCGCAGCGCGTGACGCCAGCAGGGCGACGGTTCTTGCCGAAAATCTGTACCGGCCACGGCTGCGTGCTGCCTACACTGGCCGCACCTGCCCCGTCGGGACATCCCATGCGCACGCTCCGCCTGCTGCTGCCCGGTGCCCTCCTGCTGCTGGTGGCCTGTTCCGGCGACACCCAGCTGCCGTTCTCCTCCGACCCGATGCTCGGCTGCTTTGCCACCAGCCCGCGCAAGTCCGCCGAGTTCCGCATCGAAAAGGAAGCAAGCCAGTACTTCGTCTCGTTCGAACGCGATGGCCACTGGCAGCGCGAACCCAATGCGCTGTACAAGGCCAGCCGCAGCGACATCCAGCAGTACTTCCGCGATGACGCTGACCAGATCGACAGCGCGCTGATCCGGATGGCCGGCGGCTTCGGCATCTTCCGCGTCAAGGACGGCGCCACGCTGAAGGCCCGGGCACGCGACAGCGACTACATGGCGCTGCTGCTGATCGGCGCCGGACCGGTGTATGCGGTGAAGTGCCAGTAGCGGCCACATTGCAATTCTTCCCATGGCCTCAGCGATGCCGCTGGCACACGCTGCCGGTTTCGAGGAGGAATTCCGATGACCGTTCTTCTCCTGCTGGCCGCAATCGTTGCAAAGACCCAGGGTGCTTACGACGAGGTGCGTGAGACCGCTGATGGCGAGATCCTGGTGATGCGTACCTTCGACTGGGAGATCGAAGGGCAACGCGCCGAGCGCGTAACCGTGCACTGGCTGCTGCAGGAAGACGGCAGCATGCGCTACGACTTCGACCGGCAGCCAGCCGCCACCCAGGATGTCCATCGCCGTTCGTGCGCGTTGCGGGGAATGCAGCCGTCGCGAGGCGTCGGCCTCATCTCGGGAGAGGGAACCATCCACGGATTCAGCTGCACCGACCTGCGGTAGCGCCGCGTCCATGTCCGGCTCGGCTGCACAGCGCCTGCGGTACCATGCCCTCCCCCGAATCCTCCCGCTACCCACCGTGCCCCACTACTCCGGCCCCCTGCTGACCCGCGACAGCGCTGACACCCTGCGCCGTGCCCACGACAAGGGCGCCACCGAGTGGTCGGGCTCGCTCGATCTGGGCCGCAGCGAAGCGGCGGTACAGCTGGATGCCGAGGGTTTCACCTTCCGCGGCCAGCACTATCCGTGGCCGGGCAAGCTGAAGGACCGCACGCTGTACTACTGGGATGGCGAGGAGTTCTGCTCCATCTCCCGCTTCAGCGGCTCGCTGATCAAGCTGGTGCCGACCGAGTGGGGCGCACCGACCTTCGAGATCGACGGCATCAAGATGCTGCCGACCTCCAAGCTGTCGCCGTTCGAGGACGCGCGCCGCAAGGTCGAGCTGGTCGCCCCGGCGGGCAAAAGCCTCCTCGATACCTGCGGTGGGCTTGGCTACTTCGCCGCCTGCGCACTGGAGGCCGGCGTCGGCCAGATCCGCTCGTTCGAGAAGAACGCCGACGTGATGTGGCTGCGCACGCTCAATCCGTGGTCGCCCGATCCTGACTCAGCCGCCGCGGGCGGCCGCCTGCACTTCAGCCACGGCGACGTCTCGCAGCAGATCGAACAGGTCGCCAGCAACAGCGTCGATGCGATCCTGCACGACCCGCCGCGCTTCGGCATTGCCGGCGAACTGTACTCGCAGGTGTTCTACGACCATCTCGCCCGCGTCATCCGCAAGGGCGGTCGCCTGTTCCACTACACCGGCGCGCCGAACAAGCTGACCAGCGGCCGCGACGTGCCGCGCGAAGTGGCCAAGCGCCTGGAAAAGGCCGGCTTCAAGGCCGAGCTGGCGCTCGATGGCGTGCTGGCCGTCAAGCGCTGAGGCTCACTCGCCTTCCACCTTGGCCAGCTTCATCACCCACTTCGGTACTTCCGGCTCGCCGGCGTAGAACGCCTTGGGCTTGTTCTCGGCCATCGCCCAGCGGTGCAGCCAGCTCGGCCCATAGCGACCACTGTAGCCCTCGGCGCCGCGCGCATAGGCGGGGTCGCGCACGGCTTCTTGCAGCGACACAAAGCGATAGCCACGGCGCTTGGTGGCCGCCACCAGCTCGGCGAACGTCGCCGCGTTGAGCTCGTTGGCATGCATCAGCCACACCTGCGGCACCGCATACCCCAGCAGCGCCTGTGACTGCTGCTCGTAGTAATCCACCTTGTTCAGCATGTACGGCACATAGCCCTTGCGCAGGCTCGCCAGCGTCGCCTCGCGCTGCGGTGAATCGGGCTGCTCGTTCATCACGTTGGCATAGGCGAAGGCCCACACCCACTCACCGTTGTCGACCGTCACCGGCGCCACGCGGTAGCCGTGCTGCTTGAAGAACACGTCCATCGCCACGCGGTCTTCCGGCGTACGGCCCGCACGCAGGTAAGGGTGGCGCATCCATTGCGGCGTCTGCCCACGCTCGGCCAGCAGCGGCCGCAGCACCTGCTCGCCGCGCAGGAAGTCCTGCTGGAACGCCGGCACGCCTTTGGCGTTGAGGTCCATGTGCGACCAGGTGTGGTTGCCGAGTTCGTAGCCGGCATCCAACCAGTCGCGCAGCATCTGCACGCGCGCCGGCTGCACCTGGCCATCCACTTCCAGCTTGTTTTCGTTGACGAAGCCCACCACCGGCACATCGGCCTGGCGCAGCTGCGCCATCAGTGCGGCATGGCGTGCCTGCAGATCGGCCGGCACGATCTCATCCAGGCGCGCCCACGGCAGATCGTCAATGGTC
Source organism: Stenotrophomonas sp. FW305-C-20-S1 (assembly GCF_058783335.1). Lineage (NCBI taxonomy): Bacteria > Pseudomonadati > Pseudomonadota > Gammaproteobacteria > Lysobacterales > Lysobacteraceae > Stenotrophomonas > Stenotrophomonas sp. FW305-C-20-S1. Next base: position 26,580 of record NZ_JBYTEK010000015.1, on the reverse strand, counting down.
ACCGCGATGCGCCGATCGACTTCGGCAGCGTGGACAGTCAATGACAACAACAGCAACGGCAACGCACGCAGGAACAGACGCATCGGTACATCCATGGGACCAGGATGCAGCGACTGTAACGCGATTGGGCCTTGCCGCCGAGTGTGGACCCGGCCGCAGCGCCAGAGCGGGTCAGTCGGCGATGTACTGCGGCTGCACGTGGTCGGTCAACCAGACACCATTGGCCGAGCGGTGGAATACGTGCCCATCGGCATGCATGCGTCCGGCGTGCACGCTGAGGATCACCGGCGCACCGCGGCGAGAACCGACCTGGTGGGCCGTCTCCCGGTCCAGTGACAGATGCACGTGATGGCGCTCGCCCGCATGCAGGCCCTGCTCGCGGATCGAGCCGACGAAGCGCGGCACCGTGCCGTGGTACAGCCACTGCGGCGGCGCCACCGGCACCAGTCCAAGATCGACCGCGACCGAATGCCCCTGGTTTGCGCGGATACGCTGGCCATCATCGCTCAGTGCAAAGCGTTGCTTGTTGCAGCTCGCCACGATGTGCTGCAGTCCGCCACGGTCGAGCGCGTGCCCGTGTGCAGCCAGCTTCTGCAGCAGTTCGTCGACGTTGGCCCAGCCCTGGCCGTCCAGGATCAACCCGATTTTCCCGGGTTCATGGCGCAGCACCAGGCTGAGGAACTTGCTGGTCTGCTTGGTTGAGGTTTCCGTATTCATCTGCATAGCGTGCCGCAGAAGCACCGGTCGATGCCAGTCAGCGGCCCGCGCTGGCGTCAGAACCGGGTCAGCTGCGAGGTGGTGCGCCACAGCCAGAGCCCAACCACCATCGCGGCCAGCAGCAGTCCACACAGGATGATCGCCAGCGCGTCAGGCGCGTGCGGCGGCATCAGGTCGGCCCTGGCGAAGATCTGCAACAGCCATCGCCGCATCGAGGACGGGAGCGCATGTCCGTCTGGTGTCAGGTCTGTCATGCATGCTGCAGGCAGCGCAGTGGTGATGCCCGCCCAGACATGCTCATACAGTCGAAGCATCACGCTCGCCAGCAGCAGCGCCGCCGCATGCAGGGCAAGCAGGCCCCAAGCGCTGCGGCGCAGCGGTGCATCTACATGGCGCAGCCAGTGCACGCAGACCAGCAGCGTACCCAGCAGGGCCAGCACCAGCGTTGCCATCGGCAGCCAGCACAGCGGCTGCCAGTCGTCCAGCGCGCCGGCACGTGCCAACAGCTGCTCGGCAACCAGCATCCGGGCAGCAGGATCGGCGCCGCCGCAGGCCAAAGACAGGGGCTCCAGCAGCAAGGCCACGCGCTGGTGGAAATGGCCTGCGGCCAAGCCCACCGACAGCAGCGCCAGCACCTGCAGCAGCAACAACATCAGGCCGGCGCCAAAGAAGCGTCCGAGGCGGGCAGTGAAGGCGGTCATCGACGTAGTCCCAGCGAGTGACGCGCATGCTAGCCAAGCCAACGGCCGCTGTCGGCTGGCAGATGCGACACGCCCCTGGAGGATGCGCGATCATGTCCACTCCTTCAGGAGAGCTGGCGATGGTAGGGCTGTATCTGCTCGTGCGTACCCTGCTGCCGGTTCTGCTTGGCGGGTTGGTTGCGATGCTCGGCGCACGCGTGATCAATGCGCGGCTGGCCCGCCTTCCGCCGCGCGTGATTGCGCTGCCGGATGAAAGCCTGCTGCCCAGCCCCGCAGCACAGCGACGCTATCGCCGCCTACGTCGGCGCAGACCGCATCTGCAGAGCTTCACCGTGCCACCCAAGGTACCGCGCAGCTGGGTCCTGCTCGCGGCAATGGCGTTCATCGGCACGGTGGGCCTGACCGTCTACCTGATGCCCGATGGCCCCCGCTTCCAGGTGCTGGTCGAGAGCACCTTGGGATATCCCTCTACCGTCATCGAGGTCCGCGCGCCCATGCAGCAGCAGCTGCACCTGCTGGACGCCTGCGCACCTGTGCTGCATCGCACTGTCCGCCCCATCACCATGCGCTACCGCAGAGCCCGTACCGGCAATCCGGTCGAGGTGCACGGAGTGCTGCCGGTGCAGGTGCGGCACCGCGGCACGCTGCTGCAGGTGGCCACGGCGCAGCCGGTGGATGCGGCCCTGCTGCGCGACGCACTGTACAAGTGCAGCGCATCGTCCAACGTTACGCTGACGATACAGCCGCGCACCGTCGCGCCATGGCGGGAATGGGGTTGGCAGCCGTGGCCGGGGCGCAACAGCCAGTAAGGCTTCAACCGCGCGGCAGTTTCGCCGCCCACATGTTGTCCACCAGGTTCGGGTAACGGCGCCCGTTCTCCTCTGCCCGCTGCCGCGCCGCTGCCTTCTGCGCCTCCGTCAGCGGCTGCGTCTTCTGGCCCTTCGGGTTGGGCTTCTTCCAGGGCGGCGTGCGGGCAGTGGGCATGTGCGGATGATGCCGTAGTGGGTGTTACTTCTTCAGGAATTCCAGCAACGCCAGATTGAAGTCATCGGCGTGGCTGGTATTGCAGCCATGAGGTGCATTCTTCAGCACCACCACCTCGCTGCCGGCGATGGCCGCATGCGTGCGCTTGCCTGAACCTTCGAACGGCACCGTCGCATCGCTGTCACCGTGCAGCACCAGCGTCGGTACGGTCACTTTCTTCAGGTCCGCGCGGAAATCGGTGGTGGCGAACGCCTTCATGCACCCCAGCGCAGCGGTCTGGTCAGATTGATGGGCAAGCGCGATGGCGGCCTGGCGCTCGTCCTCGGTGACCATCAGCTTGCCGTCGGCACTGAAGAAATCGCGGGTAAAGCCGTCGAAGAACGACTCCCGGTCCTTCTCCAGCCCCTGGCGCATCTCATCCGCCTTTTCCTGGGTCAGCGGCCCTTCGGGATTGTCCGCGCCCTTCAACAGGTACGGCGGAACGGCCGCAGCGAACACCACGCTGTGCAGGCGGTCTTCACCATGGTTGGCGATGTAGCGCGCCACTTCGCCACCGCCCATCGAGAAGCCGACCAGGGTGACATCACGCAGGTCGCGTTCGTCGATCAGGCCGGCCAGGTCAGCGGCCAAGGTGTCGTACTCGTAGCCATCGGCGGGCTTGTCCGAGCGGCCAAAGCCGCGACGGTCGTAACTGATCACGCGATAACCGGCATCACGCAGCAGCGGCACCTGCGCCTTCCAGGATTCGGCAGACAGCGGCCAGCCATGGATCAGGATGACCGGGCGGCCGGTGCCGCCGGTGTCTTCAATGTGCAGTCGGACGGAGGAGGTAGCCATGGGAACTCCCGGGGGAAAGAGGAGCCCAGCCTAGGCAATCGCACCGGAGGCGCCCGTGATGGATCCGGCTCAGGCCATGACATCGCGTACACGGCACCGGCCAGCCGGCACATCGGTTCACACCCGCCAGTACGGCATTGGTCGAGCCCTGCCCCGGTTTCGTCATGCCCCGGTTACCGTGCGCCATCGTCCATGCCAGTCTGCGCCGGACCTCAATGGAGCCACGCCATGCTGCTCGCCCTGCCCCTGCTCGCCGCCGCCGTCGCCGTCGCCGGCACCTCCCCCACCAGCGACACCCTGCGCGAGCAGATCCGCGCGGCCGACACGCAGCTGTTCGCCGTGGCCTTCGATGCCTGCGATGCCGACAGGGCCGCCGCGATGACCACCGAAGACATGGAGTTCTTCCATGACAAGGACGGCAAGTCGGCCAACAGCCGCGAGGACTTCCGCCGCAGCGTGGCCACCCTGTGCGACAACGCGCGCAAGGGAGGCTGGCACCTGCGGCGCGAGCTGGTGGAGAGCTCACTGCAGGTCTTTCCGCTGCAGGACGATCGCGCCCTGGAAATGGGCGATCACCGCTTCCATGAGCGCGGCGCCGATGGCGTTGAACGCTGGACCGGCCAGGCCCGTTTCATCCAGGTCTGGCGCCGCGTGGATGGCCAATGGCAGGCCGAGCGGGTGATCAGTTACGACCACCACCCGGCAGACAAATAAATATCACCACCGCAGCGCCCGCTCAGTCGCGCAGGTTGCTGGCGCGCGTCAGCATCCAGCAGCCGTAGCGGCGCGCGAAGGTGTAGGTATCGCGCTCGGCGTCGCTGCCGAAGGTCACGCGCTGCCCGTTGTCATCGATCGCTTCGATGCGTGTGGGCGCGTTGTAGGTGCCGGCGCGCATGTGCTCCAGCGCTGCCGGATCGCGGCTTACCGGTGAAGGCACGAACAGATTGAACGCGGCCAGGTAGCGGTAGCTGAAACGTTTCAACCGCGCGGCACCCTGCTCCAGCACGATGTGTGTGGGCGCCAGCCCCTCGTGGTCATCGCGCACGGTGTGCATCGGCACCTCGTACTCCAGTGGGTCGGAGGTGTAACGCAGGCGCACCCGGTCATCGGCCGGGTCGGCGAAGCGTTGCAGGAAACGGGTGAAGTCCTGCGAAGGGCAAGCGGGATCGTCCGCCGCCACGGGCGTATCAGCCACTGCAATACCTGCGCAGGCCCACAGCCCCATGCCCAGCAGCAACCGCACAGCCGCCTGCCCCCGTATCCGGTTTGTCTCCCCGTGCACCACCTTCTCCCTCCATCCCATTGCAGCCGGGCGCCATCCCCTGCGCCCCGGGCCACAGGCTAGCAACAAAGCGGTTACCGGCGCAGCCCGCGACCGTTTTACACTGGCCACATCCGGCCACACGGTAGCGGCCACATGGAGCCTCCAATGACCCCTGATGATTCCCTGCACCAGCAGATCCGCCAGAACGTAGCCGCACTGGACGAGAAGCACGGCCGTGCGTTCGACGCCACCAGCGAGAACGTGGCCGCCAGCCTGGCCGTCAAAGCCCGCGAACAGGGTCTGGAACGCGCCGACCACGTGGTGGTGAGCAACGCCACGGCCAACCTCCCGGCCGGGCACAACATCTTCGTGGTGCAGGGCGATCCGGCCAACCCGGCGCACCTGCGGGCGATGCTGCCGACCGCCGTGGCCGCGCAGACGCCGGCCGAGCAGTCACTGCAGAAACTCGGGTTGGGTGGACAGCAGCCGGTGCAGGCCGAGCAGCAGACGCTGGATGCACAGGCGCAGGATCAGCAGCAGAACCCTGCGCATCGCATGGGGTGAATGCCGTCAGGCGTCGATGCCATCGACGCCTGTCGCATGGGCCGGTATCAGCCCATTCGCGGCTGAGCGTGCTGCGTCTGCTGCAGCTGATCTTCCTGCGCGACGCGGCTGGCCTCGCGGCCCTGATGCTGCACGCTGGCTTGCTGGTACACCTCTTCCACCGTGCCCTGCTGGGCATCGGCCAGGGAAAGACGCTGGCGGTTCGCTGCAGGGTCCGGTGAGGCGGTGTCGCCCGTGCGCTGCAGGAAGACATAGCCCGGCAAATCCACCGCACCGCCACTGCTGAAGGCCACCTGCAAGGTATCGCGTTCGGTGTAGCCCCCCTGCACCGCCAATCGCGTCAGGTGGCCCGCCAACAGCTCGGGCTGCTGTCCCGGCGGCAACCCTTGGCGCTCGGCCGCTTCCCCCAGCGCCGCACGCACCCGCTGGTCCAGCGGATGCAATGTGTCACCCGGTACACGTGCGTCGTTGGCCAACCGCTCACCGCTGCGCTCACCGATGTCGTCGTTCTCGCTCAGCAAGCGATGCTTCCACGTGCGCTCGGGCATCGGGTTGGTCTTCGTACGATTGAGATCGCTGTTCGGGAACGGCGGCTCGATGCTGTCCACGCCGTGGATGTTGCGCAGCGGGCGAAAACCGTCCTTGCCCGCGCCCTTGCTGTCCAGGGGAATGCGGACATCCGGAAAGAGCTGCCCTGCGGGGCCTCCAAAAGCATTCGCGTCGATGCTTCTTTTCCGCTCGATGCCAGCGTGGTTCAGCGCCTCCCAGGTGAAGTCCACGCAGTTGTGGCGCACGTCCTCGTAGTGCTTGCTGAAGCCGAACTTCTCCGGGTCCGAACCGAAGGCCTCAAGCTTCTTGTATTGCTCTTCGCTTATCTCGAGGGTGCGGGTGTAGCGTGGGTCTTTATAGACATCTGCGTCATCCGGCATGATGTCACCGGGCCCGTTGATGCTTCCGTGTACCTTGGGCGCGAACCCGAAACTCTTCGCGGGCTGGCCTGATGCATGCAGGACATAAAACACATGACCTGGAGAGGATGTCTGCGGAACACCGTCAAGGACCTCCTGTCGACCGGTCTTCGGGTCCATCAGAGGCGTGCCAGGTGCGGCGATGACGATCTCTACGGTATAGCGCGGCTTATCCATAAGGTGGCTCCTTCAGTTCCTTCCAAGGGTGAGGTGCTGACTACTTTCCAACCGGGCGGGCGGCGTGAACCTTCAAACGAGCCGAATAGTGCTTCAACTCGGCGCTGGGCTGAACCGTGCGCACATCCAGCCGGTAACGGGCATCAAGATCCAACGGCAGGGCAACGATGCTCCATCGATACTGGCCACCGCTGCCCGCGCTTAACGCTGCATAGCGCCAGGCAGCGGATGTGTGCCATGCAGGAAGCGGCTTCCCCGCGTTGAGCGCGAGTGCCTGGTAGCTGTCATGGGTGGGAACGTCCTGCCAGGCACCTGCGCCCCATCGCTGCAATGACACCTCAAAGGGAAGATTCAACTTGCGCATGTCCGGTTCGCCGTTCTCGCGCCCGCCCTGCCGCTGCACCTCAAGCTCCAGCGCATAGGTGCGGCCTGGATCGAAATTGCGCGCATTCGTCTCGAACTCGAACCGCACCTCCTGGCCGGGCTGATCCACCGTAATCGGCTGCGTCAGTTCCAGTGGTTCGGGTGGCTCCGGGATGCGGCTGGAACAGGCACCCAGCGCGGTGCTCAAGATGATCAACAGACCGACGTGCAGCCAGCGGTGGATACCCAGCATGTTCAGACCCTTTGGCTCCCTGCCATGGGTTTCCACCCTAGCGGGTTGGCGGTGAGGACCGCAACCGGGCAAAGAAAAAGGCAGGGCAAAAAGCCCTGCCCCTTTCCAGCAGCCAGCTGCCGGGCATGACCCGGCACCATCCCTTACAGCTGGATCCGCGCCACGCTCTCGTCCGAGCCCTTGGCATCCTTCTCGCCGTTCTTGATGCTCACGTACAGCACGTTGTTCCTGGCATCCAGCGCCAGGCTGTTCGGGTGCGTCGGCACGGCGTAGGTGGCCACCTTTTGGTAGCTGTCGCTGTTGTACGCGGTCACCGTACCGGCTTCGCGGTTGGTCACGTACAGGCGCTTGCGCGGTGCATCCAGTAGGATGCCCAGCGGGCCGGCGTCAGTCGGGATGCTGGCCAGTTCCTTGCCATTGCTGCGGTCAAGCACCAGCACGCGCTGGCCCGGGTGCTTGCTGACCAGCCCGCTGCTCTTGGCCTGGTAACCACGCAGCATTTCCGAGCCCTGGTCGGTCACGAACAGGCGCTTTCCGGCCGGGTCGAGCGCGATGTTCATCGGCTGCTCGGCGGCGATCTTGTGCTGGGCTTCCACCTTGTTGGAGTCGGTGCCGACCACCACCAGATCGGCCAGCAGATTGCTGGTGTACACGCGCTTGTTGGCGGCATCCAGCGCCAGGCCCGGCGCCTTGGCATTACCCAGCCCCGGAATGGTGTTGATCACCTTCAGGGTGTTGGTATCGATCACGAACAGCACGCTGCTCACATCCGGCTGGCTGCTGTGGCCGGTCACGTACAGGCGGTTGGCGGCACTGTCGACCACCAGCTCGCGCAGGTCGTGGGTGTAGGCGGCCTTGCCGTCCTTGCCGGTCTTCTTCTCCATCAGCTGCACCGTGCCGATGGCCTTGTTCTGCGCGGTGTCGACCACGGTTACCGACAGGTCCACGGTGTTGCCCACGTACAGGCGGTCGTGGGCGTCATCCAGCACCACGCCGAACGCCTTGCGCTCCAGCGGGATGGGGGTTTCCACGGCCAACGTGGTCGGGTTCAGGCGCAGCACCTGGGCCGGGCCGGCGTTGTCACCGAAGCCACCGGACGAGGCAACGAACACGGCGTTCTGCTTGGGGCTGTAAGCCAGCTCGTACAGGCCCTGGGCGATGGCCTGGCGCTGCACGGCGGTGGCGGGGCTGGTGGCAGCGGCGGCTTCAGCGGCGAAGGCGGTCGGGGCACCGAGGCTCAGCGACACGGCGACGGCCAGCGCGGCCGAACGGAAAAGGGAATTGCGGATCATGCGAGCGTCCTTCAATGGGCACGGAGGGTGTCCTGGCTCGCGGGGCCGTTCTTCGACGGCCCGGCCCTGCATCTGTCTGCGCGGGGTGGGCTGGCTGGGTAGCGCGGGAATGGTAGCAGGTAGGGGCCGTGGCGTCCGCCTGCGGATGCATGGCGGACGCGCTGTTCGGCGCTGGACGCCTAGACCATGCGCGGGGCGTGCGCCTGGGCCAGCTGCTGCTCTTCCTGTTGACGCTGGGCATCACGCTGCGGCTGTGCCTGCGCCAGTTGCTCGATGCGCTCGAACGAGGCTGCCACCGGCGTCTGCGCGGCGACGTCTGCCGGCAGACTGGCGCGCTGATGCGCCGGGTCGCTGCGATCGCCCTGCACGATGAAGAGGTTGGGGGCGGCATCGCCACGGCGCTCGCCGAGCAGCACATCGTCTACGCGCGTGAACTGCTGCTCCTTGGAGAGCGCCAGGAGGCTGGCGCTGACGTTGCCGTTCTGGGCGCCGAAGGCATTCATGGCAACCACGCGCTCGTGGATCTGATTCAGTCGGGGATTGTCGGCGTGGTTGGGGTCGCCCGGCGTACCGGTCCAGGCCAGTGCATCCGCGCGGGCTGGGTCACTGGCGTCCGTGGACCACCGCTGTATCGCATTGGTCTGCACGGGCATCGGCTTCCATTCTTCCCGATCCAGCTCGCTGCCTTTCACTTGTGGCCGGATGCTCTGCACCGGTCCGATGTTGTCCAGCACCTTCAACGTACCTTCGTACGTCTTGAACTCACCGAAAATGGTGTTGCCGTGAATACCGGCGTGGTTCAAAGCGCCCCATGCGAAGTCCACGCAAGAGCTGGAGGCAAGGTTGTAGTTCTTTGCATCGAAGCCGTGCTTCGCGGGATCTTTCGCGAACTCGATGATCTTGCTGTACTGCTCGTTGCTGATCTCGATCGTTCGCTGGTAGCGGGGGTCCTGGTAGACCCTCACATCATTGGCGTCCACCAAGCCGTGACTGCTGCCATCCGGCTCGATCTTGCGGGTAAAGCCAAAACTCAGCGGGTCTGCCTTCTCGCCGACCCGGTTAAGGGACAGATACATATGGCCGACATCGGAGTCTTCCAGATCAATCCACTCACCGCCCCGCATGCCGCGGCGGGGCGTGCCCGGCGCCGCAAGATGTATGGTGACGGTGTAACGCTCGGCTGCATCCTGCATGATTTACTTTCCTAGCGAGTAATACGCGGCGATGAACTCGACCTGCATCCCCTCGAACTCAGGGCGATCTTCGACAATATCAACGGTAACGCGATACCGACCCGGATCAATCAAACCTGCATCGGCGATCTGCAGAACCTCATAGAACATATCCTCCGACTGGAGCCCGGCCTGCACCAAGGGATAGGCGTCCACGCTGTCTTGGAACAAACGTTCGACGCGGCCATCCTGAGGAAGCTTTTGCCAGCCGCGGCCATCATCGGACGACCTTGAAAGCGGTATGGGCGACGGCTTTGCCATGTCCACGCGCTCCAAGTGAATACGCGCCTGAAACTCCGCGCACCTGAGGCGTTCAGCAGCTTCCGATACAGCCTTCTGCTCAGCTCCCTGCATTCTCAACCCGAGCTTCAGCCAGGACATCTGCGGGTCGACCACCGCCGGCGCCTCAAAGGTGACATCCACGATGCGCCCCGCCTTGTCCAACCTCACGCCTCGCGTGAATGGCACCACGGTACGTGCCTCGGCCTCAGCCCGGGTCAAAAGCTTCGGCACGTCAGCCGGCGGTGAGGCGCTACCGCAGCCCACCAACAAGGCAAGCGCCGCAGATGCAACAACCGCAAGGACCACCCGCATCACTGCTCCTTCAACCGCAGCGAATCGGCCACATCGGTCTGTGCCGCCACCTCCGTAGCGATGCTCGCGCGGCGGTGCCCCGGGTCATCGCGATCACCCTGCACGATGAAGATGCTCTCGGCCTCGTGGCTGCTCTTGGTAGGCCGGCTGAGCAGCACGTGATCCACGCGCGACAGGTTGTTCTGCTTGGCCAACACCAGCAGGCTGGCGCTGATGCGCTGGCTGGTATCGTCGAAGGTGCGCCCGTGTGCAGCGTCCAGCTCGGCCACCTTCTGGATCAGCTGCGCGAACAGCCGGTGATCCGGGTGCGAGGGGTCCAGCAGCGTTCCGGCCACTTCCATCGGGCTGGGCGGCGGCTCGTCGCTTGGGCGACCGCCTTCGCGGTGCAGCTCGGCCTCGCGTTCGGGCATCGGGTGGTGCTGTTCGCCATTCAGTTCACTGGCCGGGAACGGCGCCGCAATGCACTGGATTTCCGGCAGGTTGAACAGCACCGCGAACTCGCCCAGATTGCTGCCGCCATCCAGCGGTGCCGGCTGCGAATGCAGGCCGGCATAGTGCAGCGCGGCCCAGACGAAATCGCTGCAGCGGTTGATGGTGGCCGGGCGATCGACATCGAAGCCGAACTCGGCCGGCTCCTCGGCGAAATCGCGCAGGCAGCCGTAGTGCTCCTCGCTGATCTCCAGGGTGCGGCTGTAGTACGGGTCGCGGTGCTCGTCGGCATCGTCGTGTACGACCTCGGCGTACTGCACACCGGCAGCGGCCTCTCCGGTCGGCAGGCGCGGCGGTGCGAAGCCGTAGCTGTGTGCTTCCTCGCCGGCGGCGGTCTGGAAATACATGTGGCCGCGCGGCGAGCTGCCACCGCTGTTCAGCGGGGTGCCGGGCGCGGCCAGAAAAAGGGTTACCGTGTAGCGTGTTGCTTGCTCCATGCCTGCTCAGCCTTGTTGGGTACTGCGGTCCTGGCCGGATGATCGCATAGGTGGGTTCGCGGGCAGGTGGAGAGCTTGGGCCGGAGTGGCGGTGGCTTGCTGAATGTGTGAACCAGCGTGCAGTACCAGCGCCCCGGAAGCTCGCGGGTGGAGTGGGTTGGGATGCCGCCGTATAGTGGCTGGAACGCTGCAATGGATTTGCTGATGGGTACCCCAACCTCTGGCGCTTCGGCTCGATTGCGCCCGGCCCCTATCTCACTGGATCGGTCGCTCCGACTGCGTTTAATGTCGTATCTGGCCCGAGCCGGGGTAGCCGTCGGGCCATTGGCATTGATCACTCTATCCTCGGCATGCGCGCCCGTATCAGACACGCCTGCTGGCGAGACCCGCCCCTCTGCTTCGTCGAGCCGCCCCGCCGATATCTCAATGTCGGAGCTTCAGAGGAGACTCCTCGCCTACGCCGATTCGCTCAAGTCGCGATCTGACATCAGCCCTGAGAAGTTCGGCGCAGCAATCGGTGTATCCCTGGTGCCGGACGAGAAGGTCAGCATCAGGAGCGTCGCCAAAGATCTGGTGATAACAGAAGGCTTCAATTACGCAGCCTCATACTTCTCTGTTGAATCTCCGCGTGACTACCCCCGGCATTCCGTCGTCTTCTACCAGCTTGGGAAACCTTTAGTAACCGAAGCTCCTGGCGACGTTTGCTATTGGGATGCGGATAGCGCGGGGCAGGCCTTGGAACGATTGGGCTACAGGGGCCTAGGGGAATCGCCGTTCAAGAGAGGCGGAATCAGGCATTTTTGGCGTCCTATCGGCGCGGGTAAGGAAGGCATGAGTACCAGCCTTCTGACATACCGCATCAATGACAGTGCCGGACTCCGAACGTGTGTGTATGAGATCAGGTTTTCAGGAGGTGACATGTGAAAGGAATCGAAGCAAGTATCGAACCGCTGCTGAGCGATTTGAAAGCTGACAAGCGGCTGCCAGAAGGCGCAGAGGAAGCAATTCGCCGCACCATCGCCGATTCGCCCTATCTCAACCATCTTTTGGCAAACGCGGCCAAGGATGGTCAGGTCGGCCGGATCTCCGTGTCCTATGGCCACCACAATGGAGGTCACTTCCAGGACGCACTCCCGGGAAGTCCTCCGACAATCTTCATCAGCGCGTCGAATTTCAAGAATTCGTTAGGTGTCGAACTTGAAGAACGTCTGACCGAAGTACTCGGGCACGAGGCCATGCATGGCATCCTCGCAAAGCAACGCAGAGCAGCCCTCGAGGAATTCAAGGGCTCCTACGCTACAGAGCTTGATGCTGCCCACGCCTCTCGATCAGGCACCGTCAACCTGACCGATCCAGTGAAGAAGTATCTCGACAAGGGCCGCCAGGACGAGGCGCTGGCAGAGGTTTCCGGCCTGCGCGCGCTGGACAGTCGTCTGAGAAACTTGAACCCGACGTTGGATGAGGCTGCGCTTGAGGCACTGCTTGCGGATCGCTCTGGGTCACGCTGCACCGCCGACGACGGGAGGCTTGCAGAAGGGATCTCGTATGAAGCACTCGCCCATCGCCCCAACAAGGATGGTGTGCAACTGACGAAGGCCGTCGAGCAGTGCTTCTACGATGGCAGCGGCACGCTGGGAAGGCATGGCGATTCGGACTATCGGAACTACTACGGCACCTACCCGCTATCTGCGATCGGGGCGAGTCACGCCTTCCTGGCAGAGGGCCGCCAACCACCTTCCATCCGCATCGATCTTCACGAGCTGGGCTTGAACCCCCAACAGCTTGAGCGCAATGGCCTCAACCTTGGCAGCGCCAAAGTCCTTCCGATTGGCGACTTTGGAAAGGACGGGCTGGGCTGGGTTGAACTGAAGAACACGGGTAGTGCGCTTACCACGCCCCCACCGACGCAGGGTGTTGCAGGTACGCAGTCGTCGCCGGCCCACACGCTCAATCCTGCCGACCAAGCTCTGCTGGAACAGATCCGCGGCAAGGTAGAGGCTCTGGACAAAGCAAACGGCCGCGCCTTTGACGAGACCAGCGAGCGCATGTCCGCCAGTCTGCTGGCAAGCGCCAAGGGTGCAGGCATCACCCGGGCCGATCATGTGGTGTTGAGCAGACAGACGGCGAACTCGCCGGCAGCGCAGAACATCTTTGTCGTGCAGGGCGAGATGTCCGATCCGGCGGCACTGCGCACGCACATAGCGACGGCGGAAGCCGCGCAGCGGCCCGTGCAGGAGAGCTTGAACCAGGTTGAGGCGATTGGTCAGCGCCAGGCGCATGAGCAGGCGACAGAGATGCAGCGTGCGCAGGAGCAGCAGCGGGCTTCGGCGCCGTCGATGTAGCCCGCGCTTGTCTCTGAATGCCTCTGTGTGCCGGCACTAGCCCATCTGCATACCGCCAGCCGTCTGCGCCGCCGCCTCGCGCTGCTGCGTTTCTTGCCGGGCCTGCTCAGACACTCGCGTGTCGATCTGCTGACTACGGGCCAGCCCCTCCTCAAGGCTTTGTTGAGACTGGTTCAGATCCACCATGGCCCTGAAGCCAGGCGTCGTGCCCATCACGAAGATTTTCTCTTCCTGCAGCACCACATCGCGCAGTTGTTGCGGCTGGTGAATGCCGTTCTCCCGCGCGGCAACCATCGCTGACATCACCTGCGCATCGCTCACCTTCTCAGGCAAGTCCGATCGCATGCGATCAAACAGTTGCTGCGACTCCGGCGACAGTGCAGCCAATCGCTCGCGCGGCGGTAGTTCGCCCTCCACTTCGGTCAATAGCTTCTGCAACGTGCTCTGCTTCTTGGGAAGCGGAATCTCGTGTGTGGAATTGAGCTTGCTGTCGGGGAACGGCTTGGGAATGCTCTTCAGCGCATCGATGTTCGGAAGCACCTTCATCGTCCCTTCGAAGCCGGGATCGGGCCTTTCGAGCTTGGGGCGCAGGCCGGCCTGACCAAGGCCTGTCCATACGTAATCGACGCAGCTGTTCGACAAACCGTTGTAATAGAGATTGAAGCGGTCCTGATCGCGATTGACGCTCGCCTCGCCGTACGCCTTCAATTTGTCGTACTGATCCTTGGTGATCTCGAGCGTGTAGGAAAACCGAGGGTTCTGGTAGGTCTCGAATTCGCCCTTGACCACGTGCCCGGGCCCGGTGATCCCCGTTTTTATCGGTGAGAACCCATACCCGTCTTTCTTGTCTCCATCGGCAACCATGAAGTAGGCATGGCCTGCTGAAGATGAGTGGGTCGTGCCATCCTTGCCTGCGACAGGTGTGCCAGGCGCAGCGAGGTAGACCGTGACGGTATAAGGTCCCTTCTTGACGTCCTGGGGTGCGGCTGCGCTGTTCGATTGACTGTCCATAGCCCTATTTCACGTTGTAGTTGGCGACGAGAAGCTCGATGTTGAGATGTGCAACTTCCGGGTTGCCCTGAAGGTTGCTCACCTTCAGCCGGTACTTGCCGGCCGTCAGATCCCCAGAATCGGCACGGGCCACCTCGTATTCCCGGTAGGCCAGTGACATGTCGTACTTCCCTACATTGACCAGACTGTTCGAATCCGCGCCGACGGCATTCCTGTATTCGAATACATCGCCCTTGGCCGGTTGATATCGGCTGCCCTGCCACACAGCGGGCAGATCGCGATTCAAGGCGTGCAGCGCGATGGGCATCTCGGTGCCGCCATCCAGCTTCCACAGCTGCACCTTCAAGGGAATCCGGGCGTCTTCAAGAAAGTCGACATCTCCCGGTTTCATGTCCGGGCGCTTGGCAGGCCCACCGGTACGGAAGCCGATGAGGAAGGTGCGAGGTTTGGGATCCTTCTCCCAAGGCGGCGGCAGTTCAAAACGCGCCTCTACCGTTGCACCTGCGTGGACAAGGTCCATCGGCTTGGCGACGGGGAAACCATCGCCATACATCTGGGGTGCCTGGGTGCCACAGCCGCCCATAAGCAGGGGCAGCAGTACCATCCATGGTCTCAGTAGGTGTCGCATCCGTTCCTCACATTCGGGCACTCACTTGTCGGCAGTTTATACACCGCACCGGCCTGCAGGACCTGAACTGGCTTCACATAACCCCGGCGTGGGATGGGGAGCCCTGCCATTGAACATTGCACGGGTCAGTTATGAACGAAGGAGGCACGCAATGGTGCAGGTACTATGCTTGGCGAATGCCCAGCCCTCATCTATCCACGCTCATGGCCGTTCGCGTCGTCATGGCAGCACTCGCCCTTGCTTTGGCCGGTTGCGCTTCGTCGCCACACGAGTCCTCCGCTGCACCCACGTCGTTGGGACTGCCGCACGTCTCCACCGCGCTTTTCATCGAGCCGAATGACAACCCCGAGCTTCCAGCCCTCATTCCGCCGGGTGTGCTCAACTCTCCTGCCCCGCGCGCTCCGGCAGATGCGGCGCCTCTGCTGGAAACGGCGGAGATGATCCTGGTAGTGGACGTCGGTGCTGAAGGGGAAGTGCGTAACGTGATGGTTGCGACGTCAACGCGTGTGCGGGATCTTGATCGCGCGGCGCTGGATGCACTCCGACAGTGGCGCTTCGCGCCTACCGAGCGCGAAGGTTCAGCCGTGGCGGTACGTGTGCGGGTCCGAGTGGCATTTGAGATGCGCGGCCGTTGATTCCGACCCCATGAGATGCGCCAGGTTCATCCTCTGCTGCCCTCGGGAGGATGACCATGACCAAGATCGATCCCGCATGGCTGGAAGCCTTCGAAAAGGAGCTCCTCCGCCTGTTCGCCATCGACCACCGCGATGCCGGCATGGATGAGTACCTGCTGGGCTGCTACGCAGACCTACCGCCGCGCGATGCGGCGCTGGCGTTCGGCAGCGACTACGACCTGGAGCGCGACGATGCGCTGTGGCCACGGCCGGGATTGGCGCCGCAACGCGAGCGGTGACGCATTCGCCACTCTTTGCATCGCGGCCCTGATAGCGAGGTGTCGCAATTGGGACAGCATCCCACCGAAACCGTGCAGCGTGATGCCCGTACGAGTGGCGGCTTAACATCGCTCGAAAGCCCTGCGCCGCAGGAGATGTGCCGCTTCCGTGCTATGCGACAATGCCGTAAGCGTCAGCATTTGCAGCCTCAGTAGCCTGCGACTTCTTGGCATTTGGCATCTGCACGGGTACACCTTGGCGTGCCACCGAAAAAGGGTGGCGCGGGTGTCGAAAGCCCGTTCAGTAACCATGTGTTTTACGCTTGTCAGCCGGCGTCACCTCTGTGTGGCGCCGGCTGGCAATCCGTTCGCGTTCCATGGCGGGCGGTGCGTGGGGGTCTTCGGACCCACCGGCTTGGTTACTGTCCGGCTTTCGAACCACGCATCGTCCGCCGCCTCTATCGGTGGCGCTGCTGTCTGTCCTGTACGGAGCATTGCCATGAACGCATCGGAATTCCGTCCCCTGCACGCGCAGTACGATCCGGCCAACGCCGAGCCGGAGCACGAACTATCCACCGATCCCAACGCCTTCGTCGCCACGCTGCGGCGCATTGGGACGGGGGCAGCCTCAGACGGCCAGGCTTGGCCGGAGCGGCACCAGTTGCCTGGGCGTTGTCTGGAACTGGCGGACGCGGATTGCGCTCTGGCTGGCCTGCGTGTGGTGCAGGAGGTGTTGCTGGCAGCGGAGCGCACGCGGCAGAACGGCGCGCCGGAGGAGTACCTGGGGGACCGGGTGATGGAAGGACTGATGATGGCGTGCGTGGGATTGACTGCGCAGGTGATTGAGCGCTTGCAGGTGCGTGGCTAGTGAGGACTTCGACGATTCCCTTGAGGATCGGTTTACATCATCAGAGACGCGGTTCGGCGCTTCAAAAGCGGCATGATCCCCTCGGTGTCGTGCACCCGACATTCCGATGAGGCCCCTAACGATGGCTGGGTATGCGGTGGGAATTTTTCTATGCCTAGCTGCAAGCCGGGCATATCTGCCGCACGCCACATCGGCTCTCAGAATCTACCCAAGGCTCACTGAATCGGAGTATGCGCTGATGCAGAAAGAGGCCGAAGGCTTGGCGGAGAGCTTGGCTTGCCTAGGCGCCACCATCGAACGTCGTGATCCTAGCAAGAACTTCTTTGAGCTTAGCGTCGGTGGCGACCCAATCCTGCTCGTGGACAACTCGGGATCAGAGCTCCTCGTGTTCACCCCGTCTGGAGATGGGAGCTCAATCGACCTGCGTCGTCGGAAGCGCCGATGGGGCCGCTCTGGACTGAGCAATGGGACGTTGAGCCCAGCTGAAATTACCTGCCGCCGCACCTACTCGCGATAAGCCCTACCGTCGTCGGTCGCCTTTGATCCGATGGTGGGTCTAAAGCGTCAATCGATGTCACAACCAACCTTGTTCTGGCTAGAATCCTGGGTACTTAGCTTCTGGAACAGGGATCTAGAATGGAACTCCCATTCGATGTGGGCGCGCTCTACAACCGCAAAGAGCAAATCCATGCGGTGTTCGGCGGACAACAGCAAGGTGGCATTTCGACACCCAAGGAGCATCCGCTAGTCATCGCGTTCACTGGCGAGGCCGGCGTGTCCCATGGTTACCATGATTTCTGGGACGATGACGAATTTTTTCATTACTTCGGCGAGGGTCAAGTCGGAGACATGAAGTATGTGGCGGGCAACCGAGCGATTGGTGAGCACGTCAAAGATGGCAAGACGCTCGTAGTGTTTCAGATGATGGGCAAGAGGCGGCCCTATCGGTACCTTGGTAGGTTCACGTGCCAGTCCTCCTACGTTCAACCTGGTACGCCAGATCGAGAGGGGCAGCCAAGGTCTGCGATCGTGTTCCGCTTGAGATCACTGGAAGCCTCAATGGGCCTCGCGGCGAGCGAGACAGACCAAGCTGAGATCGGCGCGACGACCACAAGACGCGAAACCGAAGTGCGGACGAAGCAACGCCTGTTCCGTGAGCGCCTGATTGGCGTTGAGAAGGGCTGCCGACTGACCGGCATTGAGGACCTTAGATTCCTCCGCGCGAGCCATATCAAGCCATGGGCAGATAGCACTCATGGCGAGCGCGTTGATGGCGAGAACGGTCTTCTACTGGCTCCGCATGCGGACCTGCTATTTGATCGAGGCTGGATTAGCTTTTCATCGAGCGGGGGCTTGCTGATCTCGAGCGATCTGCCTTCCGATGTGCAAATTCGACTGGGCCTGAGGTTAAATCGGCCTCTTCCATGTAGCGTTTTTTCGCAAAGGCAGCGCAACTATCTAGAGTTCCACCGGGATGTTGTGTTTGAAAGGATGAAACGCTAGTCAAGAGCTTACGTGCGTCTGCTCGTCGCGGCGAGTCTCATCACGCACACCCTATGATTATGCGCTTTCATAGCTAGATGCGATTCACCAGAACGCCAAAGAACGAGTTCCATCGGCCAAACACAGTTGCATAGTTGGCTAGGGCAGTCACTGTACCGGACACCGTTCGAGCACTATGTGCACAAGCCCAGGAAGCTCACGCGCCGCTCAACCCGCTTCACGATGCAGCCGACGAACACGTTGCCCTCATCGCGCCCAATCATTGTGATCGTCGATCGCCTAAGCCTTACTTCATTTCTTCCCGTGGTGCTTTTGAAACGCCGCACGAGGCAGAAAGGTGCGCGACGAGCGCAGAGGACGATTGGTTCGGTGCTTCAAAAGTTCAGGTGAAGAACGATAGATCGCTTTTTGAATTGGCACGCACTTTAGAAGCTGGAAATTTTGTAGCGCCGGAGCGGCGCTACAAATGGTGACCTAGCTTCAAAGCTCACCTGAGAATGCAGAGAGCTCTCAATCTATGACTCTTCGCACATATTTCATACCCAGTCCTTCCTTAAATAGCCTGCCGGCCCGCCATTTAGTCGCGTCACTCGGATGGACCTCAAAGATCCCCATTTCCTTCATCCGACGCAGAGACTCTCTGATTTTCACGCTACCAATTCCGTCGGGAAGGCGTTCTGAAATCTGCTCGACACACTTGTCCAGAACAAACGGAGTTTGGAGACCTGCAAATGCCTGAAGAAGATCAGAAACACCCTTTTTGTTGCTATCTACGGAGCTGTCAAGATCAAGGGCGAAGTTCAATTCCTGCTTGACTTCATTAATAAAATCCTTCGCAGCAAATTCGAATGCCTCAAGGACAACATCATGAGACACTCGCCCTTCATCGGTAGCCTCGCCCCCCCTATCCTCACCAATCGCGCCAATTTTCGCAATGAATTGACCAAAGACGCGGGGATAGAATGAAGACCTATTATCACCCTCACCGGCCGCGTCGGAGAAGTAGGTTTTGAGGAACGTCATGGTGAGCAGGTTATTCCGACGAAGCTTTTGCGGAAATATCATCAATAAAATCGCCTCATATTCCTCAGAACTCAACTTTCCAAGCTTAATTTTATCTTGCATGGAATTTATCTTCGAACAGACATCCGAAAAATTTCTCTTAAACCATTCATTTCTGGCGAGCTCAGCCAGAACATAGTGGAAGATTGAAACCTCATCCCATCGTAGATCCAACTTTCGACCATGGACCTGCTGCTCAATATTTTGAATTCCGACAGGCAGGTCCGCTCGAATAAATAGACGAAATCTTAACTTTTCAGCAAATACAGAATCGTTCTGAACTGTGCTCAGGAATCTAAACAGTGATTCGACAAAGATTCCAGTTTTGGCCGCCTCAACGGCAGTTTCAACACCATCGATTGCTATCGTTATTCGGCCAAGCATATTATCCGCGAGTTTTGCCGAATAAGTTGGAAGCGATGGTTCAATATTTTTTTGTTCAACCCATTGCGCGAGCAGTTCTTTGGCAGAAACCCCGATTTCAGCAGAACGCAGCTCTGCGGCTAGGGCCATCCACCAAACTTTGTCGTAATCTTCACCCGTAAGTGCAATCAAAGATCGAGCCAACGTACCTTGGGATTGAAGAGTGGAATCAGCAAAGTCAGAAGACGAATGCATCGGACGAGCTAACTGCCTGACGGCCAGTTCCCTGAAAAGTCTAGTTTTTCCCGTCCCTTTCCGGCCGTAGACATAATAGGACGGCAAGGAGGGCTGCAGAAGTCTAGCCGCATCTGGGGTTTCCAAGAACCATCCATCATCGAGCGCACCGCTCGGGGATTGGCGCGATGAAAGAGCCGAGTCAAATGCCAGCTGGGGAAGCTGATTGACGGCAGGGGCTGCACTAATACCCAGAACGTCTCTGAGCTGTTTCACGGACGCAACGTTAAGAGCACTGATTTCTTCCAGATGAGGAGCCGCGTTGTCCAAGAACGCCCTATCGTGGTACCAGCTCACAAAAAACTCTCCAAGGTCCGCCGGGTCAATGGAGACCCCTTCTTCCGCGCCTCTCTCAATCGCCAACGCCATGAGTTGAAGCATTGAGTGCTTGAGCCGTTCCTCCGAAACGTTCAGCGCTCCCTTCTTTTTTTCGGGATCGAGTGAGAAGCAGACGAAGGCTCCCGGATAACTTCTATTTGCTGCCAGAAGCGAAGAAACTATTGATTCTTGGCCTTCGGATAATCCATCAGCCCTTGTATTTAGTACAACCGAACCAGGCCATCCGGTGACAATGGGTAGCACAGAGCTCGCTATGCCGGTTCTATGATCAAAGAGAACAAAATCATAATCTCCATTGATCGTGGACCTCAGCCGCTCAATCGATCTATGCAAAAGATCCGAATCAAGATTCATTCTAAGAACAAAGGAGGCGTAGTCCAGATCGAATTGCTCGATCGACGGTCTAGCCTGCAGCAAATGTAGCTGCCCCCCGTTTGAGTTTCCATCAACAGCGATCGGCTCTATGTTCCCGCCCTGCACCAAACCGACCAAACTCGTTGAAATGGAGGAAGACTTAGCATCGAGAGCCGTCGAGAGCGTCGGCGCTTCCAGGTCCGCGTCAACCAGCAGAACTCTGTAGCCCGAACTTACTAGCAGACGCCCTAAAGCAACAAGCACTGTGGAACGAGCTTGCCCCCCTTTAAAGCCATAGAAATGCAACGCGCGACAACCAGACTGAGCCGGCAAGGCGCAGATTTGGCTGGCCCATTCTTCGCGAAGCACCTCATCGAATAGGGCCAGCCAATGATTTCCGGAACTTCTTTGGCGAATGTAGGAGTATTCATTCTGCCACTCCTCTTCACTAAGAAGCAGTAGCGAAATCTGCAGATCACCTAGAATTTTGGCTAACTGGTCCTTTCCGATACCCAATAGAGTACGGAACTGATATCTCCGGACCTCATCGTCCTCCCCGTGAAAATCAGGCATTAAAATAACAACGTGCAGCACTGGATGAACGTACGCAAGGTTTACGTTCGCAACCGCCTTTCTGACGCTAACCAAGAATTCACTGAGAAGCATTTCTACAGTACCCCTTTATTCTTAAGCAGGGCTCGAGTCGAGCTCACCACATTTACCAAGTGCTGCACCTCAGCATCAGAAGAATGGTCTCCTCCCCAGCCGTCCGAGTCATGGCGGAGATAGCGAAGATAGGGATAACAAGAAGGCGGAACTGTTTTGCTGACGCCATTCTTTCCTTGGCTCCACATTGCGCTAAGCGCGCTACTCAATTGCGATGCAAGAGCATTGAACGTGCCGGTCTCATTGGATGCGCCTGCGTATTGCTGCAGGAGAGCCGGGACATCATGACCACCGTTACCACTGTTATGCAATTTCCCAAGAGAGTCTTTAAGAGCCAGCTCAATGGCCACCAAACCACAGTAGGCGAGCTTCAGTTGATGAGGTTCTGCCCCACCAAAGCCAGTCTTGTTGTATGAATACCCCGCCATTCCAGCTCCTTTGGAGTGCCCGACCACATCGATCCATTATGATTCTTGCTATATTCCATATAAAGAATGAGCGGCCGGAGCCGCTCATTTTTTATCCTAATCAAACCCCAACAGGGTTAGCCTTCTCCGGATCAATCTTGTACTGCTTGATTGCCCGGGCCACATCCTTAGCCGTCATCTTCCCGTCCTTCGCCAGCGCCGCAATCGCGGCATGCGCGATGTAGTACCGGTCAACCTCGAAGAACCGACGCAGGTTCGCACGCGTATCCGAACGGCCGAAGCCATCGGTACCCAGCACGGTGTACGACATCGGCACGAACGCGCGGATCTGGTCCGCATACGCACGCACGTAGTCGGTAGCGGCAATCGCCGGGCCCTGGCGACCTTCCAGCAGCTCGGTCACGTAGGCCTTGCGCTGCTCACCTTCCGGATGCAGGCGGTTGGCACGTTCCACGTCGAAACCATCGCGACGCAGTTCGTTGAAGCTCGGGCAGCTCCAGATATCGGCGGTCACGCCGAAGTCCTTGTCCAGCAGCTCGGCCGCGGCAATGGCTTCGCGCAGGATGGTGCCCGAACCCAGCAGCTGCACGCGCAGCTCACCCTTCTTCGGCTTGCCGGCGTCGGTCAGCAGGTACATGCCCTTGACGATGCCTTCGGCCGCACCTTCCGGCATTTCCGGGTGGGTGTAGTTCTCGTTCATCAGGGTGACGTAGTAGTACTCGTCAATCTGATCTTCCATCATCGCCTTGGTGCCGTGCTGCAGGATCACCGTCACTTCGAAGCCGAAGGTCGGGTCGTAGCTGCGCACGTTCGGAATGCCACCGGCCACCAGATGACTGAAGCCATCTTCGTGCTGCAGGCCTTCACCGTTCAGCGTGGTGCGGCCGGCGGTGCCACCCAGCAGGAAGCCGCGGGTACGCATATCCGCTGCCTGCCAGGCGATGTCGCCCACGCGCTGGAAGCCGAACATCGAGTAATAGATGTAGAACGGCAGCATCGGCACGTTGCTGACCGAGTAACTGGTACCGGCGGCCATCCACGAGCTGATCGCACCCGGCTCGCTGATGCCCTGCTGCAGCACCTGGCCGCTCTGATCTTCGCGGTAGAACATCAGCTGGTCGGCGTCGACCGGCTTGTACTTCTGGCCGAACGGGGCGTAGATGCCGATCTGGCGGAACAGGCCTTCCATGCCGAAGGTACGGGCTTCGTCGGCCACGATCGGCACGATGTGCGGGCCCAGTTCCTTGTCGCGCAAGGTGATGTTCAGGCTCTGCACGAAGGCCATGGTGGTGGAGTAGCTGCGCTCGCCGCTGCTCTTCAGCAGGCGCTCGTAGCTTTCCAGCTTCGGTGCGTTGAAGCTCTTTTCGGCCTTGCGGCGACGCTGCGGCAGGTAACCACCCAGCGACGCACGGCGTTCCTGCAGGTACTGCACTTCCGGCGAATCCGGACCCGGGTGGTAGAACGGCACCTGGCCGTCGGCCAGCTGCGCGTCGGTCACCGGAATGTTGAAGCGGTCGCGGAAGTGGCGCACCGCTTCGTCGTCCAGCTTCTTGGTCTGGTGGGTCGGGTTCAGTGCCTCACCGGCGCTGCCCATGCCGTAACCCTTCACGGTCTTGGCCAGGATGACGGTCGGCATGCCCTTGGTGTTCACGGCCTGGTGGTAGGCGGCGTACACCTTGTGCGGGTCGTGGCCGCCACGGTTCAGGCGCCAGATGTCGTCGTCGGAAAGACCGGCCACCATCGCAGCGGTTTCCGGGTACTTGCCGAAGAAATGCTCGCGGGTATACGCGCCGCCGAAGGCCTTGCAGTTCTGGTATTCGCCGTCGACGGTTTCCATCATCAACTTCTTCAGGACGCCATTGGTGTCCTTGGCCAGCAGGGCATCCCAGTAACCGCCCCACAGCAGCTTGATGACATTCCAGCCGCCGCCACGGAACACGCCTTCCAGTTCCTGGATGATCTTGCCGTTGCCGCGCACCGGGCCGTCCAGGCGCTGCAGGTTGCAGTTCACCACGAAGATCAGGTTGTCCAGGCCTTCACGGCCGGCCAGCGCGATGGCACCCAGGGTTTCCGGCTCGTCGCTCTCGCCGTCGCCGATGAAGCACCACACCTTGCGGTCGGACTTCTCGATCAGGCCACGGTTTTCCAGGTAGCGCATGAACTGCGCCTGGTAGATGGCGGCCAGCGGGCCCAGGCCCATCGACACGGTCGGGGTCTGCCAGTATTCCGGCATCAGCCACGGGTGCGGGTACGACGACAGGCCGCCGCCGTCCACTTCCATGCGGAACTTGTCCAGCTGCTCTTCGCTGATGCGGCCTTCCAGGAAGGAACGCGCGTAGATGCCCGGGGCGCTGTGGCCCTGGATGAACAGCAGGTCGCCCGGGTGGCTTTCGCTGGGGGCGCGCCAGAAGTGGTTGAAGCCCACGTCGTACAGCGTTGCGCCGGAGGCGAACGAGGCGATGTGGCCGCCCAGGTCACCCGGCTTGCGGTTGGCGCGCACCACGGTGGCCATCGCGTTCCAGCGGATGATCGAACGGATGCGCCATTCCAGTTCGGCGTTGCCCGGGCTCTTGGCCTCCAGCTGCGGCTCGATGGTGTTGACGTATTCGGTAGTGGGAGAGAACGGCAGATAGGCACCCGAACGACGGGTCAGTTCCACCATGCCTTCCAGCAGCTGATGCGCGCGCTCGGGGCCCTCGACATCAATAACGGCCTTCAACGACTCGATCCACTCCTGGGTTTCCACAGGATTCGGGTCGTTGTTCAGCACCTCGTTCAACCAGTTCATTAGCGCTCCCATTACCGCACGCACGCGCGCGACTGTTGATAGATTTCTAGACCGCAAAGTGTAGCGCACCAAGGGCTTTCGTCACTTGGCTACGCTGGCGTATGGATGCAGGCCACCCATGTCTGTAAGGCCTGTCCCGGGACGTCCACCCGCGGGACAAAGCGCTGACAACGCGCTGCGGCAGGCCGCTGTGGCTGCCTGCAAGGGCTGCGCCAGCTGTCGCTTGCGGCCTGCTGCGCCCATGCGCAGGACGCAGTGTTACCGCCATGGATGACCGTTGTGGGGCAAGGCGGGCGCCATGTCGGCGTTGTCTGACGGGCTGCCGCTGAACCCGCGACAACGTGTCGCGCGCGCCTCTCGACGCGGACGAGGCAGCTGCGCACGGTTGGCCGCGAGCAGGCCCCTTCCCGCGGTTCGCCGCTCGTCTGCTGCGCCCCTGCCCGGGGCGGAAACCCGCAGTGCCGTTGCGTGGCCCGATACGGACGTCAGGCCGCGCAACGGTGGCTTGCGCCGCACGCATCTTTCCCCCTGAGCCCTTGCGCCGCCTGGCTGCGTGGCCCGATCCGGCAAGCGTTGTGGCCGGAATCCTGCTTGCCGCGTGTGGCCTATCGATATATCGTTTGCGATACACGTTACCGATATATCGAAATGGGCCGATCCCCCTCCTCTCGAAGCCGCACCGACGATGCCGCGGTACCCCGCCGCAACGGCCAGCCGCGCGTGCTCAGCCGTGGCGACCTGCGCCTGCTGGTGCTGGCGCTGATCGGCGAGCAGCCGCGCCACGGCTATGAGCTGATGCAGCACATCAGCACCATGTTCATGCAGGCCTACACCCCCAGTGCCGGCACCATGTACCCGCTGCTGGCCAGCTTCGAGCAGGCCGGCTGGGTGGAATCGGAAGAGGTGGACGGCCGCCGTGTGTTCCGCATCACCACCGCTGGCGAGTTCGAGCTGAAGGTGCAGCGCAGCCAGGTGCGATTGGCGCAGCGGCGCGCGTTCGACCGCGCCCGCGAGATCACCAAGGCCTCGCTGCCGGCGCCGCTGGCCGCTGCGCTGCGCGAGTTCAAGCGGGCGCTGGTGCACCACCACGGGCGCTGGGCCGACGGCGAAGCCGAGCAGGTGGCGGCCCTGCTGTCGCGTGCCTCGGCGCTGATCAACGGCCAGGGCGACAACGCGCCTTCTCCCTTTTCAACGACCCAGCCAGACTGATTCCAGCCAGGTCTCCCCCATGCCGCGCGCCCCCGCGCGACCTTCCAACAGGTACCCCCATGACCGAACATCACAACTCGCGCCTGCGCCTGGATGTGCGCTTCCGTGAACTGACGGTGCTGCGCACCGAGACTGTCACCCCGCACATGCGCCGCATCGTGCTGGGCGGCGACGACCTGGCCGGCTTCGATTCGCCCGGCGCCGACGACCACATCAAGCTGTTCTTCCCCAACGCCAGCGGCGAGATGGTGCTGCCGGTGCTGACCGCCGAGGGCCGCAGCTACCCCGAGGGCAAGCAGCCTTCGCCGGCACGCGACTACACCCCGCGCTGGTGGGACCACGAAACCGGTGAGCTGGCCATCGACTTCGTGCTGCACGACCAAGGCGTTGCCGGGCCGTGGGCCGAGCGCGCACAGGCCGGCGACATGCTGGTGATCGGCGGCCCACGCGGCTCGTTCGTGGTGGCCGACAGCTATGACGCCTACGTGCTGATTGGCGATGAGACCGCGCTGCCGGCCATCGCCCGCTGGCTGGACGTGCTGCCCGAAGGCGCGCAGGTGCAGGCGTACATCGAGGTGGCCGACGAGGACGAGCGCCAGGATCTGCCGCAGTACGAGAACGTGCGCATCCACTGGCTGGAGCGCAACGGCTTCCCGGCCGCCAGCAGCACGCTGCTGGAAGACATGCTGACCGACTTCGAGGTACCCGAGGGCGATACGTTCTACTGGATCGCCACCGAATCGCGCCGCGCGCGGATGATGCGCAAGTTCATCGAAGGCCACCTGGGCGTGCCGCGCGACTGGATCCGCTCGACCGGTTACTGGAAGGCGCACCCGGACGAACAGGACGGCGATTGACCGCAAAACGGTAGGTGCGGACCGTTGGTCCGCACGCTCTTCTACGGGTAGTGCCGGCCGCTGGCCGGCAACCTCATGAACCTTCGGCAGCATCCTGCAATTGC
>NZ_JBYTEK010000014.1:105144-106043 GCF_058783335.1 Stenotrophomonas sp. FW305-C-20-S1 | reverse complement strand
ACCCGGACGTGACCTATCGAGGTTGCCGGCCAGCGGCCGGCACTACCGTGACCGGGCCTCGCCGGGGTAGTGCCGGCCGCTGGCCGGCAAATCCCATGAACTCAGCTTCCGCCTTCGGTCGGCAACGGCGCAGGCACGTTCAACAATCCGCCGCTGGCCACATACGCAGCCAAGGCCTGGCCCTGGCTGAGCAGGTGGCGTTCCATCGTGCGTTCGGCGGCTGCAGCATCGCGCTGGCGGAAGCAGTCCATCAGTTCGCGGTGTTCGGCCAGCGACTGCGCGGTGCGGCCCGGCGCCAGCAGCTGGCGGCCGCGATGCATCTTCAGGATGCGGTGCAGGTCGTGGGTGATGCGGATCAGCCACGGGTTGCCGGCGTAATGCTGCACCGTCTCGTGGATGAGGTAGTTGTTGCGGTAGTACTCGGCGATGTTGCCCTCGGCGGCGGCCGCTTCCATCGCCGCGTGCAGGTCTTCCAGCTGCTGCACGCCGGCGTCGTCGATGTGCTTGACCGCTTCATGCGCACATCGGCCTTCCAGCATCGCCATCACCGGGAACAGCTGGTTGAGGTCTTCCAGGGTAAGCCGGGTTACCCGTGCGCCGCGGCCGGCATCGATCTGCACCAGGCCTTCGGCAGCGAGCAACTTCAACGCTTCGCGCAGGGGCGTACGGCTAATGGCCAGTTCCTCGCACAGCGCCGGCTCGTCGATCCACTCGCCCGGCGGCAGGCGGTAGTCGTAGATCCGCTCGCGCACGTGTTCGGCCACCTCCTCATACAGAGGGGCGCGCTTCTTCGGAGGACGCGGAGCGGGAGCGATGGCCATGCGGAAAGTGTAACGCCAGGTAGTGCGGGCCGCCTGACGGCAAACCATGAGCGTGCGGAAGATCCAAGAGGGTTCCAG
>NZ_JBYTEK010000014.1:9105-105134 GCF_058783335.1 Stenotrophomonas sp. FW305-C-20-S1 | reverse complement strand
CCCCCCACAACCAACCCCCCCCCCCCCCAGATTCGCGTATAAGTCTCGTGGGCTCGGAGATGTGTATAAGACCCCCGCCCGGCACCACGAACACCAGCCACGCCAGCAGCGGGCCCAATGCCACCACCAGGCCGCTGTAGACCAGGAAGCGGCGGAACAGCGTTTCGCGTTCTTCCTTCGCGGCCGAGGCCACTACCAGTGCGCCGTTGGTCGAGAACGGACTGACATCGACGATGGTGGAGGACACCGCCAGCGCGCAGATCACGCCAGCGGCACTGAGATGACCCTGCATCAGGAATGGCACGGCCAGCGGAATGGTGGCGCCCAGCACCGCCGCCGACGAGGCGAATGCGGAGACGATGCCGCCCACGTAGCAGACCAGCAGCGCGCCCAGCAGCGGGATGCCGATGCTGGAGACGCCGTGGCCGATGAAGTCCACGGCACCGGCATGTTCCAGCACGCCGATGTAGGTAACCACGCCGCAGATCAGCAGCACGGTGGACCAGCTGATGCCGTCCACCGCACCCTTCTGGCTCTGCGGCGACAGCAGGGCCAGCACCACTGCAACGGTGATCGAAACCAGGCCGACGTTGAGGTTGTAGATCAGCGCGGCCACACCCAGGCCGAGCAGGCCGATCAGGGTGAACAAGCGCTCGCGGGTCAGGCCCACCGCATCCAGTGCCACCGGATCGTTGGACAGGGTGCCACCACCGGCTGCGACCAGCGCACCATGGCCTTCGATGGCGAACTGCCGCGACGAAGCCTGCGGGCCACCGGCCATCGCCAGCTCCGCGTTGCCCACCGTGCCCGCAGCAGTGATCGAACCGCGACGCAGCAGCGCGATGCCTCCGAAGGCGAAGAAGCAGATCGTGGCCATCATGAAGTTGAAGCCGAGGCTGGTCAGGAACACCGCCATTTCGGTGACTTCCAGCCCGGCCTTCTGCACCACGCCATTGGTGATGCTGCCGTACACGCTGATCGGCGAGAAGCCACCGGCCTGCGCGCCATGGATCACCAGCAGACCCATCATCAACGGATTGATGTTGTACTGCTTGGCAAAGCGCAGCGCGACCGGGCCGATGATCGCAACCGCGGCCGGGCCCAGCGCGCCGAAGGCGGTCAGCACGGCGGTGATCACGAACATCACCCACGGGATGGCCACGATATGGCCGCGTACCGCTTTCACCGCCCAGTGCACCAGCAGGTCGATGGTGCCGTTCTTCTGCGCGATCGCGAACAGGTAGGTGATGCCGACCAGGGTCAGGAACAGGTCGCCCGGGAAGCCGGCGAGAACCTCCTTGCCCCCCATGTCGACCCAGAGCCCGCCGACGATGAAGGCCAGTGCGAAGGCGACGGTGCCCATGTTGATCGGCATCGCGGTGGCGACGATGAACATGATCACCAGACCGATGATCGTTGCAATTTGTGGAGTCATGCGCCCTCCCAGACACCTGATTCGCGTGCTGCACGGATGGAAGCCCGCCATCCCGGGGTATGGCCTGTTACGTACTGCGCGTTACGTACTGCTCAAACCCGTTACTGCAGCCGCTGCAGCGCGCTGCGGACCCACGCCGCCGCGCCGTCCAGGCTCTGGAATTCCTCGATCGCGCGTACCTCGCAGCACGGATAGGCCGGCGCGATCATGCGTGCCAGTGCGTTGCCGGGGCCCAGCTGCAGGAACACCCGTGCGCCGCGCTCGAAGGCCTGGCGCATCACCTGTGCCCATTCGATGGTCTGTGTCAGCTGCGCGGACAGCGTGTGCACCACCGCTGCGGTGTCGCGCACCGGCCGTGCGTCGATGCCGGCCAGCAGCGGCAGGCGCGGCGCGTGCAACGTGGTGGCCTGCAGTGCGGCGGCGAACGGTGCGACCGCCGCCGACAGCAGTGGCGTATGCGCCGGCACATGTACCGGCAGCACGCGCACCTCGGCACCCTGTGCGTGCGCGGCAGCGGCCAGCGCACGCAGTGCCGGCAGCGTGCCGCCAACGATGAAATGATCTGTGCCGTTGGCAATCGCCACGTGCGTGCCGTGGATTTCGCACAATGTCTGCACCGTCTGTCGATCCAGCCCCAGCATCGCCTGCATTCCGGCATCGACCGGACTGACGGCGTCCATGAATCGTGCACGCTGCGCCGACAGGGACAGGCAGGTGGTCACGTCGAAACTATCGGCGATGGCATGTGCCGCCAGTTCGCCGATGCTGTACCCGGCCACCACGATCGGGTCCGGCACGGCGCCGCGCAGGGCATGCCAGTGCGCGATGCTGGCGGCGCACAGCAGCGGCTGCGCCTGTGCGTTGTCGAAGCGGTCGTCGGCGGCCGCGGCCGCGAACACATCGCGCCCCAGCGCGTCGCTCGCCGCATCCAGTACCGCGCGTGCAGCGGCCATGCCGCGCACATGGTCGAACATCGCCGGATGCTGCGCACCCTGTCCGGGGCAGAGCAGGGCCAGGCTCATGCGCCCTCCTGCTGCAGCAGGAACCAGGCGCAGGCCAGCAGATCGGCACTGCCACCCGGGCTGAGCCGACGCCTCACGAACGCATCGCCGATGGACTGCAGGCGCACGCGCCAGTCCGGCGCGAAGGCGCCACCGGCGGAAAGGAATGTGGCCGCTTGTTGTTGCGCCCAGCGCAGGCCCTCGGTACCGCCGCGATGCAGCAGGTTCAGATCGTCCACCTGTGCCACCAGCTGCATCAGCGTCTGGCACAACGCGGCGTCGCGCGGCAGGCCGCTGTCCAGCGCATGGCGCAGGGCAGGCAGGGCCAGCTCGCGCAGCACCGGGTAGCCGGCGGCAGCCTGTTCGCGTACGCCGCAGACCCCATGACGCGCACGTGCGCGCTGTCCCGGGCTGTGCGGGTCCAGCGGCGCAGCGATGAGTGCGTCATTCCACTGCTGAACCGCCAGGCACACCTGCGCGCCCGACACGGCATGGCCATGCAAGCGCCTGTGCTCAGCCGCGGCGGCCACCAGCAGGCCAAGGCTGAAGATCGCACCGCGATGGGTGTTGATGCCGGCGGTGGCGACCAGCATGGCCGCTTCAGCGGCAATACCGTGATCGCGCAGCACCGTGAAGGGGGCGCCGGCGGTACCGGCCCTGGCCACCGCCGTGAAGTAGTGGCGCAGGGCGAAAAGACTGCGCAGGAAGGTGCCGGCATCCATGTCGTCATGGCTGCCGCTGTCGAACGGTGTGACCAGGCCCGGCTTCGGGGCGCACGCCAGCTCGGCGTGCAGGCTGGCAATGGCCAGCCGTCCCAGGCGTGCGCTGTCGACCACCGCGTCGCGTGACGGCAACGGCTTCGGGGCGGCGATCATGCGATCGCCTCGCGCGTGGCGAACAGTGCATCACGCGCTTCCAATGCGGCTCCATCAAGGCGTTTCACCAGTACCTGGCGACTGCGGCCGGCAAGTTCGCGCCAGTTCACTGCGCCACCATCGGGCAGGCACAGCTCGCCATCAAGGCGATGCGGATGGCGGGTCTGCCATGCCAGCAACTGCGCGATCAGCGCCTCGGCCTGCGCGGCATCGGTCACCTGCCACAGCAGGTCGATGTCCGAACGCTCATGTACATAGGGCAGGGCGGTCAGCCATTGCCAGGCGAAGGCGCCGAACACACGGGCCGGCGCCAGTGCCTGCAGGTCGTGGAGTGATTCCTGCCACGGCTGTGGAACACCTGCGTCGCCTGCTGCCAGCAGTTCGCTCAACGCCGGCGGAGCGCGCATGTGCGCGACGTCGCACAGCGGTACGCGCAACGACAGGCGCTGCTTGCCTTCGGCCGGTGGCAACGGAACGCCCAATCGCAGGCGCGTATCGGCATCATCCGCGGCACGACGCGCCACCACTGCAGGGAAGCCCTGCGCGAACCAGGCGGCAAGACGCGGCTCGTGCGCGGGCAGGTCGGCCCGCCAATCGGCATCGGCCGACAGCCAGACCAGCGTGTGCCGGGCGGGCCGCTCAGGCATTGCCCTGGCTCACAGCAGTGGCTACCTGCGCAGCCAGCGTACGGCCACCCCGTTCGGCGCCCAGTGCAGCGCGATGGTCACCGTCGACGGCTGCACGCAGTGCTTCAAGCAGGTGATGCGCCAGATCGCCATCCCACAGCGATTGCACTGCGCCCATCGCCACGTAGTTCTCCACGCCCGGTGCGAACACCGGCGAGGTCAGGCTGAGCGCCTGCAGTTTTTCCAACGGTTGCTTGGTCACCCGTGCCATCGCGCGCAGATCCATCACCCGCACCTGCGCATCGGGCAGGGCATGGATGAGGTCGGCCATCAGCCCGAACGACAGGAAGCCGCCGCTGACCGATTCGCCGTAGACCAGCGTGACCAGGCGCGCGCCACGGCGGCGGGCCAGGTCCAGGGTCTGTGCGAGGTGGGCGAAGTAGCCGTTGATGCCCAGCAGCTCATCGCGGCGCGCCAGCCGCTGGCCGGCGGTATCGACCAGCATCACGATGGGACGCTGCGGATGAGCAGCGGTGCTGGCCAGCACGGTGTCGGCCAGCACCAGCGCGTGGTCCACACCGACTTCGATCCTGTCGGTGGTGCCGATCACCGTCACCTCACCGTCGTCGGTGGTCGCTGTGCCGGTCAGTACCGAATCGTTCACCGCGATCGTATGGCCACGCGGGAACAGTGCGTCCAGCAGCGAATTCAATGGCAGGCTCATGGCAGGCTCCGGTGCGCAGTGGCGGCAAGGAAGGCATCGGTTTCCAGCAGCGCCAGACGTTCCGGGTCGGCAATGCCTTGGCGTGCCCAGATCTGCAGGCCATCGTTGCAGTCGCCCCACGCCTGTACGCGCGCCTTCAACGCGGCGTGGCGTGCCTGCAGCGCTGCCAGTGCCGCGTCGGGGTCGGCGCTGGCGGTGTCGGGCTGCAGCGCATCCGAGGCGGCCTCGGCGAACGCGCTGATCGCATCGGGCACCAGCACCTGCGCCTGGTCGATCAGGTAGCGGTGCTTGCCACCGGTCACCCGCCACACCAATGCGCGGTCGCGCGAATCGAATTCCTCCACGCCGCGCACGGTCTCGATCACTTCGGGGCCGGACAGCGACAGCCGTCCTTCTTCGGACATGATCACCGTACTGCAGCAGCGGGCGACGATACCCATGCCGCCGAAGGCGCCGTTGCCACTGCCGATCAGTGCCACCACCGGTACCCCGGCAGCCCGCGCGCCGAGCGTGGCGCGCATGATTTCGGAAATGGCGATCAACCCGGCGTTGGCTTCATGCAGGCGCACACCGCCGGTATCGAGCAGCAGCAGCACGCCATCGGGATGGGTGTCCGCCGCGCGGCGCAGCAGGCCGGTCAACTTGGCGCCATGCACCTCACCCACGCCGCCGCCCATGAATTCACCCTGCTGTGCGGCTACCAGCACGTGCTTGCCGTGCAGGCGTCCCTCGCCGACGACGATGCCATCGTCGAACGCGGCCGGCTGGTCCAGCTGCGCCAGATGCGGGCTGATGGCGCGCTGGGCTGGGCCGAGAAATTCGCGGAACGATCCTGCATCAAGCAGCCCGGCGATGCGCGCGCGGGCATCGGCTTCGTAATAGCTGGTGCGCTGTGCGAGCGTCATGGCTGGCCTCCGGCAAGCAGGGTCTCGACGGCCTGGTCCAGGCGCAGGCTGACCACCGCCGGTGTAGCGCCGGCATCGTTGATCGACACGCGTACATCGCGCAGGGGATGACGCTGGGCGAAGTCGGCGATCACCGCCTGCCATACCGTGCCGAAGCCACGTGCAGCGGTGATGATGCGCACGGTCATCGCACCGTCCAGGTCGGCCGGTTCCAGCAGGATTTCCAGGTTGCCCGAGGCCAGTACGCCCACCAGCACCGCATCGGTGGGGAAGCGCACGGGCGTCGTGCCGGCGAATCGATAGTCGAGGGTTTCCATGGCGTGGCCCTTACCAGTTGCGGAAGCGCTTGGGCGGGTCGTACAGACCGCCGGACCAGCGCACCAGGTCTTTCACCGAACGCGCGGCAAGAAGATCGCGGCTGGCATCGCGCACGTTGATACCGAGATCGTCCGGGCGGCGGATCACTCCGCGGTCGCGCAGGTTTTCCACCATGGCGCGGTCGCGTCCCCTGCCCACGGCGGTATAGCCGGCCACGCCGCGGATCGCCTGCTCGCGTTCTTCCGGGCTGCGGCACAGCAGCAGGTTGGCGATGCCTTCCTCGGTCAGCACATGGCTGACGTCGTCGCCGTAGATCATCACCGGCGGCAGCGGCATGCTCGCGCGCTCGGCCAGGTCCCAGGCATCGAGGCGGTCGACGAAGGCCGGCGCCATGTGCTCGCGGAAGGTTTCCACCATCTGCACCACCAGTTTGCGCCCGCGTGGCATCTCGCCGGGCCGCGCGGCCTGCTGGCCCGCCTTGATCCAGGCGTCGCTGGCGTGGCGGCGGCCGCGTGCATCCGAACCCATGTTGGGTGCACCACCAAAGCCGGCGATGCGGTCGCGCGTTGCGGTGGAGCTGTTGCCCTGCAGGTCGATCTGCAGGGTGGAGCCGATGAACATGTCGCAGGCATACAGCCCTGCGGTCTGCGAGAACGCGCGGTTGGAGCGCATCGAACCATCGGCGCCGGTGAAGAACACATCACCGCGCGCGGCGATGTACTTCTCCATGCCGAGTTCCGACCCGAACGAGTGCACGGATTTGACGAAACCCGATTCGATGGCTGGAATCAGCGCCGGGTGCGGGTTGAGCGCCCAGTGCTGGCAGATCTTTCCCTTCAGCCCCAGCGACTCGGCGTAGGTCGGCAGCAGCAGTTCGATTGCTGCGGTATCGAAACCGATGCCATGGTTGAGCCGGTTCACCCCGTACTCGGCGTAGATGCCCTTGATCGCCATCATCGCCATCAGCACCTGGATCTCGGAGATCTGCGCCGGATCGCGGGTGAACAGCGGTTCGATATGGTTCGGGCGCGGCGCCTGCACCACGAAGTTGACCCAGTCGGCAGGAATATCGACGCGGGGGAGGGTGTCGACGATCTCGTTGACCTGGGCGATGACGATGCCGCCACCGAATGCGGTGGCCTCCACGATCACCGGCGTGTCTTCGGTGTTGGGGCCGGTGTAGAGATTGCCGTGGCGGTCGGCAGCCTGCGCCGCGACCAGTGCCACACGCGGAGTGAGGTCGATGAAGTAGCGGCCGAACAGTTCCAGGTAGGTGTGGATGGCACCGATCTGAATGCGCCCTTCAGCCACCAGGTTGGCCAGCCGCACCGACTGCGGCCCGGAGAAGGAGAAGTCCAGCCTGGAGGCGATGCCGCGTTCGAACACATCCAGGTGCGAAGGCAGCGACAGCACCGACTGCACCATGTGCAGGTCATGCACCCGTGCCGGGTCGAGGTCGGCCAGCGTCTGGGCGAGGAAGTCGGCCTGCTTCTGGTTGTTGCCTTCCAGGCAGACCTTGTCGCCCGGCTCCAGCAGCGCGTGCAGCAGCTCGGCGACATCGCCAGCCGCCACCTCGTGGCCCCTGGCCCATGGCGCGGCGCGTTCCAGCCGCGCCTGGCGGCCCCGCTCCAGCGTGTCCCAGCTCGGGTTCATCGACGGACTTCCGAATGGCGTTGGAATAATTACGCCATAATTACGGAGGGGTGTGCAACCCGCAGTGCAGCAAAGAAAAGGCCCGCGCGAAGGCGGGCCCATTCAGGTGGGCCACGACCGTGGGTCGTGGCGGAGCGTCAGAAGCGTGCCTACCAACGGTCGGCACCCACCCCCAGCAGTGGGGCCCCCCAACGGTCGGCACCCACCCCCAACAGTGGGCCCCCCCAATGGTCGGCACCCACCCCCAACAGTGGGCCCCCCCAATGGTCGGCACCCACCGTTCCCGGGTTGCTCAGAACTTCCAGCGCAGGCTGGCCGCCACGAAGCGCGGTTCGCCGTAGTTGTTGTAGTCCAGGTTGGCCCAGTAGGTCTTGTCCAGCGCGTTGCGCACGCTCAGCGTCGCCGTCCAGTTGTCGCTGATGCGGTAGTTGGCGTTGAACTGCACCAGCGCATACGCCGGCTGGTTCACCGTCACCGTGCCGCCGAGCGGGTAGGGGATGTTGTAGCCCTGCACCTTGCTCTGCCACTGCACGCCACCGCCGATGCTCAGGCGTTCCAGCGCGCCGCGCAGCTGCAGCTGGGTGTTGAGCTGCAGCAGGTCTTCGGCCGGATTGGCGTACAGCAGGTCGGTGGCCGCGCGGGTCACCTTGACGTGGGTATAGCCGGCATTGACCGTCCAGCCCGGCAGGATCTCGCCGTTGACGTCCACCTCCCAGCCGCGCGCCTTGGTGCCGTTGACGCCGATGTAGGCCGAGCTGCCGTCGCTGAGTGAGCCTTCCGGCACGCTCATGTCACGCACCGCGTAGTTGTCCTGCTTGGCTTCGAACACCGCCGCGTTGGCGGTCAGGCGACCGTCGAACCACTGCGTCTTCAGGCCCGCTTCCAGGTTGGAGCCCTGCACCGGCGCCAGCAGGTTCTCGTTGCGGTCCTTGTAGTTCTGCGGGTTGAAGATCTCGGTGTAGCTGGCATAGGCCGCCACGTTCGGGGTGATGTCGTACACCAGGCCCACGTACGGGGTGATTTCATCGCTCACCTTGTATGCGCCGCTGGTGGCGGTGTAGGCGCCGGCCGCGTTGTAGGCGCGGGTCTGGGTCTGCCAGCGGCTCAGGCGTGCGCCGGCGATCAGCGCCAGCGGATCAGCCAGGCGCAGGCGGGTGGCCAGGTAGAAGCCGCTCTGCGTGGTCTTGGCCACGCGGCGCGCGCCGGTGAGGGTGTAGGTCACTTCGGAGATGTCGCCATCCCAGGTGTGCACGTTGGGAATGTAGTAGCAGCGCTCGCTGCCGCAACGAGCCCAGTCACGCGGGTAGTTCAGCGCAAGGGTGTTGGTGGTGCCTTCCAGGTCGGCCCACTGCGCGCCCACGGTCACGTCGTGCTGCTGGCCCCACAGGTTGAAGGTGCCGGTCAGGTAGGCGTCGACGTTGCGGCGGGTGTCTTCCGAATCGCCGGCAGCGGTGCGCAGGTAGATGCCCGCGCCGGTCACCGGGTCGGGATTGCCGGTGCCGTACAGGCGCATGTTCTGCACGTTGCCACGCGTGTAGGCGGTGTTGATCTTCAGCAGCCAGTTGTCACCGAAGCGCTGCTCCAGGTTGGCGAACACCGTGCTGGTCTCGCGCTGCCAGTAGCTCCACTTCGGTGCCAGGTTGGTCGAGCGCGGCAGATGGGCGAAGTTGCCCTGGCTGTCGAAGAACGGCACGGTGCCCCAGGTCGAGCCCACCGGGTTGTTGTCCTGGGTCTGGTAGCCGACGGTCACCGTGGTGCTGTCGGTCACATCGCCTTCCAGCACGGCCATGCCGGCCATCTTGTTCTCTTTGTAGCGGTCGTAATAGAAATCACGATCGGTGTAGGCGGCGACCACGCGGCTGCGGAAGCGGCCGTCGGCGGTCAGTGGTGCGGTCACGTCCGCTTCCATGCGGCGGTAGTCCCAGCTGCCGGCGCTGACCGAGAACGAAGCGTCGAACTCCTTGCCCGGGCGCTTGCGCAGCAGGTTCACCGTGGCCGACGGCACACCCGCGCCGCTGAGCAGGCCGTTGGCGCCGCGGATCACTTCCACCCGGTCATAGAAGGCGGTGTCGTATTCCTGGTTGGTCGAGCCGCTGTAGGTCGGAATGCCATCCACCTGGAAATCGGTGATGGCAAAACCACGCGCGTAGTACAGCGGGCGCTGGGTGTCATAGAAGGACACGCTGACGCCGGTGACATTGCGCATCACGTCGTTGAGGCTGAACAACGATTCGTCCTGCAGGCGCTGCAGGCCGATCACCGTGGACGACTGCGGCGTTTCCTGCAGGGTGATGGGCAGGCGGGTAGTGCTCGATGGCGGCGCGGACTGCTCGGCGCGCACGCTCACCCGGTCCAGGGTCTTGGCGTCGGAGACATCGGCAGCGACCTCGGCCAGTGCCGACGGCACAACCAAGGTGAGGCAGGACAGCAGGGCAGCGGGCAGCAGCGCACGGCGGGGCAGGTGGTTGGAGAAACTCTGGGTCATGGCGGGCTCGAAGCGTGGAGGCGGGGAAGGGGCGGCAACAGTCGTCCAGCACCCGGGGCGGCGGCTTCGGGCACGTCAGGTCCATCTGGGAGGGGCGCGGTCACTGCGCAGGACGCAAATGTAAATAATTCTTAACAACATTACAATTCGCGTCATTGCGCAGGGGCTTTCAGGCGCGCAGCAAGCGTCAGGGCGGGGTCGGATCCCATTGCCGCAGGCACTGGGCTCTGACCCTGCGAGGGGTCTCCCGGAACGGAGCAGAGCCCTCCCGTGCGGGAGGGATCCGCCCCGTCGCCGCCCGCAAACGCAGACGGCCACCCGAAGGTGGCCGTCCGCATGCATCCGCCAAGCGCAGGCTTACAGCGCCTGCAGCTCTTCGTTGGCGTTGCGCTTTTCCTTGGCCGGGGCCGGCGCGGCCGTCGGTGCCAGTGCCGGCGTCGTACCTGCTTCCACCGGAACCTCCAGGTAGGGCAGGTGCAGGGTCTGGCTGGTCAACGTGCGGATCTCGTTGGTCAGCGCGGCACTCTCGTTGAGCTTGCGGCCGTACGACGGCACGATCTCGCGCAGGCGGGCTTCCCAACCGGCCTTCATCTGTTCCGGGAAGGCCTTGGCCATCAGGTCCAGCATGATCGGCGGCGAGGTCGAAGCGCCCGGCGAGGCACCCAGCAGCGCAGCGAGGGTGTGGTCCTTGTCGGTCACGATCTCGGTACCGAACTGCAGCACCGCGCCCTTCAGCGGATCACGCTTGATGATCTGCACGCGCTGGCCGGCGGTGACCAGCTTCCAGTCGCCCGGCTTGGCATTGGGGAAGTACTTGACCAGTTCGGCCTGGCGATCGGCATCGTTCAGGCGCGCCTGGCCCATCAGGTACTGCACCAGGTCCAGGTTGTCCTTGCCCACTTCCAGCATCGGGCCGACGTTGTTGTGGTTGACCGACGAATACAGGTCCCACCACGAGCCGTGCTTGAGGAACTTGGTGCTGTACAGCGCGAACGGCCCGAACAGGACCACCGGCTTGCCATCCAGCTTGCGCGCATCCAGGTGCGGCACCGACATCGGCGGCGAACCGGTCTCGGCCATGCCATAGGCCTTCACGCCGTGGCGCGAGGTCACGTCCTGGCCCTGGAAGGCGAGGAACTGGCCGCCCACCGGGAAGCCGGCGTAGTCCTTCGATTCCGGGATGCCCGACATCTGCAGCAGCTTCAGCGCCGCGCCACCGGCACCGATGAACACGAAGCGGGCGTGGGTGGTCGATTCGGTGCCGGCCTTGAGATCCTTCACCGTCACGTTCCAGCTCTTGTCCGCGTTCTGCCGCAGTGCGCTGACCTCGTGGTTGAGGTGCAGGCCGAAGTTCGGGCTGTGCTGCAGGCCGGCGGTCAGCTGGCGGGTAATGACGCCGAAGTTGACGTCGGTGCCCAGCGGCATCCACGTTGCGGCAACCTTCTGCTTCGGGTCGCGGCCTTCCATCAGCAGCGGTGCCCACTGCTTGATCTGCGCCGGGTCCTCGGAGTACTGCATGCCGTAGAACAGCGGGTTCTTCACCAGCGCCTGCTGGCGCTTGTGCAGGTAGGCGATGTTGTCATCGCCCCAGACGAAGCTCATGTGCGGGGTCGGGTTGATGAAGTCGCTGGGCTGGCTCAGCCGCCCTTCCTTCACCTGGTGCGACCAGAACTGGCGCGAGACTTCGAACGATTCGGCGATGCCGACCGCGCGCTTGGTTTCGATGCTGCCATCGGGCAGTTCCGGGGTGTAGTTCAGTTCGGCGAATGCCGAGTGGCCGGTGCCGGCGTTGTTCCAGCCGTCCGAGCTTTCACCGGCGACGCCGTCGAGGCGCTCGTAGACCTGGATGTTCCAGTCCGGCTGCAGTTCCTGCAGGTAGGTGGCCAGGGTGATGCTCATGATGCCGGCGCCGACCAGCACGACATCGACGGGCTTGTCGTTGTTCGCGGCGGGCACCGAGCGCTGGGTCAGCGGCCAGTACAGGAACAGCGCGGCCACCAGCAACAGCAGCACGAGCAGGGCGAGCAGGGCCTTGCCAAATTTCTTCATGGGGGCGGAATCGTCGGCGGGGAAGGGGGTCAGAATGCGCAAGAAACAGGGAAAGAGCGTGAAGAAACAACGCCTTGCAGCATTCCTGTGGCAATTTTAACCGCTTCCGGTCCGATTTTGATGCAACGCAGCATCCGACGGCTCGCGGCAGCCTCACCCGGTAGCGCCGGGCCACGCCCGGCGATGCCCTCGATCACGCCAGCTCAAGGATCTCGTCACCGGCCTCATCGATCTCGCCGGTCGCCTTCCAGCCCAGGTGCCGGTAGAAGCCATGGGAACGCGAGCGCGGGTCGGCCGAGCAGGCCAGGAACAGGCGGCTGTGGCCGGCATCGCGGCTCAGGCTGACCACCTCCTGCAGCAGTTGCCGGCCGATGCCACGCTTCTCGAATTCCGGCAGCAGCGCCAGCACCAGCACCTCGCCGCTTTCGCGGTCGGCAAAGCAGTAACCGGCCATCCGTTGGCCCTCCCAGGCGACGCGGCCAATCGAATCGCCATCGGCGATACCTGCGGCCCAGCTCTCTTCGGTGATGCCCAGCTCGGCCAGTTGCGCTGCACTGAAGGCGTTCTCGCGGGTACGCCCGCGCAGGTCGATGCAGGCGGCGGCGTCATCGGGACGGGCATTGCGGTAGTGGATCGTCATCTGGGAAACCTGCGGTCGAATGGAACCGGGCGATTCTGGCCGACGCCTATGGAGATTGGATGGAGACCGGCGGCGCTCCTCACTCACTGCCGATGGTGAAGTACTCCGCCGCGAAGTAGCCCAGTTGATAGGCCAGCGTCGCTGCGGCCAGCCCCAGTTGCGCGCGCGTGCTGCGCAGATGCCAGCCCAGCGCGGCGACGATGAGCATCAGCACCGTATGCAGGGGGTAGGCCTCGCCCAGCAGCCGCCATCGGCTTCCCCCTTTGATCGCGGTATCCACAAGATCCAGAAGGGTCAATATCGCGACCACCCCGAAGATCCAGCGTCGACGCTGCATCAGGTAGTTGCCGTAACTTCCGTACTCGCGCAGGTCTTCGGGAAACAGCAGCGCGCACAGCAGGAACCAGGTCGCGCAGTAGGTGATCACGAACAGATAGATTTCAAACGTCCAGCGGTGTACCTCAACCAGGCGGAATTCCCACCACCAGAAGGTCACCAGCGATACCAGCGTCCACACCACCCAGCACAGGTGCAGCGCCGAACAGCCACGCCGCTGCGGGTGTTCGATGATCTGCGCCAGCCCCTTCAGCAGGGTGGTGATGGACAGGCCGAGGATGATCCCCATCACCACGCGGATATGCAGGAATACCGGTTCGGTTTCCATCGGTCAGCCCCCTCGTCGGTTGCACCGATGCTTGCATGAAAAGGGGGCGGAGGGGATCAAGGCGTTTGTAGCACAAGCGACTTGATCCTCTCCGTCCCCTCTTCAGCGCCTGCGCTGCACCAGTGCCGAGGCGGCGTCCAGCACCGCCCGGGTCAGCAGGGCCATCGTCTGCACGTCGCCCTTCCAGTGCTGCCAGTACAGCGGCACGTCTTCCCACGCGCGCTGCCGCACGTAGACCAGGCGCCCGGCGTCCAGATGGCGCTTGACCAGCGGCAGCGGGTTCATCGTCCAGCCCAGCCCGCCCAGATTGGCCTGCACGAAGGCGCGGGTGGAAGGAATCCACCACGTCGGCGCGGTGCTGGGCAGGTCGGCGCCGGCCATGCGCCGGGCAAAGCGCGACTGCATGTCGTCCTTGCGGTTGAACACCAGCACCGGTGCCTGCGCCAGCGCCTGTGCGGTCACGCCCTTGGCGAAGTGCTGCTCGCGGAACTCCGGCGTACAGGTGGCGGCGTAGCGGATGCTGCCCAGCGCGTGGATCTGGCAGCCCTGCACCGGCTCGTCCAGGGTGGTCACGGCCCCCAGCACGGTGCCCTGGCGCAGCAGTTCGACGGTGTGGTCCTGGTCCTCCACCCGCAGGTCCAGGGTGGTGCCGGTGCCCTGCGCGAACTGCTGGGCGGCCTGTGGGAACCAGGTCTCCAGGCTGTCGTGGTTCACCGCTACGGGGATGCTGGCCTGCGGCAGGTCCTCGTCGGCCAGGCCCATCCGGTGCAGCGCGTCGTGCTCCAGCAGGGCGGTCTGCTCGGCCAGCTGCACCAGCAACTGGCCCTCGGCAGTCGCGGTCGCAGGCGTGCCGCGCTTGACCAGCAGGCGGCCGATGCGGTCTTCCAGTGCTTTGACCCGCTGCGAGATGGCCGAGGGGGTGACGTTGAGCGACTGCGCGGCACGGTCGAAGCTGCCTTCGCGGATCACCGCAGCCAGGGCCCGCAGCTGGGCATGGTCGATGCGCATGGCGATTAAGCTCCGCTAATGTTGGTTTAGTAAGTTTAGCTCGTCTTTTCTATGTTGCGGCGCGACAATGGCGCCCGTTCCGGTGCTGTCCGCCTTCGCGAGGCACCGCTCCCCCCAAGCAAGACAAGGTAGTGAATCCCATGTTCTCGGTCATCTCCGCCAGCACCGGCCTTGGTGCCTGGTTCAGTGGTGCGGCTACCGGCATCGGCCTGTTTGCCGTGGTCGGCGCCCAGAGCGCCTTCATCCTGCGCCAGGGCATCCTGCGCAAGCACATCGTGCCGGTGGTCGCCACCTGCGCGGCCATCGATGCAATCTTCATCTTCGCCAGCGTGGCCGGCCTGCGCACGCTCACCACCGCGCTGCCGTGGCTGACCACCGCCGTCCTCTGGACCGGTGTGGCCTTCCTGGCCTGGTATGCGATGAAGTCGGCACGCCGTGCGATCGCCGGTGGCGGTGGCATGGGCGAAGCCGACAGCGACGACGGCAGCCGTCGTGCGGTGCTGATGGCGGCGGTCGGCTTCTCGCTGATCAATCCGCACTTCTGGCTGGACATGATGGTGATCGGCTCCATCGCCGAGAACTTCGGCAATGCGCGCATGGCCTTCGCGGCCGGCGTGGTCACCGCCAGCTGCCTGTGGCTGACCGCGCAGGGCCTGGGCGCGCGCCTGCTTGCGCCGCTGTTCACCAAGCCCAGCACCTGGCGCGTGCTGGACGGCACCATCGCGGTGATCCTCAGCATCCTGGCCCTCACTCTGGCGGTGCGCGGGGTCCATTGACCCGGCGCACGCCCCCCGAACCCACGTCCTTACTCTCTCTCCAAGGTAGTGGCAACGACGGCACCGGCAACGGTGCCGTCGTTTTTTCTGCCCACTGGCGGCGCGGCCGCTTGCCTGCCTAGAATCGGCGAATCTGGACAGGGTGTCCGGGCAGGAAGGGGGAAGGATGCGCAGGATTGTGCTTGCCGCGCTGCTGTGCGCGGTGGTGGGCGGGACGTCGGCGGGTACCGGCGGGGTGGACCTGGACCGCTACCTGCGGCAGGAAGCATTCGCCGACATCAAGATTTCGCCGGGCGGCGAGTACGTGGCTGCCACGGTTCCGATCGAGGCGGGTACGGCGCTGGCGATCTACCGGATCGCCGACATGAAGATGGTCGGCACCTTCCGCCCACCCCGCAACAACCACGCCCATACCTTCGACTGGGTAAGCAATGAACGCCTGCTGGTGGGCATGGCGCAGAAGCTGGGTGTGCTGGATCGACCAGCGCCCACCGGCGAGCTGTTCGGCATCAACGCCAACGGCAAGGGGGGAGAACTGCTGGTCGGCTACCGCACCGCTGAAACCGGACTGGGCACCAACATCAAGGTCAAGCCTGCGGGAATGGTGGCGGCTTTCCTCACCGATGAGTTGAAGGACGACGATCGCAACGTGCTGGTGGCGGTCACTCCGTT
Source organism: Stenotrophomonas sp. FW305-C-20-S1 (assembly GCF_058783335.1). Classification (NCBI taxonomy): domain Bacteria; kingdom Pseudomonadati; phylum Pseudomonadota; class Gammaproteobacteria; order Lysobacterales; family Lysobacteraceae; genus Stenotrophomonas; species Stenotrophomonas sp. FW305-C-20-S1. The sequence goes on along the minus strand of NZ_JBYTEK010000014.1, from coordinate 89,303 downwards.
CACCGACAACGCGGCCACCCAGATCGAACGCATGGACGTGAGCACCGGTCGCCGCAACGCGGTCGCGCGCGCGCCGATCGCGCAGGCCGCCTTCACTACCGACGCCCGGGGCGAAGTGCGCTTCGCTTACGGCGTCGGACCTGACCAGAAAAAGAAGCTGTATTACCGCGCCGGTGCCAGCAGCGAATGGATACTGCTGCACGATGAGGCCTTGAACCCGCGCAACGAAGCGGCCATCGGCTTCTCGGCCGACGGCCGCCTGGCCTATCTGCAGGTGGAGCAGGCCGAAGGCCCCGACGTGATCGTCAGCTGGGACCCGCAGAGCAACGAGCGGCGAACGGTTCTGCGTGATGAGATCGCCGACCCTGCACGCATCATCCACCGCCCCGGTACGCAGGTGCCGGTGGGCGCGCTGTTCATGGGCACTACCCCACGCACGCGCTTCTTCGATGAGACCTCGGAGGATGCCCGGCTTTATCGCAGCCTGGAAACCGCGCTGGGTGCTCCGGTATACATCACCTCCAGCACCCGCAACGGCAGCACTGTCCTGGTGGAATCCTGGTCGGGCCGCAATCCGGGTGATTTCTACCTGTATGACACGCTGGGCAAGCGCGCCCGGCACCTGATCAGCCGCAGCGACTGGATCGACCCGGCGCAGAGTGCCGACGTACGCGCCATCACCTTGCAGGCCCGCGACGGCCGCCCCCTGCATGGGTTTCTTACCGTGCCACCGGGGGTGCCGATGCGCGCGCTACCGATGGTGGTGGTGCCGCATGGCGGTCCGATCGGGGTCCTGGACGATGGCACGTACTCCACCGAGACGCAGATGCTGGCGGCCGCCGGCTATGCCGTGCTGCAGGTGAATTTCCGTGGCTCGGCCGGTTACGGGCGCGCACATGCGCAGGCTGCGCGCAAACAGTGGGGCGCGGCGATGCAGGATGATGTGACCGATGCCACGCGCTGGGCCATCGAGCAGGGAATTGCCGACCGTGAACGCATCTGCATCTATGGGGCCAGCTACGGCGCCTATGCGGCGCTGATGGGGACGGTGCGAGAGCCGGATCTTTACCGTTGTGCGGCAGGTTACGTTGGCATCTACGACCTGCCCTTGATGTATGCGCGCGGGGATATCCAGAGTGACGAATCCGGGTTGATCTACCTGCGCGAGTGGCTGGGACGGCCCAAGGATCTTGTCGAACGCTCGCCGGTCAACCTGGCCGCGCAGGTTGGCGTGCCGGTGCTGCTGGCCGCCGGCCGCGAAGACCAGCGCGCACCGGTGGTGCATACCGAGCGGATGGAGGCGGCATTGAAGCAGGCCGGAACGCCTGTGGAGGCCCTGTACTACAAGAACGAAGGGCATGGGCTGTACAACCTGGCCAACCAGCGCGACTACTACGGCCACCTGCTGGCGTTCCTGTCGCGCAGCCTGGGCGGAGCAACGGCGCAGGTGACGGCCGCTGGCAATGCGGAGAAGGCGCCCTGAGTCCGGCGATGGCGGCCTCGCCACTGGCGGAGCCATCGCGGGCCTGCCTAGAATCGGCGAATCTGGACAGGGTGTCCGGGCAGGGAGGGGGAAGGATGCGAAGGACTGTACTTGCCGCGCTGTTGTGCGCGGTGGTGGGCGGGACGTCGGCGGGTACCGGCGGGGTGGACCTGGAGAAGTACCTGAAACCGGAGTCGTTTTCGAACGTCAAGCTCTCGCCCGGCGGCGACTACGTTGCCGGCACCGTACCGCTGGATGATTCCACCGCGCTGGTCATCCTGCGCACGTCCGACCGCAAGCCTGCCGGCGTGTTCCGCCCGCAGGACAAGAACCACGCCAACACCTTTGAATGGGTGAGCAACGAGCGCCTGCTGGTCGGCCTGGCCGAGAAGCTTGGAGTACTCGATACGCCGCAGCCCACCGGTGAACTGTACGGGGTCAACGTCGATGGCGAGGGCGGGGAACTGCTGGTCGGCTACCGCGTGCAGGGGCGCGGGTTGGGCACGCGCATCCAGCCGAAGAAGGTGGAGGACGTCGCGGCCTTCCTCACCGACGAACTGGCGGGCGACGACCGCAATGTGCTGATCGCGGTATGGCCCTTCGCCGAGGACCCCTACACCCGGGTCGAGCGGCTTGACGTGGTCAGTGGGCGTCGCGTGCGCGTTTCCGGTTCACCCGTGCAGCGTGCCGATTTCACTACCGATCATCAGGGTGAAGTGCGCTTCGCCCACGGCGCAGCGTCGGACAACGTCAACAAGCTCTACTACCGCGCCGGGACCAATGCGCAGTGGTCGCTGGTCAATGACGAGTCGCTGAGCCACCGGATAGAAACCGCAATCGGCTTCTCCGAAGATGGCGCGCTGGCCTATCTGCAGGTCGAGCAGCCCACCGGGCCCGATGCCATCGTCAGCTGGAACCCGCAGACCGGCCAACGGCGCGAGGTGCTGCGCGATGGCGTGGTCGATCCCTACGCGATCATCTTCCGCCCGGGCACCCGCGTGCCGGTGGGCGCGCTGTTTGCCGGCGATGCACCGCGTACGCGGTTCTTCGATGAGAAGGGCGCCGACGCCCGTCAGTACCGCAGCCTTGAAGCGGCGTTCGGCGGCCCGGTGTTCATCACCTCCAGTACCCGTGATGGCGGCAAGGTGGTGGTGCAGACGTGGTCGGGCAGCAATCCCGGGGATTTCTACCTGTTCGACACCCGCGCGAAGGCCGCCGAGCATCTGCTCAGCCGCAGCGAATGGATCGACCCGAAACTGGCCGCCACCGTGCGTCCGTTCTCGCTGAAGGCGCGCGACGGACTGACGCTGCACGGCTTCCTGACCCTGCCGCCGGGCAGCGAAGGGCGCAATCTGCCGTTGGTGGTGCTGCCGCACGGTGGCCCCATCGGCGTATTCGATGAGGGCAGCTACAGCAACGAGCCGCAGATGCTGGCAGCAGCAGGGTATGCCGTGTTGCAGGTCAACTTCCGTGGTTCGGCCAACTATGGCCGCGCGTTCACCCAGGCGGGTGCGAAGCAGTGGGGCGCGGCCATGCAGGACGATGTGACCGACGCCACCCGCTGGGCCATCGCAGAGGGCATCGCCGACAGCAACCGCATCTGCATCTATGGGGCCAGCTACGGTGCGTATGCCGCGATGATGGGGCCGATTCGCGAACCCGGACTGTACCAGTGCGCGGCCGGCTACGTCGGTGTGTACGACCTGCCGCTGATGTTCAGTGGTGAGGCACAGTTGAGCGATTCGGCCATGGCCTGGCAGCGCGAATGGGTAGGCGATCCGAAGACCCTGGGAGCCCGTTCGCCGGTGAACCTGGCCGCGCAGCTGAAAGTGCCGGTGTTCCTGGCCGCTGGCGGCGAAGACACGCGTGCGCCGATCAAGCACACCGAGCGCATGGAGGCAGCGCTGAAGGCGGCCGGCTCACCGGTGGAGAGCCTGTACTACCGCACCGAAGGGCACGGTTTCCACCGGCCTGAGCACCAGCACGAGTACTACAGCAGGCTGCTGGCCTTCCTGTCACGCAGCCTGGGCGGCAGCACCGCCAGCACCAGCGCGAGCGCAGGCGCCGACAAGGCGCCGTAAGGCAGGCGAGCCGCGGACCCGGTGCCGGGCAGGGGGATGCCCGGCTTCAAGGAGAACGTCATGAAGCATGCAACGGTGCTGGCTGCATTGATGGCCATCTGCGGCGTGGGTGGGGTTGAGGCTGCGGAGGTTTCGCTGGACGGCTACGTGCGCCGCGCGGAGTTCAATGACATCCAGCTCTCGCCCACCGGCGAGTACCTGGCCATGACCTTGCCGCTGGACGGCGCAACTGCCGTGGCGGTGCTGCGTACCGACACGATGGAACTGGTCGGCAATTTCCGGCCGCCACGCAACAATCATGCCGCCGAGGTCGACTGGGTGAGTGACACCCGCCTGCTCATCGGCCTGGCCGAGAAATGGGGGCCACTGGACCAGCCACGGCCGACCGGCGAACTGTATGCCATCGATGCCAATGGCAAGCGCGGTGATCTGCTGGTCGGTTACCGTGCGCGTCCGGACGAGCCCGGCTTCGTGACCGGACGGGTGGCCGAGCAGGTCGCTGCATTCCTGGCCGATCCGCTGGCTGCCGACGAGCGCAACGTGTTGATCTCGCTGTGGCCATTTGCCAACGACACCAATACGCGGTTGGAACGGATGGATGTCATCACCGGGCGCCGCGTCCTGGTCTCGCGCTCGCCGGTGCAGCGCGCAACGTTCACCACCGACAATCAAGGCGAACTGCGCTTCGCCCACGGTGCCGCCGCCGACAACGTCAACAAGCTCTACTATCGCCAGGACCGCGATCAGTGGACCCTGGTCAACGACGAAGGCAGCAGCCATCGCATCGAACGCCCGATCGGCTTCTCCGCCGACAACCGGCTGGCCTACCTGGTGGTGGAGCAGGCCCGCGGCCCCGATACGGTGGTCAGCTGGGATCCGGTCAGCGGAGAACGGCGTACGCTGCTGCAGGACGACACCGTCGACCCCACCCGCGTGGTCTACCAGCCCGGCACGCGCGTGCCGGTGGGTATCCAGTTCGTCGGCGCCGTCACGCGCACCGCCTTCTTCGATGAGCAGTCGCCGACCGCCAGCACCCAGCGCCGGCTTGAAAAGGCGTTTCCCGGGCAGGTCGTGAGCCTGCTCACCGGCACCCGCGACAACGCGCGCCTGCTGGTGAAGGTGAGCTCTGCAACCAATCCCGGCGACTATTTCCTGTACACCACTGCCACCCGCAACGCCGCGTTCCTCACCAGCCGCCATCGCTGGTTTGATCGTGACGGCGGTGCCAGCGTTCGCCCGGTCACCCTGGCTGCACGGGACGGCCTGCCGCTGCATGGCTTCCTGACCCTGCCCAGGGGCAGTGATGGCCACAACCTGCCGATGGTGGTGGTCCCGCATGGTGGCCCGATCGGCGTGTTCGATGATGGTGGTTTCGAGCGCGAGAACCAGTTGCTGGCCGACGCCGGCTACGCGGTGCTGCAGGTCAACTTCCGCGGCTCGGGCAACTACGGCCGTGCACATACCCAGGCCGCTGCCCGGCAATGGGGCCGCGCGATGCAGGACGATGTGACCGACGCCACCCGCTGGGCGATCAGCCAAGGCATCGCCGACAGCGCACGCATCTGCATCTACGGTGCCAGCTACGGTGCGTACTCGGCCATGATGGGCGCTGTGCGCGAGCCGGGGCTGTACCGCTGCGCGGCAGGCTATGTGGGGGTGTACGACCTGCCGTTGATGTTCAAACGCGGCGACATCCAGGATCGCGCCTCCGGCGTGACCTATCTGCAGGAGTGGCTGGGTGATCCAGCCACGCTGGCGGCAGTGTCGCCGGTGAATCTTGCGGCGAGCATCAAGGTGCCCGTGCTGCTGGCCGCTGGTCGCGAAGATCTGCGCGCCCCGGTGCAGCACACCGAACGCATGGAAGCGGCATTGAAACAGGCCGGCGTGCCCGTGGAAGCGCTGTATTACCCGCGCGAGGGCCATGGCCTGTACGCCGAGGCCAACCAGCGCGACTACTACAGCCGATTGCTTGCCTTCCTGTCACGCAGCCTTGGCGGTAGCACGGCTGCCGCCGCGACGTCTTCCGACAAGGGCAAGGCGCCCTGAAACAGACGCGGCGGCGACCGACGTGGTGGCCGCCGCGGCATCCTGCCGCCGGGCGTTATTTCACCCCATGCATCATCCGCTTCAACAGCGGCGCAGCGATGAAGGCCAGCAACGCGCAGCCCAGGCCGATCCACATCAGCAGCCAGAACAGGTGCGCATAGGCACCGGCCGCAGCGGCCATGTCCAGCGTTTCGCCTTCAGGTACGTCGATCGCCGCCAGCTTGCCGAACAGCGCGGCCAGCGTTTCGGAGAAGGCCGTCGCCAGGAACCAGGTGCCCATCATCAGGCTCATCACCCGTGGCACCGCCAGCTGGGTGACCGCCGACAGGCCGACCGGCGACAGGCACATCTCGCCGCTGGCCAGCAGGAAGTAGGCCAGCACCAGCCACCAGACGCTGGCCATCTCGCCGGTGGCACCAACGTGCTGCGCGGCCAGCGCCAGCGGTACGAACGACAACGCGCCGATCACCAGGCCCCAGGCCGACTTCACCGGCTTGCCCGGTTCCCAGCCGCGGCGGTCCATCCAGGTCCACAACGCGGCGAAGGCCGGCGCCAGCAGCACCAGGAACAGGCCGCCGAGGTAGGTCAGCGAACCGGCGGTCTGCGGAATCACCAGGCAGTCGCGCACCAGCAGCACCAGCATCAATGCGACGATGGCGATGAAGAACGTGCGCGGCGCGGACGAGCCGGGGCGACGCTCGGACAGGCGCGCGCTGACCACGAAGCCCAGCGGTGCCAGCAGCAGCGAGAGGATCGACCACGGAAGCGGTGAGCCTTCGCGGATCACCAGCGCCGGCACGATGTCCTTGGTCAGCAGGCGGTCGGTGAAGGTCACCCACGAACCATACGACTGCTCGTACATCGTGAAGAACACCAGCGCCATGAAGATCAGCACCATCAGCGCGACCATCTGCTGGCGCTGCACCGGCGTGCACTGGGTCCCGGTGAACCACGCGAACCAGACCAGCACGCCGCCCAGCACCACCAGCATCAGCATCAGTGCCAGGCTGATTTCACCGCCAAGCGCGAAGGCACCGTTGCCGGCCGCCCACATCAGCCAGGCCACCGGCAGCACGCCGATCACCGCGCACAGGTAGATCAGCCATTCGCGCGGCAGGCCCAGCACCTTCTGCTTCAAGGTCGCCGGTTGCGGCGGCTCGGCGTGGCCCTGCAGGTATTTCTGGCCCCACAGGAACATCGCCAGGCCGGCCAGCATGCCGATGCCGGCCGCACCGAAGCCGTACTTCCAGCCGTAGACCTCGCCCAGGAAACCGCACACCAGCGAAGAGAACAGGGCGCCCAGGTTGATGCCGGCATAGAACAGCGAGAAGCCCGAATCGCGGCGTGGATCGTCCTGCGGGTAGAGCTTGCCGACGATGGTGGAGATGTTCGGCTTGAGGAAGCCGACGCCCATGATGATCAGCGCCAGCGACAGGTAGGTCACGGCCAATGCCGAGGTGTCGCGCACTACTTCGCCATTGACCCGGTATGCAGCGTGGCCCTCGAAGGCCATGCCGAGGTGGCCGAGCACCAGCAGGATGCCGCCAAACAGCACCGCCCGGCGCATGCCCAGCCAGCGGTCGGCCAACATGCCGCCGAACACCGGGATGCAGTACACCAGCCCGCCGTAGGCGCCGAGCAGGTCCAGCCCAGCCTTGTCGCCGAACAGGTGGTACTTGGTGAGGTACAGCAGCAGCAGCGCCTTCATGCCGTAGAAGGAGAAGCGCTCCCACATTTCGGTGAAGAAGCAGACGTAGACGCCCTTGGGATGGCCGAGGAAGTCGTCGGAAGCGATAGCAGTGGAATTCATCGCGGAATTATAGGCGTGCGCTGCAGGCGCGCGCCGGGCCATGCCCGGCGGTCCTGCGCAACGCCGGGCATGGCCCGGCGCTACCGTTCACAGGTACCGCAGCCAGGCCAGGTCGCGTCGGCGCGCCTTGAACCGCGCGAACGCCCGCGTCGGCGGGTACAGCACCACCGCCAATGCACAGGCCACCAGCAGCAGGCCGGCCACCGAGTCCAGTGCATACAGGCAACCGTGGGTCGGGCCCCAGGCCTTCAGGGCCGCCAGGTACAGCAGCTTCAGCACGTACAGGTGCAGCAGATAGAAGAACATCGGCGCTGCGCCGATATCGGCCAGCGGCTGCAGCGCACGCGCCAGCGGCTGCCACTCGTACAGCCGCAACAGCAGCAGGCCCATGCCCAGGGTCAGCAGCAGGAACTGCAGCGAGGGCGGGTACTTGGTGATGTTGAACACGCTCATCCACGTGCGCAGCGTGCTCTGCTGGTACTGCCACGGCGTGTCGCCATAGCCGTTGGCGAAGCGCAGCAGGGCGAAGGCGGCCAGTGCGCCCAGCCCGGACCACAGCAACCGCTGCCGGCGCTGCTGCGGGTCGCTGCCGGCAGCGAACCACGGCGCCATCAGGTAGCCCAGCGCGATCACCCCGATCCACGGCAGCACGGGATAGGAGGTACGCAGGCTCAAAGGCCCAGCCTCGATCCAGTCGCGCTGGTGCAGCACCTTCCACAGCACTGCGAGGGCGCCGTCGCCCTGCACCCGTACGCCGTCCAGCAGGTTGTGGCCGACCACCAGCGTCACCGCCAGAACGGCCAGCAGCGGCCGCGGCAGCCACAGCAGGCCGGCCAGCGCGATCATGCTCAGGCCGATCGCCCATATCACCTGCAGGTACACCGTCTCCGGCGGCCACTGGAAGGTCCAGGCGACGTTGACCAGGGTCAGTTCCAGCACCACCAGGAACAGGCCGCGCTTGAGCAGGAAAGCCGCAATGGCACGGCGCGGATCGGCATGGCGCTGGCCGTACAGCCAGGCCGACAGGCCGGTCAGCAGCACGAACACTGGCGCGCACAGGTGGGCCAGCAGGCGGCACGCGAACAGGGCAGGGGACACCGTCGCCGCGTCCATCGGATCGCTGACCTGATGCTGCAGGAAGAACGTCTCGCGCACGTGGTCGAGCAGCATCAGCAGCATCACGGTGCCGCGCAGCTGGTCGATGGAGGCCAGCCGGGAGGAGGGGAAGGAGGACATGCGGTGGGTGGGTACAGGTCAACCGAAAGTTATAACATATCGTTTGCGGAGTGCCCACTCGGGCTTTGCCGCATTAGTTGGCTGGGGGTGCCGCTGCGGGCCCGTGCCTGTTCCAGCTGCAACCCCCATCCTTTGGCACGCTGGACTTGCTGCCCCCTGAACGCTAGCGTGACAGGGATTTTTTGCCAGCAGGGGCTTTCATGAACCATGACGCTGCGCCCAAGCAGCTCACTTTCCGCGCGGTGGTCCTGGCCATCGTGCTGGCGGTGGTGCTGTCGGCCGCAAACGCCTACCTCGGTCTGTTCGCAGGCCTGACCATCGCCACCGCGATTCCCGCCGCGGTCATTTCCATGGGCGTGCTGCGCCTGTTGGGTGGCGGTTCGATCCTTGAGAACAACATCGTGCAGACCGGCGCCTCGGCCGGTTCGTCGATCGCCGCCGGTGTGATCTTCACCATCCCCGCGCTGGTGATCATGGGCTACTGGCCGGACTTCAAGTACTGGTGGGTGCTGGGCATCGCCGGTCTCGGTGGCCTGCTGGGCGTGCTGTTCTCGGTGCCGCTGCGCCGTTCGATGATCGTCGAAGATCCGCTTCCGTTCCCGGAAGGCAAGGCTGCGGCCGAAGTGCTGAAGGCCGGTGAGAACCCCGGCCCGGGCCTGAAGATCCTCGGCCTGTCGGCGGTGATCGGTGCGTTCGTGAAGCTGGCCGCGGAAAGCGGCATGCGCCTGATCCCGGACGCCTGGGCCACCTCGGCCTATGTCGGCAGCTCCAAGGTCACCGCCTTCATCGGCACCAACCTGTCGCCCGCACTGCTGGGCGTGGGGTACATCGTCGGCCTCAACGTCGGCATCGTGGTGGTGTCCGGCTCGATCCTGACCTGGCACATCGCCATCCCGATCTACCAGGCGTTCTTCATGAACACCGATCCGGCGCTGGCCGCCTCGATCGCCACCGCCTCGTCCACCGAAGCGGCGTTCGCCATCTGGGGCGCGAAGATGCGCTACCTCGGTGTCGGCGCGATGCTGATCGGTGGCATCTGGACCCTGATCTCGCTGCGCAAGTCGCTGCTCAACGGCGTCAAGAGTGGCTTTGCAGCCGCGCGCAAGAGCGGTGGCCCGGTGCTGGCGCACACCGAGCGCGACCTGCCGATGAAGTGGATGCTGGTGGCGCTGGTGGTGTTCACCCTGCCGCTGCTGGCGCTGTACCAGGCCATCGTCGGCCAGTGGCACGTGTCGATCCCGATGACCCTCATCATGATCGTCGCCGGCTTCCTGTTCGTTTCGGTGTCGGCCTACCTGGCCGGCCTGATCGGTTCGTCCAACAACCCGGTCTCGGGCATCACCATCTCCACCATCCTGTTCGCTTCGGCGGTGCTGGTGCTGCTGCTGGGCAAGGATGGCCTGCAGCCGGTCGGTGCCTTCGGTGCGCCGCTGGGTGCGGTGGCCGCGATCATGATCGGCGCGGTGGTGTGCTGTGCCGCCGCCGTCGGTGGCGACAACCTGCAGGACCTCAAGGCCGGCTACATCGTCGGTGCCACCCCGTGGAAGCAGCAGCTGATGCTGGGCATCGGCGCGTTCTCGTGCGCGCTGATCATGGCCCCGGTACTGAACCTGCTGGCCACCGCCTACGGCATCGGCGTCAAGTCCGAGCTGCACCCGAATGCGCTGGCCGCACCGCAGGCCAACCTGATGGCGTCGGTGGCCAAGGGCCTGTTCGGTGGCGAGCTGCCGTGGACCTTCATCGGCATCGGTGCCGTGGTCGGTGCCGCCATCATCGCGTTCGACAGCTGGCTGAAGTCGCGCAACTCGCGTTTCCGCGTGCCGGTGCTGGCCGCGGCGATCGGCATCTACCTGCCGCTGGAATTGATGGTGCCGATCTTCCTCGGTGGCCTGATCTCCTACCTGGTCGAGCGCTTCCACAAGGTGCGCGCCGATGACGAAGAGGGCCGCGACCGCGTGCACAAGCCGGGCGTGCTGTTCGCTGCCGGCCTGATCACCGGCGAGGCGCTGATGGGTATCGCCATCGCCGTGCCGATCGTGGTCAGCAGCCGTGCCGACGTGCTGGCCGTGCCGTTCCACCTGCCGGCCGCGCAGTGGATCGGCCTGGCCGTGCTGTTCCTGGTCGGCTGGCTGATCTACCGCACCGGCAAGCGCGCCGTGGCATGACGCCCACGGGGTCGGATCCCTTCCCGCAGGGAAGGGCTCTGACCCCATGCTGGCAGCGTCTGGGGTCAGAGCCGATTCCCATGGAATCGGATCCGACCCCGACCTCCGACAAACCGCGCTACGGCGCGGTTTGCTTTTTCTGGCGGCAGCTCAGCCACGGCCATGACCGATGGCCTTGGCAGGCCCGGCCGCGCAGGCCTACCATCGGTTTTTTGCCGTCCTGCGGAGACCTCGATGAAACTGCGTCATGCCCTGTTGCCACTGAGCCTGCTGGCTGCCCTGCCCAGCGTCGCCGCTGCCCGTGGCCTGGAAGTCCGCGACATGGTGGCCATGGACCGCGTCTCCGCGCCGGTATTGACCGCCGACGGCGGCACCGTGGTGTTCGCCAAGCGCAGCACCGATGCCAACCTCAAGGCCAGCACCGCACTGTTCGCGCGCAACCTGCGCACCCGCGACGCGGCACCGCCGAAGCAGATCACGCCGGCTGGCTGGAACGTCAACTCTGCATCGCTGTCGGCCGATGGCCAGACCGTGTACTTCCTCAGCGCCAGGAACGGCAGCCAGCAGCTGTACGCACAGCCGATCAGTGGCGGCGCCCCGCGCCAGCTGACCGACTTCCCGGTGGACGTGGACAGCTACCACGTGTCGCCGCAGGACGACCGCGTGCTGTTCAGCGCCGGCGTGTTCCAGGCCTGTGCCTCGGACCTGGCCTGCACCGAAAAGAAGCTGAAGGACGTAGAAGGCGCCAAGGCCAGCGGCAAGGTCTTCGATTCGCTGTTCGTGCGCCACTGGGATACCTGGAACGACGGCCGCCGCAACACCCTGTTCGTCGCCCCGTTGCCGGCAGCCAAGGCCGGTGCGGTCAAGGGCGCTTCGGCGCTGAGCGCGACCATCGACGGCGACGCTCCGTCCAAGCCGTTCGGTGGCAATGACGATTTCGCCTGGTCGCCGGATGGCAGCAGCGTGGTCGCCAGCATCCGCGTGGCCGGCAAGCAGGAGCCGTGGTCGACCAACTTCGACCTGTACCGCTTCGATGCCGCCGGCAAGCAGGCGCCGGTCAACCTGACCGCGTCCAACCCGGCCTGGGATGCCGGCCCGGTGTTCAGCGCCGACGGCAAGACCCTGTTCTACCGCGCGATGAAGCGCCCAGGCTTCGAGGCGGACCGCTTCGGCCTGATGGCGATGGACCTGGCCAGCGGCAAGACGCGCGAGATCGCGCCGCAGTGGGACCGTTCGGCCGGCGGCATCGCTCTGTCCGCCGACGGCGCCAGCATCTACACCACCGCCGACGACCTTGGCGAGCACCCGCTGTTCCAGATCGACGTGGCCAGCGGCAAGGCCACCAAGCTGATCGGCGATGGCAGCGTCACCGCCGTCGACGTGGCCGGCAACAGCGTGGCCATCACCCGCAACAGCCTGAAGAGCAACGACCAGGTGCTGGTCGGCCTGCTGCCTGCCGCAGGTGAGCCGATCGGCGCGCTGCGCGCGCTGACCCCGGCCGCTGGCGAAGTGCTGAAGGATGTGAGCTTCGGCGACTACGAGCAGTTCGAGTTCAAGGGCTGGAACAACGACACCGTGCACGGCTATGTGGTCAAGCCGCACAACTACCAGGAAGGCAAGTCCTACCCGGTTGCGTTCCTGATCCATGGCGGCCCGCAGGGCAGCTTCGGCAATGGCTGGAGCTACCGCTGGAACCCGCAGACGTACGCAGGCCAGGGCTACGCTGTGGTGATGATCGACTTCCACGGCTCCACCGGTTACGGCCAGGCCTTCACCGATGCGATCAGCCAGCACTGGGGTGACCGTCCGCTGGAAGACCTGCAGAAGGGCTGGAGCGCGGCGCTGAAGAAGTACGACTTCCTCAACGGTGACAAGGCCTGCGCACTGGGCGCCAGCTACGGCGGCTTCATGGTCAACTGGATCGCCGGCAACTGGAACAGCCCGTTCAAGTGCCTGGTCAACCATGACGGTGTGTTCGACCAGCGCATGATGGGCTATGCCACCGAAGAACTGTGGTTCACCGAGTGGGAGCAGGGCGGTACCCCGTACCAGAAGGCGGCGAACTACGAGAAGTTCAACCCGGTCAACCACGTGGCTGACTGGAAGAAGCCGATCCTGGTGATCCACGGCCAGCAGGACTTCCGCATTCCGGTCGAGCAGGGCCTGGCTGCCTTCACCGCGGCCCAGCGCCAGGGCATCGAGTCGAAGTTCCTGTACTTCCCGGACGAGAACCACTGGGTGCTGAAGCCGAACAACAGCATCCTGTGGCATGACACCGTCAACGCCTGGCTGAAGCAGCACATCGGCAACTGATGACTGCAGCGCCGCCCTCAGGGGCGGCGCTCTGCTTTCTGGTAGTGCCGGCCGCTGGCCGGCAACCGCTTGCTGCTTCCCACCTGAACGAGATTGCCGGCCAGCGGCCGGCACTACCCAGAGCACCTGCATGATCCAGAACGACATCGTCGTCTTCGGCCTGATCGCCGCCACCCTTGGCGCCGTGTTCTGGACCGCTTCGCGCGAGCAGGGTCTGTGGAAGCGCTTCTATACCTTCGTGCCGGCGCTGCTGCTGTGCTATCTGCTGCCGGGCATCTACAACACGTTCGGCCTGATCGACGGGCAGAACACCAAGCTGTACAACCCGGTCGCGCGTGACATCCTGCTGCCGGCGGCGCTGATCCTGCTGACGCTGGCGGTGGACATCAAGGGCATCCTGCGGCTGGGGCCCAAGCTGGTGCTGATGTACCTGGGCGCCTCGGCCAGCATCATGCTGGGTGCGGTGGTCGCGTTCCTGGTCATGCGTGCGATCCATCCCGATACCGTCGCCGGCGATACCTGGGCCGGCATGGCGGCGCTGGCCGGCAGCTGGATCGGCGGCGGTGCCAACATGCTGGCCATGCGCGAAGTGTTCGATGTCAACGCGACCACGTTCGGCCAGTTCGCGGTGGTCGATGTGGGTGTTGGCTACGTGTGGATGGCGGCGTTGATCTTCATGGCTGGGCGCGCGGCGAAGATCGATGCACGCAGCGGTGCCGATACCTCCGCCATCGACGAGCTGAAGGAGCGCATCGCACGCTTCCAGGCCGAGCATGAGCGCATTCCCAGCTTGACCGATCTGATGCTGATCGTGGCCGTGGCCTTCGGTGGCGTCGGCCTGGCCCACGCCATCGGCGCGCCGCTGGCGGCCTGGTTCAAGGTCCACGTCAGCTGGGCATCGCAGTTCAGCCTGGATGCGCCGTTCGTGTGGGTGGTGGTGCTGTCGACTACGCTCGGCCTGGGCCTCAGCTTCACCCGTGCACGTACGCTGGAAGGCGCGGGCGCCTCGCGCCTGGGCTCGCTGCTGCTGTACTTCCTGATCGCCTGCATCGGCATGCAGATGGATCTGCTGGCGTTGCTGGATCGCCCGTGGCTGTTCCTGCTCGGCATCATCTGGATCAGCGTGCACATCGCGCTGCTGTGGTGCCTGGGCAAGCTGTTGAAGGTGCCGTTCTTCTACTTCGCCATCGGTTCGCAGTCAAACATCGGCGGCCCGGCCTCGGCACCGGTGGTGGCCGCTGCGTTCCATCCGGCGTTGGCGCCGGTAGGCGTGCTGCTGGGCACGATGGGCTATGCCACCGGCACCTATCTGGCGTATGTGGTCGGCATCACCCTGCGCGCGCTGGCCACGTGACCCACGGTAGCGCCGGGCCATGCCCGGCGAACCCCATCGCGGCGGCGGATGTGCATGCCGCCGGGCATGGCCCGGCGCTACCGATGCGTTAAGCCACCGGCAAGCCGCGTTCGATCAGCCAAGCCTTTGCGTCTTCGGCGTCCTGTTCAAACCACGCCTTCGTCGACCCCAATCGATATGTATACCCCCACGCATCCATGTCGGCCATCAGCCGCTCACTGCCGACACCGGGCAGGTACCCGGCCAGCACGATCTGCAGGTAGCAGGTGGCGTCTTCTTCGGGCACCGAATCGGTGGCGTCGGTATGCACCTGCGCGCGCCGCTCCGGTGGCAGCACGATCAGGTGGCAGGCTTCGTGCAGCATCGAATGCACCGGCGTGTCATCGCGTACGTAGACGTCGCTGGCGATGATGCCCGCCTCGGGCTCGCCCCAGTAACTGCCCGGGATCGGCTCGCCGGCCGCAACGTGATGCAGGCGCAGCTCATGTGCAGCGAGCAGGCGCTGGGCATCGGCGAAGGCGATGTCGCCGACGCGGGTAACGTTCGGTTCGGGCGTGGTATCAGTCATGCGGGTCAGGCAGCCCCGCCCATGCAGGCACGGGCGGGGCAGGGGGGTCAGGGTTTGTCCGGGCCTTCAGGCAGCGCCACGGAGATGTCCAGCACGTCGTGCTGGCCATCCTTGACCAGGTCCACCTTCACTGCATCGACGTCGATGTTGACGTACTTCTTGATCACTTCCAGCAGCTCGCGCTGCAGCAGCGGCAGGTAGTCGGGACCGCCACGGTGGCTGCGCTCCTGCGCGATGATGATCTGCAGGCGGTTCTTGGCGGTTTCGGCGGTGGTCTTCTTCGCTTTGAGGAAATCAAACAGGCCCATGCTTACCCTCCGAACAGCTTGCTGAAGAAGCCCTTCTTCTCGACGTTGGTGAAGCGCATCGGGCGTTCTTCGCCGAGGATGCGTGCGACGGCGTCGTCATAGGCCTGGCCGGCAGCGGATTCGCCATCCAGGATGACCGGCTCGCCCTTGTTGGAGGCATTGAGCACGTCGCCCGATTCGGGGATCACGCCGATCGCCTTCAGGCCAAGGACCTCCTCGACGTCGGCGATGCTGAGCATCTCGCCGCTTTCCACGCGCACCGGGGTGTAGCGGGTCAGCAGCAGGAAGGCCGGCACGTCCTGGCCGGATTCGGCCTTGTGGGTCTTCGAATCGAGCAGGCCGATGATGCGGTCCGAGTCGCGTACCGAGGACACTTCCGGGTTCACCACCACCACCGCACGGTCGGCGAAGTACATCGCCAGGAAGGCGCCCTTCTCGATGCCGGCTGGGGAGTCGCAGATGATGTAGTCGAAGCCGTCGGCGGCCAGGTCCTTCAGGACCTTGCCCACGCCTTCCTGGGTCAGTGCATCCTTGTCGCGGGTCTGCGAGGCAGCCAGCACGAACAGGTTGTCGAAGCGCTTGTCCTTGATCAGGGCCTGCTTGAGGGTGGCTTCGCCGTGCACGACATTCACGAAGTCGTACACCACGCGGCGTTCGCAGCCCATGATCAGGTCGAGGTTGCGCAGGCCGACGTCGAAGTCGATCACCGCCACCTTCTTGCCACGCCTTGCCAGGCCGCAGGCCAGGCTTGCGCTGGAAGTGGTCTTGCCGACGCCGCCCTTGCCGGAGGTGACTACGATGATTTCAGCCAAAGGACTTCTCCTGAAGATTCTGTTTGAGGTGCTGCATCAGTCCAGCGCAGCGATCTTGATCTGGTCCTGTTCCAGCCACACCTGCACGGCCTTGCCGCGCAGGGTTTCCGGTACATCGTCCAGTACCTTGTAGTGGCCTGCAATGGCGACCAGTTCCGCATGGAAATCACGGCAGAAAATGCGTGCCGCGGTGTTGCCCTGGGCCCCCGCCAGCGCACGGCCGCGCAGGGTTCCGTAGATATGGATGCTGCCATCGGCGATGACCTCGGCGCCGGCGCCGACGGTGGCCATCACGGTCAGGTCGCAGTTTTCCGCATACAGCTGCTGCCCCGAACGCACGTTGCCCAGCTGCATGCGGCCCGGCTGTGGCGCGGCGGCATCGGCAGCCTTGCCCATCGGCGTGGCCGGAGCCGGAGCCGGCGCGGCTTTCGCTTCGGCGCGTGCGGCACGGCGCGGTTCCGGTGCGGGTGCCGGCGGCGGGGCAGGTTCTGCCTCGGCGCGCTCGTATTGGGCGCGGAACTTGGCCAGCAGCGGCAGGCCGAGCTGCTGCGAGAGCAGGTCGACCGCACTGGTGCCATAGGCCAATGCCACCGGCAGTACGCCGGCACCGCGCAGGCCATCGACCAGCGCCTGCGCCGTTGCCACGTCGGGCACCTGGCTGAGGCCGCCGAAGTCCAGGATCACCGCTGCACGGCCGAACAGCTTCGGTGCACGGCTTACCCGTTCCTGCATTTCCTGCACGAGGCGTTCAACATCGAGGGTGCGGATGCGCAGGTTGGCGATGCCCACCTGGCCGATCTTCAGTTCACCGGCCTGTTCGTAATCGAAATTCACTGCCACGCTCAGGTCCCCGTCGACCGCTGTGCCTGCGCCGGCAGCTGCCGGTCGCGCGCCCATGCAACATCAGGCAGCTTGCCGCCATAGGTTTCATTCACCCACGGGAAGCTGCACAGTTCCTTGGCCAGCATGCTGGCGCGCACGTCCACCTGCGGCATGGTGTTCTGGCCCAGCTCGCGGAAGCCGAAGCTGCCGTGGAACAGCAGGGCGGCATCGGCGCCGTGGTCCAGGAACACTTCACAGGTCATCTGCGGGTAGCGCAGCTCGGCGAAGCTCTGGGCGTCGGCATAGAACGCACGGCCGACGCCACCACCGCGACGGCGGCTGGCGACCACGATGCGGTCGATATAGAAGAAGGGGGTGTCCAGGTGTTGCTTGAACCAGGCGAAATTGCTGCTGTCGTGCTGGCTGTCGCTGCCGAAGCCGATCAGGAAGCCGGCCAGGTTGCCGTCGCGCTCGGCGACGCGGAAATATTCAGCGGTTGCATAGAACAGGCGCAGGCGCTCGGCATCCAGGGGAAGGATGGCCAGGCCAGCATTGTTGTTCAAAGCCAGGACGGAATCGAGCTCGTGCTCGCGCACGTCGCGGATGACAATCGACATTGTGACTCCGTGGGGTAACGCGGTTGGTCCCATGTACGGACCCTGCGCATGATTATTGCATGCCCGGGGTGGGCTGCGGCATGAACAGGGGACCGCACCGAACATGACTTTATGCCCTTGGGCCCTGACGCGCACAGGCTACGATGGGCCATGCTGGCCCGACTCAACCACAATGCGATGCTGCGCTACTCCGGGTTGTTCACCTGGGGCACCGTCGGCCTTTGGCTTGCGATCTACCTGATCGATCCGGTGTCGCTGACACTGGAAAGCCTGGACGGCGAGGCCGGCTTCCGGATCATTCCCTGGGCCTCGGCCTACCTGGCCTTCGGCTTCGTGTACTGGGTGCTGACGCGCTCGCTGGGCGAAAGCCGGCCCGGCTTCTTCGACCATGCCGCGCTGATCCTGCTGACGGCCTGCGCGATCGGCGTGAGCTATTTCTCCGGCACCGCACTGGGCAGCATCCTGCTGATGGTGGTGGCCGGCCTGCTGCCCTGGCTGCTGGGCCCGCGCATCGGGGTGGTGTGGCTGGTGGCCAGCAACCTGGCCGTGCTGCCGGTCTACATCCAGCCGCTGGGCTTCCCGCCGGTCATCGCCGTGCTGCAGGCCGTCGGCTACATGGGTTTTTCCAGCTTCGTGTTCGTGATCGCGCTGGTGGCCCGCCGCCAGGCCGAGGCGCGTGAGGAGCAGCGCCGCCTGAACGCCGAGCTGCGCGCCACGCGTGCGCTGCTGGCCGAAAGCGCGCGGGTGAACGAGCGCACCCGCATTTCGCGCGAACTGCATGATCTGCTGGGCCACCAGCTGACCGCGTTGACCCTGAATCTGGAAGTGGCCGGCCACCTCGCCGAAGGGCAGGCGCTGGAGCACGTGAAGCGCTCACATGCCCTGGCCAAGCTGCTGCTGGGCAACGTGCGCGAGGTGGTCAGCCAGCTGCGCGAGACCGGCGCCATCGACCTGGCCGCTGCGCTGCGTCCGCTGACCGAGCACGTGCCGTCGCTGGACATCCAGCTGGAGATCGAGGAGCCGCTGAACGTGGAAGACCCGCAGCGGGCCCACGTACTGCTGCGCTGCACCCAGGAGATCATCACCAACACGGTGCGCCATGCCGGCGCCCGCCACCTGTGGCTGCGGGTGTACCGTGAGGTCCCGGACCAGGTCGTGGTGGAAGCCCGCGACGACGGTGTCGGCGCGGAAACGGTGAATGTGGGCAATGGTTTGCGCGGCATGCGCGAACGCCTGCAACAATGTGGAGGCCAGCTGCAGGTGGAAACCCGCCCCGGCGAAGGCTTCCGGCTGCGGGCGACGGTACCGGCAACGGTGCTGGCGGCCCTTACCCAGGTTCCTGAAGGAGTGCGTTGATGATTCGCGTCTGCCTGGTCGACGACCAAACCCTGGTGCGGCAGGGGATCCGCTCGCTGCTGGCGCTCGACGACGGCATCGAAGTGGTGGCCGAGGCCGCCGATGGCCGCCAGGCGGTCGAGCTGATCCCGCAGATCCGCCCGGACGTGGTCCTGATGGACATGCGCATGCCGGTGATGTCCGGGCTGGAGGCGCTGCAGGTGCTGTCACGGCAGGAACAGCTGCCCCCGACCATCATCCTGACCACCTTCGACGATGACCAGCTGGTGCTGGCCGGGCTCAAGGCCGGTGCCAAGGGCTACCTGCTCAAGGACGTGACCCTGGCGCAGCTGGTCGGGGCGATCCGCACGGTGGCCGATGGCGGTTCACTGGTGCAGCCGGCGGTGACCCAGCGGCTGCTGTCCGGGCTGGAGCACATGCGCAACGACTTCGTCAGCCTGGACCGGCCCGACCCGCTGACCGACCGTGAGACCGAGATCCTGCGGCTGATGGCCAGCGGTTTCTCCAACAAGGAGATCGCCAATTCGCTGGGGGTCGCCGAGGGCACGATCAAGAACCATGTGTCCAACATCCTTTCCAAACTGGGCGTACGTGACCGTACGCGTGCAGTCCTGAAAGCGTTTGAACTCCAGTTGGTGTGAGGAAAATCCTTTAGCGACAAAGACTTGGCACGCAGTCTGGGCCCGGATTCAGGGTTGCCCCCCACTTGCCCCCTACATGCCGGGTACGCGGATGCGTTACCCTTCGAATTCTTTGTGCATACAAATGCGCAGCCGGCACGGAAACCGGTGCGCCAATCCCGATAACCAATGCCCGCGAAGCCTGCTAGGATTGGCGCTTCGCTTCAATCAACCCGGCCGTGGGATCGGCCCCGGAGACTCTCTGAATGACCCGTATTATCGAGTTCCTGATCGCCTTGGGGATCGTGGCTGGCCTGTTCGTCATCATTGGCGTCTGTCTGCCGGGCGAGCGTCACATCACCGAAAGCATCGAGACCAACCGCAAGATGACGATCGTGTACGACACGGTCAGCAGTCTGCGCCGCTTCAAGGACTGGAACCCGCTGGTACTGCGCGATCCCGCCGTTGAACTGAAGCTGTCCGGCCCGGCCTCCGGCGTCGGTGCCACTCTCGACTACACCTCCAAGGACCTGGGCACCGGTTCCTGGAAGGTGACCGAAGCCGAAGAGAACAAGCGTGTTGTTATCGCCATCGACGACGCCTCCAAGGGTCACGACAAGGTCAGCACCTTCACCCTGGAGCCGACCGGCAAGGGCGGTCGCAACGTCAAGATCACCCAGGACTACTCGGTGAAGTATGGCTTTGACCTGTTCGGTCGCTACGCAGGCCTGTATGTCAGCCGCCAGATCGGCGATGACATCAAGATGGGTCTGTCGCGCCTGGCGAACATGCTGGCCACCGTGCCGAATGTCGACTACCGCACCTCCGAAGCCCCGCTGACCGATCTGGGCATCGTCGATGTCCCGGCCGAAGACCTGCTGGTCGTCACCGCCGGTAATGTCGACCGTGGCCAGGATTCCATCACCAAGTCCATCAAGGACAACCAGGAGTGGATCAAGCGCGTGATCGAGGCCAATGGCCTGGAAGCCGCCGGTCCGCTGCGTATCATCACCACCGATTTCGGTGCTGAGAAGTACGCCTTCGACATCGCCCAGCCGGTGAAGAAGAAGGGTGCCGAAGGCGTGCCGGCCGAACAGCTTACCGTCAAGATCGACGGTGGCGCTCCGGTCAAGTACGTCCGCGTTGCTCCGCACCGTTCGGCGCATGCGGCCTACACCGGTCACATGGCAGGCCTGGACGTTGCCCGCAGCGCCCTGCGCGCCTGGGCCGTGACCTCGGGTAACGAAGTCATCGACCGTCCGTACGAAACCTGGAAGGACGGCGTGGACAAGTCGTTCACCCCGGAAGCGACGTACGACATCTACTGGGCCGTCAAGTAAGCCTCGGCTGACCCATGTAGTGCTGGACACGAAAACGCGCCGCTTCCTGCGGCGCGTTTTTTTTTCATCCCGAGCCCGGTGTCGGGCGCGGCGCGTTTTTTTTCATCCCGAGCCCGGTGTCGGGCATTGCGCAAGGAGCTGTCATGTTCAATTCCGAACGACGCGCGCGTAAACCGTCGTTGCTGGCCTGCCTGGGGGCGCTGCTGGCAGCGGCCTCGATCGGTCTCTCGGCCTATGCCGCGCATGGCGTGTCCGATCCGCTGGCGCAGCAGCACCTGAACATGGCGGCGTTGTACGCCTTTGCCCACGGAGCGGTACTGGCCGCCCTCGGCCCGCGCGCGCAGGGCGCGATCGCGCATCTGGCGTTGTACGTGTTGCTGCTGGGCGTGCTGCTGTTCTCCGGCAGCCTGGTGGGCGGTGCGCTGTGGCAGTGGCCGACCCGGCTGGCGCCGGTAGGTGGCACCACGCTGATGGCCGGGTGGGTACTGCTGGCGATCAACGCGCTGCGGCGCTAGCCGCAACGCCCAAGCACTGGTAGCGCCGGGCCATGCCCGGCGTCGAGCGCAGCGACCCACGTCTGCCTTTGCTTTTTTGTTTGTTCAATTCCGTGGCGGACGCACGCGGAAACTGTCCGTGGCCGGGAGGATGGGCGGCGCAGGGGCGTAAGCGCCATGGATGGCGCGCCCGAGCTTACATGGACGTACTTGCAGCGGCCCCTGCGCCGCCCACCCTCCCGGCCAGCCCGAGGACCGCAGTCGAGCAGCCGCCACGAAGGGCTCAGCCGTTGGCCGGTTTCCAGCACCAGTGCCACGGTTCGTAGACGATCCCATGCGGGTTGTCGCGCGGATAGCTCAGATGGAACCCGTGCGCCGCGGCATTGGCCTGCAGCCACGCAAACGCAGCCGTCGCCTCGAAGGTTTCCTCTGCCGGCGCATCCCCAGGTGTGCCGATGTCCAGCGCGTGACCACTGTGGTGTTCGCTGAAACCAGGGGCGGCATTGACCTTCAGGATCTGCGGCACGCTCTGCCCGCGCGCCAGCTTGCGTTCGAAAATGCCGAGCTGATACGCATGGCTGCGGAAGCCGGAGATCGCGTCCAGTGCAATTCCATCCCGGGCGGCATGCAGGCGCATCCGTCGCCAGCCCTGCGCGGCACCGCGGCGCAGCCACAACGGGCGCGCAAAGCGATCACGTCCGGCCAAGTGCAGCACGCACGGCTCGGCTTCCAGTGCCAGCCCGCTGTCGTGCGCATAGCGCTGTGCATCCAGGCCCAGCTGCTGCAGGCGCTGCTGCAGGCCAACCAGCGGCAGCCACTGGTCTTCCAGTGCAGCGCCGAACGGTCGTGACCGTGCGCCATCCAGCAGGGCCAGCGCGTCCTCCACGCCGGGCTCGCGTGGCAGGCGCGGCACCAGCGAGTGCACACCGTGGGCCAGTACTGCCGCCAGGTAGCGGCCATCGCGCTTGCGCCGCAGTACCCATTGCGCGCGGGCCAGCAGGCGGGCGTCGAGATTGCTGCGCGCGCGCAGCAGCGGCGCAGGCCACAGTTCGACGGTCTCGGTATTGATCAACAGCGGAGTGCTACGGTGCATCGATCCAGCTTACTGCCGTGGCGCCGTGGCGGCCACCTTGCGCAGCGCCTCGAGCAGGGCCTGCGGGCGCTCCAGGCTGAGCAGCAGGGTGCTCAGCCGCGCACCGGAATCACCAGCGTGCGTGCGCGGTCGGTGACCAGGGCAAAGCCCTTGCCGCCGCCCTGCAGGCGGAAGTGCCCGGAATAGAAGCCGGGCATGCTGTAGCCGTTGGTCTTGAAACGGATGCCATAGCGGCGATCACGGCTCAGGTCGACCACCTCGGCCTGGTCCAGCAGCAGGTCGGCCACCGGCGTGCGGCGACGGTACAAGGTTGAACGCACGTCCAGCACGTTGCCTGCCAGCTCCACCCGGCGACGGAAGAACGCCCAGCCCAGGCCGATGCCCATCAGCACGATCACCGCCAGGCTCCATGCCGCGCTGCCGCCCATCAGGAAGAACGGCGGCGACAGGGTGACCTCCATCCAGGGAGCCTCACTGCGATTGTCGTGCAGCTGTGCCCACATGCCCACGCCCAGTACCGCCAGCAGTGGCAGCAGCACCCACAGCACCCGCAGCGAAGAACTCTCGGCAACCTCGAACGGGCGTGCATCACTGCCGCTCATCGCTGCGCCTCCACCCAACGCGCAACGTCATCGATCAGCTGCCCATCCACGTGGCCCGGCTGCGCGTATTCCTTCAATGAACTGGGGCCACTGCCGGCGATGCCGATGTGGTTGAGGGCAGGGTAGGCCTTCCATTGCACGTCCCGGCGATCGGCCAGGGCTTTTTTCCACAGTGCCCAATCCGTTTCCGGTACCTGGAAGTCGCGGCCCCCGTGCAGCATCAGCAGTGGTTTTTTCAGCGCAACCGCGTCGCCGCGTGCGTTCACCGCTTCGATGCTTTTCCAGAACGTCTGCGGCGTGCCCAGTGGCAGTTCGCTGGCGGGCGCAGGCGCGTTGCTGCGGGCCGCGGCGATCTGCGCGTCGAGCTTGTCCAGGAACGCTTGCTCCGGGGCGCTGATCGAGCCGTCCAGCGACAGCAGGTAGCGGTTCTGCTCCGGCAGCAGTTCAAGCAATGTGCGCGCCGGCGCGGCCCACAGGATCGCGCCGCGCGCCTGTGGCCAGCGGCTGGCGATGCGCGGGGCGAGCATGCCGCCCTGGCTGTGGCCGAGCACGAAGATCCGCTTGCCGTCGATGCGTGGGTCCGCCGCCAAAGCGCTCAACGCTGCGACGGCGTCGTCGGTGGTCTCGTCATCAACGTTGAAGCTGCCGCTCTGGAAGTCCTGGGGACGGGCATGGGTGCGCTTGTCGTAGCGCAGCACGGCGATGCCCTGGGCGGCCAAGCCGCGGGCGATGTCCAGGAACGGACGGTTGCCACCGATGGTTTCGTCGCGATCCTGTGGGCCGGAGCCGTGCACCAGCACTACGGCCGGGAACGGTCCTTTGCCCTTGGGCAGGGACAAGGTGCCGGGCAGCGCACCGCGTGCCTGTGGCACGCTGAAATCGGCCTCGCTGTAGTTCGCGTCGGCCGGCGGTGGCGCTGCCTTGGCGGCCGGGGCCGGGCGCAGCAGCAGGCCAGCCACTTGGTCCTGCCCGTTCACCGCCACCTGCGCGATCACCGCGCCACTGGCGAACTGCAACGGTACTTCCACCAGGTGCAGGCCCTGCTGCTCACTGCTTTGCGCCGGGCCGCGCTGCTTCAGTTCACCCAGCGACTGCCACAGGCCCTGCAGCTTGTCGGCAGGCACGGCCGCGGCCATCTGCGGGGTCAGCATGGCTTCGGCATCGGCGGTGCGCCCTGCCTGCAGGTGATCGAGCAGGCGTGCTGCGACCTGCTGCGGTTCGCCAGCGGATGCACTGGCGGACAACAGGGCAAGAGAAACAGCAAGCAACGAGCGGCGTGCGCTCATGGTTACAGCTCCTTCTTGAAGACCAGCAGGGCCGGGCGCATTGGCGCGGGGACGATGATGTTGACCAGTTCCCAGCCCAGCTGGCCCTGGCGGCTGAGTTCGGCCTGGATGTCATCGGCCTTCTGCAGGCCCATCATGGATGTCTTGACCTCGACGGTCAGGTAGCTCCAGCGCTTGCTCATTCCTTGTCCTCCGGCGATGGCTTGGGTTTCGGCAGGCGGCCTGCCTTGCGCAGTGCGTCGCGCAGCACGTATTCGATCTGTGCGTTGAGGCTGCGCAGTTCATCGTCCGCCCAGCGCTGTGCGGCCGCCAGGACCTCGGCGTTGATGCGCAGCGGATAGGCTTTTTTCTCGCTCATGCAGACTCCTGGCGGGGCGGTGGGGCGCCCCGTTGCGAGGGTGGCTCAGTACAGCGAGCCGGTGTTGACGACCGGCTGCGTGCCGCGGTCCGAGCACAGCACGGTCAACAGGTTGCTGACCATGTGCGCCTTGCGCTCCTCGTCCAGCTGCACCACGCCGTTTTTCTGCAGCTCGGCCAGCGCCATCTCGACCATGCCGACCGCACCGGCGACGATGCGCGTGCGTGCGGCGATGACCGCATTGGCCTGCTGCCGCTGCAGCATCGCCTGGGCGATTTCAGCGGCGTAGGCGAGGTGGCTGATGCGCGCATCGATCACCTGCACGCCGGCATCGGCCAGGCGCTCGGCCAGTTCGTTCTTCAGGTGCTGGGAGATCTCGCTGGCATGGCTGCGCAGCGCCAGCTGGCCGTCCTCGTGCTGGTCATAGGGGTAGCTGGTGGCCATCGCGCGCAGCGCCGATTCGGACTGGATGTGCACGAAGCTCTCGTAGTCGTCCACGTTGTAGACCGCTTCGGAGGCATCGACCACCTGCCAGACGATCACCGCAGCGATCTCGATCGGGCTGCCGTCCAGCTCGTTGACCTTCAGCTTGCCGCTCTCGAAATTGCGCACGCGCTGGCTCACGCGGCGCTTGCTGAAGAAGGGGTTGTTCCAGCGCAGGCCGTTGTCCTTGACGGTGCCGACGTACTTGCCGAACAGGCTGACCACCGCCGCCTGGTTGGGCTGCACGGTATACAGACCGGCCAGCGCGACCAGCGCCAGCGCAGCGATCAGCAGGCCGGCCAGAATCAGCAGCACGTTGGGCGAGCCGGTGCTGGCCTTCGCCGCGACCCCGGCCACGAACAGGGCGCCGCCGGCGAGGGCTACGACCAGGGACCCGGCGAGCGCGCCCAGGCCGTTGAGGGAGGACAGCGACTTCTCTTTCATGGCGGTACGTCCTTGAGGGTTCGAATTGAAGATATCAAAGTGATATCACATTCGGGCTACCGTTCGTCGGCTGGGCGTGCCCAGGCGCTGCGGCTGGACCGGCTAGAATGCCCACCCGCCTTCACATCGCTGCTGGAACCCCGCCATGGCCAAGCTTGGAACCCCGTTGTCCCCCTCCGCCACCCGTGTGCTGCTGCTGGGCTCGGGCGAACTTGGCAAGGAAGTGGCCATCGAACTGCAGCGTCTGGGCGTGGAAGTGATCGCTGCCGACCGTTACGCCGATGCCCCGGCCATGCAGGTGGCACATCGTTCGCACGTGATCGACATGCTGGACGCGATGGCCCTGCGCCAGTTGATCGCCCAGGAGCAGCCGCACCTGGTGGTGCCCGAGATCGAGGCGATCCATACCGAGACCCTGGTGCAGCTGGAGCAGGAGCAGGGCCTGCGGGTGATCCCGACCGCGCGTGCTGCGCGCCTGACCATGGACCGTGAGGGCATCCGCCGCCTGGCCGCCGAGACGCTGGGCCTGCCGACCTCGCCGTACCGCTTTGTCGACACCGAGGCCGAGTACCGCGCCGCCGTGGCGGCGATCGGCCTGCCGTGCGTGGTCAAGCCGGTGATGTCGTCCTCGGGCAAGGGCCAGAGCACGCTGCGCAGCGAGGCGGACATCGCCCCGGCATGGGAATACGCGCAGACCGGTGGCCGTGCCGGCGCTGGCCGCTGCATCGTCGAAGGTTTCATCGACTTCGATTACGAGATCACCCTGCTGACCGTACGCCACGCCGGCGGGACTTCGTTCTGCGCGCCGATCGGCCACCTGCAGAAGGAGGGCGACTATCGCGAAAGCTGGCAGCCGCAACCGATGTCGGACAAGGCGCTGGCGCGTGCCGAGGAGATCTCGCGCGCGATCACCGATGACCTCGGTGGCTGGGGGCTGTTCGGCGTCGAACTGTTCGTGAAGGGCGACGAGGTGTGGTTCAGCGAAGTATCACCGCGTCCGCACGATACCGGCCTGGTGACGCTGGTCTCGCAGGAGCTGAGCGAGTTCGCGCTGCATGCGCGGGCCATCCTCGGCCTGCCGATCCCGGTGATCCGCCAGAGTGGCCCATCGGCCTCGTGCGCGCTGCTGGCGCATGGCGAAGGCGTGCCGTACTTCAACAACGTGGCCGCCGCACTGCAGGTGCCGGACACCGCCGTGCGCCTGTTCGGCAAGCCGAGCGTGCATGGCCACCGCCGCGTGGGCGTGACCCTGGCGCGCGCGGAATCCATCGACGAAGCACGCGCCATCGCGCGTGACGCCGCCGAAGCGATCGGCGTCGAGCTGCGCTCGTAAAACGGTAGCGCCGGGCCATGCCCGGCGGCTTCCCATAGGGCGCGCGACGCAGCCGGAAAAGCCGCCGGGCATGGCCCGGCGCTATCGGTTTATTTCACATCCACCCATACCAGGTGGTGGTCACTGCCATCGGCGATCTTCGCTTCGGCACTCTCATTGGCCGGCCAGAACACGCCGCTGCCGAGGTACTCGAAACCGGTCGAGGGCAGCACGTAGTCCAGGCGCATGGTGCCGGACTTCGGGCCGAAATCGCCGGTGGCATGGAACGGTGCACCCTTGCGGGTGATGCCCTTGGCCGCATAGGCCAGGCTGGTCTGCTCGGCGCCGATGCTGCGTGGGGTGGGGTAGCGCAGCACGCGGGCGTTCTCGATCAGTTCGACGATCGCCTCGTGGCGGCCATCGCCATCGACCGGATCATTGTTGAGGTCGCCAAGGATGACAAAACGCGCATCCTGGGCCAGGCCGCCGCACTGGCCCTTGTCGTCGCACAGCCACGGCTTGTCACCCTGGGACAGGTATTCCTGCCACAGGCGCAGTTCGTCATGGTTGCGCGCGGCGTTGCGCTTTTCCGGGCCATCAAACACCGGCGGCGTCGGGTGCGAGACCAGCGCGTGGACCACGCCGGCCGGGGTCTTCACCGGTACATCCCAGTGCGACTTCGACGACAGCCGCAGCTGCGACCAGACGGTGTCGTTGTAGAAGCTCTTGCCGGTGCGCGGATCGACCGGGCGGATCGCGCCGGGCATCGCACTCCACTTCAGCAGCTGGAAGCTGCGCACCTTGGCTTCGTCGATCGGGTAGCGCGACAGCACCAGCATGCCGTACTGGCCCGGATGCAGGCCGTAGCCCCAGGCGTCGTTGCCGCGACCGCGGCCTTCGCCGCCGACCACGCCGTTGTTGTCCAGGTCCAGGCCACTGGGCACGCCGGTGTTCACCGGCGCCAGGTAGCGGTAGGCGAAGTGCAGGGGCTTGCCGCCACCGGGCTGGGCCACTTCCAGGTAGCGCTTCTGGAACAGGTCGGCGGCACGATGGGCGTCATCGAAGTCGAACTCGTTCAGCAGCACCAGGTCAGGGCGCGCCTGCTGCAGTACCGCGGCGATCTTGCGCGCATGTTCGCTATCGCCTTCCAGCTCGGCGATCAGGCCGCCGGCTTCGTCCGAATACAGCGAGGTGTTGTAGGTGGCCAGGCGCAGCGCTGCAGACGGTTTTTCGGTCATCGCGGGGGACGTGGCGAAGGCGGGAGCGGCGGCGCCACAGAGCAGGGCCAGGCCGAGAATCAGGGGTTTGGCGTTCATGGGCCATATTGTGCACCTGGCCCGGTGTCAGTGGTTTGTCAGCGTCCGTCCAGTTCGTCATCGAAATCATGCCAGCGGCGGCCATCGTAGGCCTCCAGCGGGCGATAGCGCCGCTTGTAGTCCATCTTCTGGTGCTCGCGTATCCAGTAGCCCAGGTACAGATGTGGCAGGCCCTCGCGGCGGGCCCACTCCAGCTGCTGCAGGATCGCGAACGTGCCCAGCCCGCGCGCGGCATGGGCGGGGTCGAAGAAGGTATAGACCGCCGACAGCCCGTGCTCGGTCACATCGGTTACCGCCACGCCCAGCAGCTGGCTGGGCTGCCCGTCGTGGCCGGGCAGGCGCATTTCCATGAAGCGCGTGTGCGACCAGCTGCCGATCAGGAACTGTTCGAACTCGTGCGGGCCGTGGTCGTCCATGCCGCCCTTGGCATGACGATGCACCAGGTAGCGGTGGTACAGCTCGAACAGATCCTCGCGTGGCATGGCCGCGGTGATGCGCACTTCCAGATCGGCATTGCGGGCGGCGCAGCGGCGCTGGCTGCGATCCGGGGCGAAGCGGGCCACCGGAATGCGCACGGCGACGCAGGCGTGGCAGTTCGCACAATGCGGGCGATAGACCAGATCACCGCTGCGTCGGAAGCCCCAGCTCAGGGCCAGCGGGTACAGCCCGCCGAGGCGACGGTCCTGCGGGTCCAGCACCAGGTCGCGTGCAACCCGGTCCGGCCAGTACCCGCAGGGGTGCTCGCCGGTCTGGAACAGTCGCAGTTCGTCGTCTCTGTCGCCGTGTCTCGCCATGAGCACAGCATAGCTCCAGCCTGTCGCAATGGCGGCGACTGTCCGCCGGATGAATGGAATGGGCGGCTGCGTCAACCGAGGTCGTGGTCAGGCGTTGTTGTCCTCCGAGGGTGAGGTGTTCACCCCGATGCCAATCCCATTCCCAGGAGTGACCCCATGATCCGTACCCCCCTGCTGCTGGCCCTGCTGCTCGGCACCTCCGCGACCGGTATTGCCTTGGCTGCCGACACCCCGGCTGCACCGGCGCAGCGTTCGGCCAAGCTGGATACCAATGGCGACGGCGTCATCGACCGCAGCGAAGCGGCGGCCAACCCGCGCCTGGCCGCAAAGTTCGACGAGCTGGACAAGAACAAGGACGGCAAGCTCTCGCGTGATGAGCTGCCGCGCTGGAAGCATGGCCGCCACGGTGGTCGCGGCGGCGAGCGCTGGGCCAAGCTGGACACGAACAAGGATGGCCGCATCAGCCGTGACGAAGCCAAGGCCGATCCGCGCCTGGCCGAGCGTTTCGACCAGCTCGACCTCAACAAGGATGGCTACCTGGACAAGGCCGACCGCGAGCTGCGCATGAAGCAGCATCGTGACGCCTGGTTCGCCGCAGCCGATACCAACAAGGATGGCCAGCTGAGCAAGGCCGAGTTCGACGCCGCCAAGGGCCCGATGCACGGTGGCCCGCGCCACGGCGGCCCGCGTGACGGCGCCGCGCCGAAGCCGCAGCGCTGATTTTCAGTGCAGTGATCGACGACAACGCCGGCGCACTGCCGGCGTTGTCCGTTACAGGCGGCCGCTGAGCGTCATCGTGTAGGCCAGGGCACCGATGACGATCAGGTTCACCGCCATCATGCCGGTCAGGCCGTACATGGATTCGTACTTCCAGTTGATCCCGTTACGCCCACGCCGGGCTGCATCACGCGCGAGCAGCGGCGCCATGATTCGCCGCAGCGTCACCAGGCACTGGTAGTTGACCACCACCAGGCCCAGTGCCAGCACCAGCAGCTGCGCCCACATCGGCGCCTGCAGCAGCACGGTGAACAGGATGGCCAGGCACCAGCCCAGGCTGGTGCCGGTGCTGAGGTTGACGAAGCGGCGGACCTGGACCTGCTCGGCACCGGTCTCTGCGTAGGACAGCAGGAAACGCCCACCGAGATAGCTGCCGAGCGCGCCACCGACGACGCCACCGATGATCGCGGCCCAGCTTGACGCAGGCAGCATCTGCAGCTGGCCCAGCGTGGCGGTCAACGAGCCGAGCGCGGTGCCGCCGGCAGCGCTGGCGCCACCGAGGCCGAGCTTGCTGCCACCCACGCCGACGCCGGTTCCCAGCAGGATCGCCGCGCTGGCGGTGCCGGGCGCGGCGATCATCACCATCGACACTACTGCCGTTGCGAACGCAGCACTCGGTGCGCTGCTGCGTGCGAATTCACCGAAGCGCTGCAGCAGGCCCTCGCGCACCTGCGCACGGGCACGTGACAGGCGCTTGCGTACCGCCGCGTCGCTCAGCCCGAGCAGGTCGGCCACCTGCTGCGAATGCTGGCCCTCGCGGTAATACAGCAGCAGCACTTCGCGGCTGTCGGCGGGCAGGGCAGAGATGATGTCTTCGGCAGCGATTTCCTCTTCCAGCCGCTGCAGGCGATCGGCCACGCCCGGGGTCGGATCCGCAGCCATGGTCAGCGCCACTTCGGCAGCCTCGCCGCTCAGCGGTCGACCACGTTGTGCGCGCAGCCAGTCGCGGGCGAGGTTGCGGGTGATCTGCCGCAGCCAGGGCAGGAAGCTGCTCGCGCTGCGCAGCTGGTGCAGCTGCTGCCAGCCCTTCACGAACGCTTCCTGGGCGATGTCCTCGCTGGCCTGGCGGTCGCCGGTGATGGCCAGGGCGATGGCGGTGACCGTGTTCTGGCAGGCCAGCACGATGCGGCCATAGGCATGCTGGCAACCGCTGCTGGCGGCCGGCAGTTCGCGTTCCAGGGTTTCGTCGATGCTTGCGGCGAAGATCGTCATGGCGGCGGGCTCCTGCAGGGATTGTGTCCCATGACGGAGCCGCGTGCCCGATGTGACCGGTTCGCGTCCCGGTAGCGCCGGGCCATGCCCGGCGGCGTTTCTGTCAGGCCGCTGCGCTCGCCGGGCATGGCCCGGCGCTACCTGCGCGTTACGTGGACGGCTGGATGCGGACCCGCACTTCCTCTTCTTCCGGCGCTGCCGGCGCGGTCGGCTGTGCTTGCTGCGGCTGTGCCTGCGGGGCGGGCACCGGCACGGTTGGGGCAGGGGCACCGCGATGACGCAGGCCGATCACCAGCGCCACGCCGGCGATCACCACCAGCAGGGCAATGCGGATGCGCCAGGCCCAGCCACGACCGCCGGTACTTTCCTGCACGTCATCGCGGAAGGCGAACTCGGCGGTCGGGTGGTCACGGCGGGTGGTGTCGAGCAGGCGCGCCTCGCGCAGGATTTCGCGCGCGCGTGGCTGGTCGTCGGCACGCACGACCCACACCGCAGGGTAGGCGCCTGCATTGCCCAGGTCGGTATAGCTGAACTGACCCCGGCGACGGGTCTTGTACGAGCGTCCGTTGGTGACCTTCACCTGGATGTCGTGGCTGCGCAGGAGCTCGGCCACGCCTTCCACGGTTTCCACGCGCTGGCTGCTGAAAATCTGACGCATCGGTCAATCCTTGGCCGGCACGGCGGCCGCTGCTGCCTGGTCCGGAACCACGCGGATCAAGCCTTCCTGGGCGGTGCTGGCAACCAGCACGCCATCACGGGTGAAGAACTGGCCGCGGGCCAGGCCGCGCGAATCCTGCGCACTGGGGCTGTCCAGCGAGTACAGCAGCCAATCGTCGGCGCGGAACGGGCGGTGGAACCAGATCGCGTGGTCCAGCGAGGCCATCTGCACGTGCGGATGGTAGTAGCTGATGCCGTGCGGGAAGGTCGCCGTGCCCAGCAGGTGGAAGTCCGACGCGTAGGCCAGCAGTGCCTGGTGCAGCTCGGGAGCATCGCCCACGCGCTCGCTCAGGCGCAGCCAGACCTGGTGGTAGGGCGGGCGCTTGGGCGGGTTCAGTTCATCGCGGGGATACACATGGCGGAACTCGAACGGACCGCCGCGCGAGAGCCAGCGCTGCACCTTGATCGGCAAGCGCTCAAGCACCTCCGCCGGCAACGGCCGGTTCGGTTCGATGTCTTCCGGTTGCGGCACTTCGGGCATCTTGTGCTGGTGCTCGGCACCGGATTCGGCCTGCTGGAACGAGGCCGCGCAGAAGAAGATCACCTTGCCATGCTGGATGGCGGTCACCCGGCGCACCGAGAAGCTGCCACCGTCGCGGGTACGGTCGACGTCGTAGACGATCGGATGGTCGATGTTGCCGGCGCGGAGGAAATAGGCGTGCAGCGAGTGCACATGGCGACCATTGTCGACCGTGGCCTGCGCGGCCGCCAGGGCCTGGCCCAGCACCTGCCCGCCGAACACGTACTTGGTACCGATGTCGCGGCTCTGGCCGCGGAACAGGTTGTCCTCCAGCCGCTCCAGGGTGAGCAGATCGATCAGCTCGGAGACGACGGGTTCGGGCATGTCGTTCAAGGGGGCGGCCACAGCGATGAAAGAGGGGTCGATTATACCGGTGTAGGCCGGATGCCCCATCTTCGGTAGTGCCGGCCGCTGGCCGGCATCCGCAGGCGTCCCGGCAGGATCGCCAGGCTGCCGGCAGTGGCCGGCACTACCGTTTACTTGCCGAGACGCGCCGCCAGTGCCTGCAGTGCGTTCTGCGCATCCGGGGCGAACCAGGCCTCGACGAAGCGGTCGAGCTGGATCAGGTCCGGATGCAGGGCGTCGTGCAGCTCGGCGCGGGCGATGGCACGGGTCAGCAGCATCGGCTGCCGCGGCTGCTTCAGCAGATCCTGCAGCCAGGCCACCGCACGGGCCGCCACCAGTTCGCCATCCACCAGTTCGTCGACCAGGCCGATCTGCAGCGCCTGTTCGGCCGGTACCAGCGCGCCGGTGGCCAGCAGCACGCTGGAGCGGTGCGCGCCCACCGCACGGCGCAACAGGCGCTGGATGCCTTCCGGTGCGATCAGGCCGACCTGCACTTCGTTCAGGCCGATGGCATACGGGCGCGCCGGATCGGCACTGCGTGCCATCACCCGGTAGTCGCAGCACAGGGCCAGCACGCAGCCGCCCGCCGGTGCATGGCCGGTGATCGCCGCAACCACCGGGATGCGGCTCTCGGCCAGCGTGCGTACCGCGCCGAAAAACGCGTTCCAGGTGTCCAGCAGCTTGTGCTTGTCATCGCCATGCGAGAGCAGGTGCGGCACGTCCATGCCGCCGGTGAAGATGCGCTCGCTGCCGGACAGCACGATGCCGTGCGCGTCCTCGGCCATCGCCAGTTCGATGGCATGGATCAACTGCCGGCACAGCTCGGTGTCCAGTGCATTGACCGGCGGCCGCGCCAGCCGCAGTTCGCGGATGGGGCCATGGTTGATCACCTCGATGAGCGTCGTCATGCTGCGGGTCTCGTTGCGAAGAAGGAACCTGGGCGATGATAACCAAACCATTCGTTGGCGTACTGTTGATGATGTGTGCGGGCGCAGCATCGGCGGCGGCCGCGGTGCCGGAGTGCGTCACCGTCTCGCAGGGCTGGGTACGTCTGCCGCCCAGCCCGACGGCGACGCCCATGACTGCTGGCTATGGCGTGATCCGCAACGGCTGCTCCACCGCGGTAACCATCATCGGTGCGCGCAGTGCGAGCTTCGGTGATGTGTCGTTGCACGAGACCCGGATCGTCGACGGGGTCAGTCGCATGCGTGCCGTCGAGCGCCTGCCATTGGCACCGGGCGAACGCGCCGTGCTCAAGCCCGGTGGCCTGCACCTGATGTTGATGGACGGCAGGCGCGTATTGGAGGAGGGGCAGCCTGTGTGGCTGCAGGTGCAACTGGAGGGTGGCACCGAAGTCAACACGGCCCTGATAGTGCGCAAGGCCGCGCCGTAACGCGGCGCTCGTTCCGCCGGGCATGGCCCGGCGCTACCCAGGCATCACTGCCGAATCGACATCGGTAGCGCCGGGCCATGCCCGGCGAGCGCGCAGCGCGGTGGGGCTTACGACCAGTCGTACGAGAACAGCACCGTGCGGCTTTCCGGCTCGTACAGCATCACGATCGCATCGGCACCGGTTGCACACCAGTTGTAGCCGGCCACTTCGGCCACGGCGAAGAACTTGTGGCCATCGCGGGTAATGATCGCGCGCTCGGCATCCTCCGGCGCATGCCGGTCGTCGGCAGCCTCGGTGAACGCCAGCGCGAAGGCGGCTGGAATCTCCGCGGTTTCGATCCAGTTGCCGGTCGAGATCTGCCCACCCAGCACATCGAGGTAGGCCTGCTCGCCGGGCTCGCCGTCGCCATAGCGCGAATAGCTGGCCAGGCGTCCATGCTGTTGGAAGTACGCATGTGCCTTGCTGTAGCTCTCACGCATCTCCGTGATGTGCTCCAGCGCGTCTTTGTCCTGCATCTGGTCGCCGATGAAGTAGCCCTCCTCACCGAGGAAACGCATACGGTTGTCGGCGGTCAATTCAAAAGCGATCCAGTTGGTGCCGGTGAACGCGTTGTGGTGTTCTTCGGTGGCTTCGCCGATGCAGCCTTCATAGGGCTCGATCGGACACAGCAGGGTCGCGGCCTGGCCGGCCAGCTCCGGGTGCAGCACGCCGAGGTCGATCTTCAGCAGCGGCAGCAAATGCTGGCCAAGCCAGGCCTGGTCATCGGGGAATACGGCGGCGGGGAAGGGGACCATGCCGGGCAGCAGATCGCGCAGTTCAGTCTGGTGGATCATGTCAGTCCTTTGATGTGGAACGTTAGCGCCGGGCCATGCCCGGTGGGGAGAGTGCCGGCCAGCGGCCGGCACTATCCTCAGGTGGACGCGCTGCGGATCGCGTCCGGCAGCGGCGCGCTCTTGCCGGTCTGCGTGTCCATCCAGACCACCACCACGTTGCCGTCCGAATACAGCTTCGACTCGTCCTGCTGGTCGACGATGCGATGACCGATGGTCACGCTGCTGTTGCCCAGGCGCTCGACGAACAGCTCGACCAGGATGTCGTTGGGCCACACGATCGGCAACCGGTAGTTGACGTTGGTGGCAGCCACCACCGGTGCGATGCGGTCGGTCATCGACACGCCTTCCACGCCCAGCATCCAGCGCACGCGCGCCTCTTCCAGGTAGGAGATGTACTTGGCGTTGTTGACGTGGCCCATGCTGTCCATGTCACGCCAGCGCACGCTGATCGGAATGCGGGCCAGGATCTTGTGTTCGCTGCTCATCAGGCGTCCTTCTTCTTCTTGGTGCCGGCCGTGGCGGTCTTGCTGGCCTTGCCGGTGCTCTTGGCGGCGGCTGCCTTCTTCGCCGGCTTCTCGGGCTTCACCTTGCGCGGCGGGCGCGCATCGGGCTTGTTGGCCACAGCGGCGGGCTGGTCCGGTCGCGCAGTAGTGGACGGCAGCATCCGGGCGAGGAACTGCCCGGTATACGAATCCGGGCATGCGGCCACGTCTTCCGGCGTACCGGTCACCAGGATGGTGCCGCCGCGATGACCGCCTTCCGGACCCAGGTCGACGATCCAGTCCGCGGTCTTGATGACGTCCAGGTTGTGCTCGATCACCACCACCGTGTTGCCCTCGTCGCGCAGCTTGTGCAGCACGCCGAGCAGCGCCTCGATGTCGTGGAAGTGCAGGCCGGTGGTCGGCTCGTCGAGGATGTACAGGGTGCGGCCGGTATCGCGGCGCGACAGTTCCTTGGACAGCTTCACGCGCTGCGCTTCACCACCGGACAGCGTGGTCGCGCTCTGCCCCAGCTTGATGTAGCTCAGGCCGACATCAACCAGGGTCTCCAGCTTGCGGGCGATGGACGGGACCGGTTCGAACAGCTTCAGTGCATCTTCGACGGTCATTTCCAGCACGTCGTTGATGTTGAAGCCCTTGTACAGGATCTCCAGCGTTTCGCGGTTGTAGCGCTTGCCATGGCAGACGTCGCAGGGCACGTACACGTCGGGCAGGAAGTGCATCTCGACCTTGATCAGGCCATCGCCCTGGCAGGCCTCGCAGCGGCCGCCACGCACGTTGAAACTGAAGCGTCCCGGCGAATAGCCGCGCGCACGCGATTCGGGCACCTGTGCGAACAGCTCGCGCAGCGGAGTGAACAAGCCGGTGTAGGTGGCCGGGTTCGAGCGCGGGGTGCGGCCGATCGGCGACTGGTCGATGTCCACCACCTTGTCGAACAGGTCCAGGCCATCGATCTCCTTGTACGGCGCGATCGGGTGCGAGGCGCCGTTGATCTCGTTGGCAGCCAGCGAGAACAGGGTGTCGTTGATCAGGGTTGACTTGCCCGAGCCGGACACGCCGGTCACGCAGGTCAGCAGCCCTGCCGGAATGGCCAGGTCCACGCCCTTCAGGTTGTTGCCGGTGGCGCCACGCAGATGCAGCGTCATCTTCGGGTTCGGCTTGTGCCGGCGCGCCGGGATCTTGATCGCGCGCTTGCCCGACAGGTACTGGCCGGTCAGCGAACGCGGTGCATCCAGGAGGTCCTGCAGGCTGCCTTGGCCGACGATCTCGCCGCCATGCACGCCCGCGCCGGGACCGATGTCCAGCACGTAGTCGGCCAGTCGGATCGCGTCTTCGTCATGCTCGACCACGATCACCGTGTTGCCAAGGTCGCGCAGGCGGGTGAGGGTGCCCAGCAGGCGCTCGTTGTCGCGCTGGTGCAGGCCGATGGACGGCTCATCGAGCACGTACATCACGCCCACCAGACCAGCACCGATCTGGCTGGCCAGACGGATGCGCTGCGCCTCGCCACCGGACAGGGTGTCGGCCTTGCGCTCCAGGGTCAGGTAATCCAGGCCGACGTCGACCAGGAAGCCGAGGCGTTCGCCGATCTCCTTGACGATCTTCGCAGCGATCTCGCCACGCCAGCCCGGCAGGCTGAGTTCGCTGAAGAACTTCAGGGCTTCATCGATCGGCAGCACCACCAGTTCCGGCAGCGGGCGGTCGGCCACGAACACGTTGCGTGCGGCCTTGTTCAGGCGCGCGCCGTTGCACTCGGGGCAGGCATGTTCGCTGATGTACTTGCCCAGCTCTTCCTGCACCGCCGCCGATTCGGTTTCCTTGTAGCGGCGTTCGAGGTTGGGAATGATGCCTTCGAAGCGATGCTTGCGCTGGGTGCGGCCACCGGCCTCGGTGAAATAGGTGAAGGTGATCGCGTCCTCGCCACTGCCATACAGCACGGCGTGCTGCACCTTGGCCGGCAGCGAGTTCCACGCCGCGTCGGTGTCGAACTTGTAGTGCTTGGCCAGCGAGGCGATCAGCTGGAAGTAATAGGCGTTGCGGCGATCCCAGCCACGCACGGCACCGGCCGCCAGCGACAACTCCGGATGCACCACCACGCGCGAGGGATCGAAGAACTCGGCCATGCCCAGCCCATCGCAGCCGGGGCAGGCGCCCATCGGTGCGTTGAACGAGAACAGGCGCGGCTCCAGTTCCGGCAGCGAGTAGTCGCAGACCGGGCAGGAATACTTGGACGAGAACAGGGTAGGGGTCGCAGCGGCATCGTCCAGTGACTGCACCGACGCCATGCCATCACCCAGCTTCAGGGCGGTTTCGAAGCTCTCGGCCAGGCGCTGCTTGATGTCTTCGCGCGGGCGGAAGCGATCGATCACCGCTTCGATGGTGTGCTTCTGGCGCAGCGCCAGCGGCGGCACCGCGTCGATTTCGTACAGTTCGCCATCCACGCGTACACGCACGAAGCCCTGTGCGCGCAGCTGGTCGAACACCTGCGCGTGCTCGCCCTTGCGGTCGCGGATCACCGGCGCCAGCAGCATGTAGCGCTGTTCCGGGTCCAGCGTCAGCATATGGTCGACCATCTGGCTGACCGTCTGGGCTTCCAGCGGATAGCCGTGGTCGGGGCAACGCGGCGTGCCGACGCGTGCATACAGCAGGCGCAGGTAGTCGTAGATCTCGGTGATCGTGCCGACCGTCGAGCGCGGGTTGTGCGAGGTCGACTTCTGCTCGATCGAGATCGCTGGCGACAGGCCTTCGATGTGGTCCAGGTCCGGCTTTTCCATCACGCTCAGGAACTGCCGCGCGTACGCCGACAGGGACTCGACGTAACGCCGCTGACCCTCGGCATAGATGGTGTCGAACGCCAGCGACGACTTGCCCGAGCCGGACAGGCCGGTGATCACGATCAGTTTGTCGCGGGGCAGGTCGAGGTCGATGTTCTTGAGGTTGTGCGTCCGCGCGCCGCGGATGCGGATGAAATCCATCGCCATGGGGAATCCGGTTGTGGGGGCGTGGCTGGGCCGCCGGGCCAGCGATAGGGCGGCAATCGGTCAGCCTACCGAGGTGACCAGATGGGGGCAATGGGCGACAATGCCAGCCCGGTGTCTCACCCGGTGAGACCGCCTGTCAGGCAGGGGTCAGATCCCTTTTCACCGTGTGAAAAGGGATCTGACCCCTGCCTGGGGGGCCCCGGGCCGTTCAGGGGGTTGACTTGACCCGTCCGGGCCCCTCTGCGTACAATCCCGCTCCTGTCCGCCCTCGACGGCGGCAGTCCATAGACCACAATAACTACAGAGGAAGTCTGGTCATGTACGCAGTACTGGTCACCGGCGGTAAGCAATACCGCGTGGCGCAGGGCGAAAAGCTCCGCATTGAAAAGCTCGAAGTCGAAGTCGGCAGCGAGATCAAGTTCGACAACATCCTGCTGCTCGGCGACAGCGATGGCATCAAGATCGGCGACGCCCTGAGCGGCGCTGCGGTCACCGCCACCGTCCTGTCCCAGGGTCGTGCTGACAAGGTCCGGATCATCAAGTTCCGTCGCCGTAAGCACCACATGAAGCGCCAGGGTCACCGTCAGTACTACACCGAAATCGAGATCACCGGCATTGCCGGTGGCAGCAAGTAAGGAGATAGGTCATGGCACATAAAAAAGGCGTAGGCTCTTCGCGCAACGGTCGCGACTCCAACCCGAAGTACCTCGGCGTCAAGATCTTCGGCGGCCAGGCCATCGAAGCAGGCAACATCATCGTGCGTCAGCGCGGCACCCAGTTCCACCCGGGTACCGGCGTCGGCCTCGGCCGTGACCACACCCTGTTCGCCCTGACGGACGGCAAGGTGGAGTTCTCGGTGAAGGGCCCGAAGAAGCGTCGCACCGTCAGCGTCGTCTCGGTCGAAGCCTGATAAGGCTGCGTCCGGCGCCCATGCCTCGGCATGGCCGTGCTGGATGAAGAGCTCGCTGCATGAAGAGCCCCGCTTCGGCGGGGCTTTTCGTTGGAATCAATGGTAAAACGGGCATCGCCCGGTTGTCGGCCAGCGGCCGGCACTACATCAAGGTGGCGGCGTGCATGCCGCGCCCATCGCAGGCATCGAAACAATGAAACTGGTAGACGAAGCAGAAATCGAAGTGTTCGCCGGCAACGGCGGCAACGGCTGCATTGGCTTCCGTCGCGAGAAGTTCATTCCGCTCGGCGGCCCGGACGGCGGCGACGGCGGTGCGGGCGGCAGCGTGTGGATCCGCGCCGACGAAAACCTGAACACCCTGGTCGACTTCCGCCATGACCGCATCTTCAAGGCGCAGCGCGGCGAGAACGGCATGGGCCGCCAGGCTTATGGCAAGGGTGGCGAAGACATGGTCATCACCGTGCCGGTCGGCACCGTGATCATCAACGTGGCCACCGATGAAATCATCGGCGACCTGACCCAGCATGGTGATCGCCTGCTGGTGGCCAAGGGCGGCCGCGGTGGCCTGGGCAACATGCATTTCAAGAGCTCCACCAACCGCTCGCCGCGCCAGGCGCTGCCGGGTGAGCCGGGTGAGGAGCGCACGCTGAAGCTGGAGCTGAAGCTGCTGGCCGATGTCGGCCTGCTGGGCTTCCCCAACGCCGGCAAGAGCACCCTGATCCGCGCCGTCTCTGCGGCAACGCCGAAGGTGGCCGATTACCCGTTCACCACGCTGTACCCGAACCTGGGTGTGGTGAAGGTGGAAAACTACCGCAGCTTCGTGATCGCCGATATTCCGGGCCTGATCGAAGGTGCTGCCGACGGTGCCGGCCTGGGCGCGCAGTTCCTGCGCCACCTGCAGCGCACCCGCCTGCTGCTGCATCTCGTCGACATTTCGCCGATGGAAGGTGGTGTGGAAGGTGTGTCGCCGGTCGAGCAGGTGCGTGCCATCGAGCGCGAACTGGAAAAGCACGATCCGGAGCTGCTGGCCAAGCCGCGCTGGCTGGTGCTGAACAAGGCCGACCTGATGTTCGAGGACGAGGCCAAGGCCGCTGCCGAGAAGATCGTCGCCGAGCTGGGCTGGAAGGAGCCGTGGTTCCTGGTGTCCGCACTGGGTCGCGAAGGCACCTTCCCGATCATGAGCCGGATCATGGCGTTCTTCGATCGCCAGAAGGAAGACGAGCTCGAGGCGGCACGCAACGCGCAGTAATGCCGTTGTGGTTCCCGCGAAAAACCCGGCTTCGGCCGGGTTTTTTGTTGGCGGCCGAATGGGGTCGGATCCCTTTTCTGCGGGAAAAGGGATCTGACCCCGGGCATCGCAAGATTGCAGGCAACAAAAAACCCGGCCGAGGCCGGGCTTTTGCGTGCTGCCGGAGCCGAGGCTCCAGCAACCAACCGGATCAGGCGGCCTGGAGGGCCTTGATGCGGTCGTTCAGGCGGCTCTTGTGGCGAGCAGCCTTGTTCTTGTGGATCAGGCCACGCGCGCTGAAACGATCCAGGATCGGCTGGGCAACGGCGAAGGCGGCTTGAGCGCCGGCGGCATCGTTGGCGTCCAGCGCCTTGATCACTTTCTTGACAGCGGTGCGCAGCATCGAGCGCTGAGCCACGTTGCGCGCGTTGCGCACGACGGTCTGCTTGGCGCGCTTCTTGGCGGACTTGATATTGGCCACGGTGGTGGTTTCCTGAAAAATCGGTGTTATGGGAACAGCAAGCTAGCTAGTATGATGGCGTAAGAAATGTACGTCAAGTCGATTGTCAAGAGGGACGTTGAGTGAGTTCACCCAAGATGTTGCGGGGCCTGCTGTCGTTCAGCAGCATGACCATGGTCTCGCGGGTTCTCGGCCTGGTCCGGGACCAGGTGGTGACCTCGACCTTCGGCACCAACGCCATCACCGATGCTTTCTGGGTCGCCTTCAGGATACCCAATTTCCTGCGTCGGCTGTTCGCCGAGGGTTCCTTTGCCACCGCATTCGTGCCGGTGTTCACCGAGGTGAAGGAAACCCGCAGCCACGCCGAGCTGCGTGAACTGATGGCCCGCACCGCCGGCACCCTGGGCGGCGTGCTGATGCTGGTGACCGCGCTGGCGCTGATCTTCGCGCCGCAGCTGGCGTCGGTCTTCTCCAGTGGGGTGGACACCGACCCGGCCAAGCAGGGCCTGCTGATAGACCTGTTCCGCCTGACCTTCCCGTTCCTGCTGTTCGTCTC
This sequence comes from Stenotrophomonas sp. FW305-C-20-S1, assembly GCF_058783335.1. NCBI lineage: Bacteria > Pseudomonadati > Pseudomonadota > Gammaproteobacteria > Lysobacterales > Lysobacteraceae > Stenotrophomonas > Stenotrophomonas sp. FW305-C-20-S1. Next base: position 47,758 of record NZ_JBYTEK010000014.1, on the reverse strand, counting down.
GCTGACGGCCCTGGCCGGCGGTGCGCTGAACAGTTTCCAGCGCTTCGCGATGCCGGCGCTGACCCCGGTCATCCTCAACCTGTGCATGATCGCCGGCGCGCTGTGGCTGGCGCCGCGGCTGGGTGGCACACCGGAAAAGCAGATCCTCGCCCTCGGCTGGGCGGTGCTGGCCGCCGGCCTGCTGCAGCTGCTGTTCCAGCTGCCTTCGTTGAAGGGCATCGACCTGCTGACCCTGCCGCGCTGGGGCTGGAACCATCCGGGCGTGCGCAAGGTGATGACGCTGATGGTGCCGACCCTGTTCGGCTCGTCGGTGGCGCAGATCAACCTGCTGCTGGACACCGTCATCGCCGCCAAGCTGACTGACGGTTCGCAGTCCTGGCTGTCGCTGGCCGATCGCTTCCTGGAGCTGCCGCTGGGCGTGTTCGGCGTGGCCCTGGGCACGGTGATCCTGCCGGCGCTGGCCCGGCACCACGTCAGCACTGACCGCGAAGGCTTCTCGCGCTCGCTGGACTGGGGCCTGCGCATGACCCTGCTGATCTCGGTGCCGGCGATGCTGGGCCTGGTGCTGCTGGCCGAACCGCTGATCTCCACGATCTTCCAGCACGGCCAGTTCACCGCCTTCGACACCCGCATGACGGCGCTGTCGGTGTACGGCCTGAGCTTCGGCCTGCCGGCGTTCGCGCTGCTGAAGGTGGTGCTGCCGGCGTTCTACGCGCGCCAGGACACCAGGACGCCGGTGCGCGCCGGCGTCGCCGCGCTGGTGGCCAACATGGTGTTCAACTTCGCCCTGCTGGCGGTGCTGTACCAGGTGATGGTGCCCGACGAGCTGAAGGCGCAGGGGGTGATGGCGGCGCTGGGCAAGCAGCCCGGCCTGCACCTGGCGCTGGGCATCGCCAGCGCGCTGTCCAGTTACCTGAACCTGGGGCTGCTCTGGTACTGGCTGGGCAAGACCGATGTCTACCAGCGGCGTCCGGGCTGGGGCGGCTACCTGCTGCGCCTGTTGCTGGCGTGCACGGCGATGGTCGGCGTGCTGCTGGCCCTGCTGTACTGGTTGCCGGGCTTCTCGTCGATGGGCGTGTGGGAACGGATCGGCGCGCTCGGCCTGCTGGTCGGCGGTGGCGGGCTGACCTATCTGCTGGCGATGGTGGCGATGGGCTTCCGTCCGCGCGACCTGCGTGGGCATTGATCGTGGCTCCCGGCGGCTATACTTCAGGGTTACACCATTGAAGGGGCGGGCTTCGGCCGGCCGGAACGAGAGTTGATGAGCAGGCTGTTCAGAAGCGTCGAGGGCGGGGAGCTGTTCCCCAACGGAAGCGTGGTCTGCATCGGTGCATTCGACGGCCTCCACCTGGGCCATCGTGCGCTGGTGCGGCACGCGGTCGCGCGTGCGCGCGCCTTGGGTGTGGCTGCGGTGGCGGTGGCCTTCGAGCCCTTGCCGCGTGAGTTCTTCGCCCAGGGTACGCCGCCGCCGCGGTTGACCCTGGCACGCAGCAAGGTCGAGATCCTGCACGAACTGGGCGTTGATGCGATCGGCCTGCTGCGCTTCGACGCGGCGATGGCGGCGATGCCCGCCGAAACCTTCGTGCGCCAGCTGCTGGCGCAGCGCCTGAACGCCCGCGAGGTCTGGATCGGGCCGGAGTTCTGTTTCGGCAACCGTCGCCGTGGCGATCTGGCCCTGCTGCAGGCGCTGGGCGCCGAGCTCGGTTTCAGCGCCGGCGAGATCGAAGCGGTCGACCTGCATGGTGACCGCATCTCCAGCACCCGTATCCGCCAGCTGCTGCAGGAAGGCGACTTCGCCCGCGTCGGCGACCTGCTCGGTCGCCCGTACTCGATCAGCGGGCGGGTCGTACGCGGGCGCCAGCTCGGCCGTACGCTGGGCTTCCCCACCGCCAACCTGCGTTTCCCGAAGACCCCGGCACTGTCGGGCATCTACGCGACCTGGGTGCACGGGGTGTTCGACCAGCCGTGGCCGTCGGTGTCCAGTTTCGGTACCCGGCCGACCGTGGACGGCGTGGAGCCGCTGCTGGAAGCGCACCTGTTCGATTTCCAGGGCGACCTGTACGGGCGCCACATCGAAGTCGAATTCGTTGCCAAACTGCGTGACGAAGAGAAATTCAACGATCTGGCGGCGCTGACCGACCAGATGCACCGCGACGCCGAACAGGCGCGTGCCATCCTTTCCGAACATAGATTGCGAGCCACTGCGTGAGCCAGGACTACAAGACCACCCTCAACCTGCCGGCCACCGAATTCCCGATGCGCGGCGACCTGCCCAAGCGCGAGCCGGGCATTCTGGCGCGCTGGGAAGAGCAGGGGCTCTACCAGCAGCTGCGCGACAACGCCGCCGGCCGCCCGCTGTTCGTGCTGCATGACGGTCCGCCGTACGCCAATGCGCGCATCCACCTGGGCCATGCGGTCAACAAGATCCTCAAGGACATCATCGTCAAGTCGCGCTACCTGGCCGGCTTCGATGCGCCCTATGTGCCGGGCTGGGACTGCCATGGCCTGCCGATCGAAATCGCGGTGGAAAAGAAGTGGGGCAAGGTCGGGGTGAAGCTCGATGCGGTCGCGTTCCGGCAGAAGTGCCGCGAGTTCGCCGAGGAGCAGATCGACATCCAGCGCGCCGACTTCAAGCGCCTGGGCGTCACCGGCGACTGGGACAACCCGTACAAGACCCTGAGCTTCGATTTCGAGGCCAACGAGATCCGCGCGCTGTCCAAGGTCATCGCCAACGGCCACCTGCTGCGCGGCGCCAAGCCGGTGTACTGGTGCTTCGATTGCGGTTCGGCGCTGGCCGAGGCCGAGATCGAATACCAGGAAAAGACCTCGCCGGCGATCGACGTGGCCTACACCGCGCGCGATGCGCAGGCCGTGGCGCAGGCGTTCGGCGTAAGCGTGCCGGCCGACGTGGAAATGGCCGTGCCGATCTGGACCACCACCCCGTGGACGCTGCCGGCCTCGCTGGCGGTATCGCTGGGCGCGGACATCCGCTACGTGCTGGCCGAAGGCCCGGCGCACAACGGCAAGCGCCGTTGGCTGGTGCTGGCCGCTGCACTGGCCGAGCGCTCGCTGCAGCGCTACGGCGTGGACGCGGTGGTGCTGCACGGTGAGGCCGAAGGTTCGGCGCTGGAAAACCAGCTGCTGATCCATCCGTTCTACCCGGAGCGCGAGATCCTCGTGCTCAACGGCGAACACGTGTCCGACGAGGACGGTACCGGTGCGGTGCATACCGCCCCCGGCCACGGCCAGGAAGACTACGTGGTCAGCCAGAAGTACGGCCTGCTGGACAAGTACAACGCCGGCCAGGTGACCCCGGTTGACGGCCGTGGCGTATACCTGGAATCGACCCCGCCGGCAGGCGAGGTGGTGCTGGCGGGCCAGCACCTGTGGAAGGCGCAGGAGGCGATCGTGCAGGTGCTGCGCGACAGCGGCGCGCTGCTGGCCTTCGTCGAGATCCGCCACAGCTACCCGCACTGCTGGCGGCACAAGACGCCGGTGGTGTTCCGCGCCACCCCGCAATGGTTCATCTCGATGGACAAGGCCAACCTGCGCAGCGATGCGCTGGCCGCCATCGACACCGTCGGCTGGTTCCCGACGTGGGGCAAGGCGCGCATCCAGAGCATGGTCGACGGCCGCCCGGACTGGACCATCTCGCGCCAGCGCACGTGGGGCGTGCCGATCGCACTGTTCACCCATCGCCAGACCGGCGAGATCCACCCGCGTTCGGTGGAGCTGATGCAGCAGGTGGCCGACCGCGTGCAGGCCGAAGGCATCGACGTGTGGTACTCGCTGGACGCGGCCGAACTGCTGGGCGCTGAAGCGGCCGACTACGAGAAGGTCACCGACATCCTTGATGTCTGGTTCGACTCGGGCGTGACCCACGAAGCGGTGCTGGCTGCCCGTGGCTTCGGCAAGCCGGCCGACCTGTACCTGGAAGGTTCGGACCAGCATCGCGGCTGGTTCCAGTCCTCGCTGCTGACCGGCGTGGCCATCGACAAGCGCGCGCCGTACAAGCAGTGCCTCACCCACGGTTTCACCGTGGACGAGCACGGCCGCAAGATGTCCAAGTCGCTGGGCAACGGCATCGAGCCGCAGGAAATCATGAACAAGCTGGGCGCGGACATCCTGCGCCTGTGGATCGCCTCGGCCGACTACAGCAACGAGATGTCGCTGTCGCAGGAAATCCTCAAGCGCACCGCCGACGCCTACCGTCGCCTGCGCAACACCGCACGCTTCCTGCTGGGCAACCTGGACGGTTTCGATCCGGCCCAGCACCTGCGCCCGCTCGACGAGATGGTCGCGCTGGACCGCTGGATCGTGCATCGCGCCTGGGAACTGCAGGAGAAGATCAAGGCCGCGTATGACAACTACGACATGGCCGAGATCGTGCAGCTGCTGCTGAACTTCTGCAGCGTGGACCTGGGCTCGCTGTACCTGGACGTGACCAAGGACCGCCTGTACACGATGCCGACCGATTCGGATGGTCGTCGTTCGGCGCAGAGCGCGATGTACCACATCGCCGAAGCGTTCACCCGCTGGGTGGCGCCGATCCTGACCTTCACCGCCGATGAGCTGTGGGGGTATCTGCCGGGCGACCGTGCCGCCCACGTGCTGTTCACCACCTGGTACGAGGGCCTGGCTCCGCTGCCGGCCGACGCACAGCTCAACGCGGCCGACTTCGACCAGCTGCTGGCCCTGCGCGAGCAGGTGGCCAAGGTGCTGGAGCCGATGCGCGCCAATGGTGCGATCGGCGCCGCGCTGGAAGCGGAGATCACCATCGCCGCCAGCGAAGAGCAGGCGACCCGCTGGCAGCCGCTGGCCGATGAACTGCGCTTCCTGTTCATCAGCGGTGACGTGCAGGTGCGTCCGGCGACCACCGACGAGGTGTTCGTCAGCGCGCAGCCGACGCAGAAAGCCAAGTGCGTGCGCTGCTGGCACCACCGTGCCGACGTCGGCAGCAGTGCCGACCACCCGGAACTGTGCGGCCGCTGCGTGACCAACGTCGCCGGTGCCGGCGAAGTGCGGAGCTGGTTCTGATGGCCGCCGCGCGCCCGCATCCGAATGCGCTGATCTGGCTGCTGCTGTCGGCAGTCATCATCGGCCTGGACCAGTGGTCGAAGGCCTGGGTGCTGTCGAGCCTGCCGGAGTTCCAGCCGGTGGTGGTCATCGACGGCTTCTGGAACTGGTACCGCACCTACAACACCGGGGCAGCGTTCAGCTTCCTGAGCGATGCCGGTGGCTGGCAGAAGCATTTCTTCACCGTGCTGGCGATCGCCATCAGCGGCCTGATGGCCTGGTGGCTGCGCGCGACCGCCCGTGGCAACTGGAAGGCCGCCGTGCCGTACGCGCTGATCATCGGCGGTGCGATCGGCAACGTGATCGACCGCCAGGTGCATGGCCACGTGGTCGATTTCATCCAGTGGTACGTCGGCGAGCATGTCTGGCCGTCGTTCAACATCGCCGATTCGGCCATCGTGGTGGGTGCCGTAGGCATCGCCCTCTTTGGCCTGTTCGACGGCAAGTCCGCCAAAAAGGCGGATAATGCCAACCCGAAACCGTAAGCCGGCCGCTGCCGGGAGACTGAACTGATGGATGTGCTGCTCGCCAACCCGCGTGGATTCTGTGCCGGTGTCGATCGTGCGATCGAGATCGTCAAGCGCGCGATCGAAACGCTGGGCGCGCCCATCTATGTCCGCCATGAAGTGGTGCACAACCGCTTCGTGGTCGATGACCTGAAGCAGCGCGGCGCGATCTTCGTCGAGGAACTCGACGAAGTGCCGGACAACAACACCGTCATCTTCAGCGCCCATGGCGTGTCCCAGGCCGTGCGCCAGGAAGCGGAGCGCCGTGGCCTGAAAGTGTTCGATGCGACCTGTCCGCTGGTGACCAAGGTCCACTTCGAAGTCGCCCGTCACTGCCGTGCCGGCCGTGACGTGGTGCTGATCGGCCACGCCGGTCACCCGGAAGTGGAAGGCACCATGGGCCAGTGGAACCGCGAAGCGGGCACCGGCCAGATCTACCTGGTCGAGGACGTGGAGCAGGTGGCCACGTTGCACATCAACCAGCCGGAAAACTTCGCCTACACCACCCAGACCACGCTGTCGGTGGATGACACGCGCGGCATCATCGATGCGCTGCGCGAGCGCTACCCGGCGATGCAGGGGCCGAAGAACGACGACATCTGCTACGCCACGCAGAACCGCCAGGACGCCGTGCGCGACCTGGCCAAGCGCTGTGACCTGGTGCTGGTGGTCGGTTCGCCGAACAGCTCCAATTCCAACCGCCTGAGCGAGCTGGCCCGCCGTGAAGGCGTGGAGAGCTACCTGATCGACGGTGCACACGAGATCGACCCGGCCTGGGTGGTGGGCAAGCAGCATATCGGCGTGACCGCTGGTGCCTCGGCACCGCAGGTGCTGGTCGATGGCGTGCTGGCGCGTCTGGCCGAGTTGGGCGCGTCCGGTATCGGTGAGCTGGACGGCGAGCCGGAATCGATGGTGTTCGCGCTGCCGAAGGAACTGCGCCTGCGCCTGGTCGACTGACCGGCAGCGCTGCCGGTGGTGCGAACCCTGGTTCGCATTGTCGGCTGTACGTCATCCACGCATGGCGTGGATCTACCCGGTACTGCTCTGCTTTCCAGTAGATCCACGCCATGCGTGGATGCTGTCAGTCTTCGCCAGCGCTCCGATGAGGCTTTGCCGCATCTGGTCGATGCGCCACTGACCATGACCTTCGGCCATGGGGCTCGGCACCTCACAGGCCTAGCATCGGGGAATCCTTCGCTGCTGGAAGTTGCCGATGAAAGCCCGTGCCCTGGTGATGTCCGTGCTGTTCGCGCTGGCGGCTACGCCCGCGCTGGCGCAGACTCCGCCACCGGGTGATACCGCCGCCCCCGGCCTGCTGCGCATCGACGTCGATGCACGCGACCTGGCCCGGCGCATCTTCAAGGTGACTGCCACCGTACCGGCCAAGCCTGGCCCGATGACCCTGCTGTACCCGCAGTGGATTCCCGGCAACCATTCGCCCACCGGCCCGATCGACAAGCTGGCCGGCCTGCGCGTCACTGCCAACGGCAAGCCGCTGGCCTGGCAGCGTGACCAGTACAACGTCTATGCATTCAAGGTGAACGTGCCCGAGGGCGTGAGCGAGATCGTCGCCCACTTCGACTTCCTGTCCTCGCAGGGCGGCAGCCAGGGCCGGGTGGTGATGACCCCGGAAATGCTCAACCTGCAGTGGAACGCCAACTCGCTGTATCCGGCCGGCGTGGACGCGCGCAACCTGCAGGCGCAGGCCAGCGTGACCCTGCCCAAGGGCTGGGCCTACGCGACCGCACTGGAAACCGCACGCCGCGATGGCGACACCGTGGTGTTCAAGCCGATTTCCTATGACCACCTGGTCGATTCGCCGCTGTTTGCCGGTGAGCATCACCAGCGCATCGACCTCGACCCGGGCGCGAAGGCGCCGGTACATCTGAACGTGTTCGCCGACGATGCCAAATCGCTGAAGCCGACCGACGCGCAGCTGAAGGCGCACCGTGCGCTGGTGCAGCAGGCGGACAAGCTGTACGGCGCGCGCCACTACGACCACTACGAATTCCTGCTTGCGCTGACCGATCGCCTCGGCGGCATCGGCCTGGAGCACCATCGTTCCAGCGAGAACAGCGCCGACCCGGGCTACTTCACCGAGTGGGACAGCAACGCGTGGATGCGCGACCTGCTGCCGCATGAGTACACCCATTCGTGGAACGGCAAGTATCGTCGTGGTGCCGACCTGGCCACGGCCAACTTCAATACGCCGATGGGCGACAGCCTGTTGTGGGTGTACGAAGGGCAGACCCAGTTCTGGGGCCAGGTACTGGCCGCACGTTCGGGGCTGTGGTCCAGCGAGCAGGCGCGCGACATGCTGGCCAACGTGGCCGCCACCTATGATCGTGGTCGCCCGGGCCTGGCCTGGCGACCGCTGCAGGACACCACCAATGACCCGACCATCGCCCAGCGTCGCACCCTGCCGTACCGCAACTACCAGATGAGCGAGGACTACTACTCCGGCGGGCAGATGCTGTGGCTGGAGGTTGAGGGCAAGCTGCGTGGACTCACCGGCAACCGGCGCAGCCTGGATGACTTCGCGCGTGCCTTCTTCGGCGTCGGCAACGGCGACTGGGACGTCAATCCGTACACCTTCGATGACGTAGTGGCGACCCTCAACGGCATCGCGCCGTACGACTGGGCGAGCTTCCTGCGCCAGCGCCTGGACGGGCACGGATCGCTGACCGGTGGCCTGGAACTGGCGGGCTGGAAGCTGGTCTACCGCGATGCGCCTAACGAGGCCTACAAGGCGCAGGAAAAGCGCGCCAAGGCAGCGCTGCTGGCCTACTCGCTGGGAGCGACGGTGCTCGACAGTGGCGTGGTCGGTGATGTGGTCTGGGACAGCCCGGCGTTCAATGCCGGCCTGGCACCCGGCATGAAGGTGATCGCCGTTGGTGGCCGCGAATACAGCAGCCAGCGCTTGAAGGATGCGGTGGCTGCGGCCGCCACTGACAAGGCGCCGGTCACGCTGCTGGTCAAGCAGTTCGACCGCATCGACACGATGAAGATCGACTACCACGGTGGCCTGCAGTATCCGGTGCTGGAGCGCATCGCCGGCCGCCCGGATCGCCTTGCAGAGCTGTGGAAGGCACGATGAAGCTGCGCACGCGCGATGGGTTGATCCTGGTGGTGGCCGTTCTGGCCATCATCGGCGCCTACCTGGACGGCGACGGGCGCTGGCTGCACTGGTTGGCCAAGCCGGCGACCACGCTGCTGATCGCCGCCATCGCCTGGCAGGCGCGGCCGGCGGGCGATGCGTTCTACCGGCGTGCGGTGCTGGCCGGCATGCTGTTGTCCTGTGCAGGTGATATCGCGCTGATGCTGCCGATCGACGCATTCGTGCCAGGCCTGGTGGCCTTCCTGCTGGCGCACCTGTGCTACATCGCCGCGTTCCGTGCCGGCCTGCGCGCGGGCCGCGGATTGCTCGCTGCCTTCGTGCTGCTTGCCGCATTCGCTTCGATCAACGTCACCGGCCTGTGGCCGCATCTACCGCTGCCGATGCGCGTTCCGGTGCTGGCCTATGTCGTGGTGCTTGCCGCCATGGCGGTGCTGGCACTGGCCCGCTACTGGAAGCGGCCGCACGTCGACGCACTGGAAGCGGGCAGCACGCGTTGGGCTGCCGCTGGCGCACTGCTGTTCGTGGCCAGTGATTCATTGCTGGCGTGGGATCGCTTCGGCGGTGGCCTGCCGATGGCCAGCCTGCTGGTGCTGTCCACCTACTACGCTGCGCAGTACGCCATCGCCCGCTCGGTGAGATAGCCCTTTTTCTACTGCAGGTTGCCCTTGGCGTCGTAGCGCAGGCGTACGGTCTGGCGGTCGCCGGCTACTTCATCCGGCAACCACGCCAGCTTGCCGCCCTTGCGGATGACCACATACACATGGCCGACGTCGGCGGGCGTACGCATCAGTGCATTGCGCTGTTGCTGCAGGGCCTGCGTCACCCGTGGCACGGCATCGAAATCGATGTTGGCCAGTGCAGTGCTGCTGCGGCGCAGGGTGATGGTCGGCGCGAACTGCTGCGGATTCACCGCATCGCCCTTGCGCCATTGTCCGCGTTGGTAGTGGTAACTATCCACGTGGCCCGGCTGCTGTGGATCGACCAGGTCGATGTCGATTCGGCCGTCGTCATGGAAGTGGATGCTGTGGAAAACGACCAGGCGTTCGCCGGCCAGTCCGGGCATCGCCTCCAGCGCCTGCCGTGCCACCTGCAGGCGCTCGCTGTCGAGCAGCAGGTTCGGCCGCGCGCGCCTTGACAGCGGCATCGGTTCGGGCGCCGCCCGTGGCGTTGCGATGGCCACCGTTCGCAACGGTTGTTCCCATGGGTCTTGTTGCAACGCATCCGCAGGCACGGTCGATGCGGCGCCACGCAGGGTCGCGTTGACGGTCTGCAATGCGCCGCCTGCCGTGGCGGCACCGGCCAGGGCCAGCACCACCCCGGCGAACACCAGCGGCGTGGACACGGGCCGCTTCACGCGTGCTCCATGCGCACGCTGCGGCGATCATCCGGGTCGTAGAGGATGTCGACCTGCCCGCGTGGAATGTTGGCCAGTTCGAGCAGCGCAACGAAGCGGCGCACGCTGGCCTGCTGCACGTTGCCCTCGCGGTCGAGATATTCCAGCTTGAACTCGACCTGCGGTTGTTCGTTGACGTAGGTGCCGGTCTGGCGCACGTCGAGCACCTGCGCTTCGGCGCCGATACCACGGTACTTGAGCGCTTCGCCGCGCGCGTCGATCTGCAGTGTGCCGGCCAGCAGGCGCGCCAGCAGACGCAGGCCGATCAGGTAGCCGCACAGCACCAGCGGGCAGACCAGCAGCGGATGGCCGAAGCCCAGGAACGTCCAGCCCAGTCCATCGCTCTGCAGGCGATAGGCCATGACGTAAGCGGCAGCGACCACGACAATGCCGATCAGGCTGCCGATGCCGCGGCGCCACAGGCTGGCGCGGTCCAGTTCCGGTTGCGATCCTGCCAGCATCAGGTTGGGCGCGGGACCGGGTGTGGGGCTGAGCAGCACCTCCAGCTGGCTGCCCACGGTGAAGCGCTGCAGCTGTGGCTTGCTGTCGACCACGACCAGCGTTTCGGTGATCGGGGTGCCGGACAGATTGTCGAAGGCCAGCTGCAGCCGCCACTGCGCGAAGCCGCGCACCTGCACGCCGGTCTGTTCGGCCTGCTCGATGCGTGCGTTGCGTGGCGTGCCGTCGGCCAGGATGCCGCGCACACGTTGTAACGCACGGGGTGGCGCCAGCAGCAGGTAATGCAGGAAGGCGTACAGCAGCACCAGCCATAGCGTCAGCGACGTCGCCAGCAGGGCCAGTGCCAGCCAGGGCGCGCTGCGGTCGCCCGCTTCCAGCGGCCAGCTGGTGCCGAAGTAGAGCAGGCAGGGGAAGGGCAGCGCGAAGAACAGCATGAGCGCGCCCAGGAACCAGAGGTAGGCTTTCATGACTCGCCTTCGACGCCGTGGAACAGGCGGCGTAGGGTACTACGCTCAGCGGAATTGCAGGGTCAGCAGGAAGTAGCGCCCGAGTGGATCGTCCAGCCCGGGCATCTGCCCGCCGCTGCCGACCAGGTGGTTTACCGGCCGCGTATCAAGCAGGTTGTGCACGTCCAGTGCGGCAATCACGCGCAGGCTCAGCCGCCGCGCCAGATGCAGGTTCCAGCGCAGCTGCGCCGGGTTCATGCAACGGCCCTGGTCATGCTGCTCCTGCGCGCACGCTTCACCGGCCAGCCATGCGCGGGTGCGGCCGACGCGGTTGCCTCGCAGGGCGATGTCCCAGGACGGGTTCTGCCACTGTACGTTGAGGATGCCCGCGTTCGCCGGCGTGGCATGCCCGCGCAGGTCCACCGATTCGCCATGGCCGCGATCACGACGCAGCTCCTGCTGTTTCAACGCATCCAGCGAGAACAGCCACTGCCCGTTGCGACCGGTATCCACCCGGTACTCGCCACGCAGTACCCAGTTGCGCGAGGTGGTGCGGCCGATGTTGTCGAATGACAGGCGAAGATCACGCAGGCGGCCCTGCTCATCCAGTTCCCAGGTGCCGGGATTCCACAGTGCATCGCTGGGTTGCAGTGCGAGGATCTCGTTGCGCAGTTCGACGATGTTGTGGGTCAGTGACAGCGAGAACGCATCGTTGGGTGTCCAGCTGGCGGCCAGCGAGTGGCTGCGCGAGGTCTCGGCTTTCAGCCCGTCGTTCTCCGCCACCTCCACTTCCACCGCGCAGCCGCCATCGCGCAGCGGGCGCGCGCACGTCGGCAGGGACTCCGAGGCGGGCAGGCCATACAGGCCGAAGTAGCCCGGTGGCCGCCGGCGCTCGAAGATGCTGGGAGCGCGGTAGCCGCGGCCACTGGCCAGCAGGAACGACCAGTGCGGGCTCGGGCTCCAGCGCAGGCCGGCACGCGGCGAAAACGCAGTGTCACCGCCATCGCGGTCCAGTCGCGCGGCCACGTCCAGGCGCAGTGTCGGCGCCAACGGCAGGCCCACTTCGGCGTAAGCGGCGTTGCTCTGCCGCGACAGCCGGCGTTGCTCCATCGGCAGTCCCAGCGCCAGCTCGCCCTTGCCCAGCAGCGGATCGGGCAGCGAGGTCCAGCGCTCGCGGCGCAGATCGATACCGGTGGCCAGTTGTGCTGCACCGCCGGGCAGTGTCATCAGGGTGCGCTGCATGCCCCACCAGCCCTGCCACTGCTCGGTACGTCCGCGGTTGTGGATGGCCGGGAACAGCTCCTCTGCCAGCCCCGCCGGCAGGGTGGAAAATCCGGGCAGGAAGTCCAGCGTGCGTGCTGCTTCCAGCAGGCGTTCGCTGCGCACGGTGCCTTCGGTGCGCAGGTCCACCTGGCTGCGCTGCGCGCTGAGGCCAGCATCCCAACTGCGGCCGGCGCGCTCACGGCCCATGCCGAAACTGATGTCGCCTTCGGTGGCATGCACGCGCGGGCGCACTTCGCCGCCTTCCTGCAGGACCACGTTGAGGATCGCGCCACGGCTGAAATTGAGGGCGACGGCGGTCGGGCCCAGCTCGAAACGCTGGCGGTTGTGGCTGGCGCGTGCTTCCACGTAGGCGTAGCGTCCGTCACCGCGCTCGTGGCGATAACGCAGGTAGCCGGACAGCGTTTCCGACGCCGGTTGCAGCGAGCGCGGGCGTGCGTTGTCGAACCAGCAGCCGTCGTCTTCGCTCTGCAATGGCGGATGGCACTGCGTGGCCGGGTAGTAATCACCGTTGGGCATGATCAGCCCGATCGGGTACAGCGAGGTTTCCGCATGCCAGTCGCGCTGGTCACCGGCCACATGCTGCAGGCGATGCAGATCGATGCCGGCGAACCAGCGGTCGCCGCCTTCGCGTACGCCGCCCGTGGCCGCCTGCAGCCGGTACTGATCGCCATCGCCACGGCTGCTGACACCCGATTGCAGCGTCGCTTCCGGTCCCTCGGCCTGGTCACGCAGAATGATGTTGACCACGCCGGACATCGCATCGGCGCCGTAGATGGCCGAAGCACCGCCACGCACCAGCTCGATGCGCTCGACGAAGCTGAGCGGAATGCCTCCCAGATCGGTCAGCCCGCCTTCTTCCAGCGACACCATCGGATAGCGCGGCAGGCGCCGGCCGTTGACCAGGAACAGGGTGGCGCGTGGGCCCATGCCGTCCAGGCTGGTGGTGGCGGCCGCGCCGACCGGCAGGTACAGCGAGTCGCCGCTGCGCGAGGTGCTCAATGGCGGATGGCCGTTCATGCCGGGCAGGTGGCGCAACAGGTCGAACAACGTGCCGTAGCCGCTGCGCAGGATGTCCTCGCGATCGATCACCGTTACCGGCAGCGTGGTCTGCACGGAGGTGCGCGGCAAGCGGCTGCCGGTGACATGGATCGGCGCCAGTTCCACCTGCACCGGCTTCGCTGGCGCGGGCGGCGGTGGCCGCCGTACCGGCTGCGCGACCACTGCGGGAGGGGCAGCGTGCCGGCGCACCACGAATCCGCCGCTGGGGGTCTGCAGGATATTCACCGGCATGCCGGCGACCAGCTGCTTGAGTGCGGCGGCCGGCGCCAGCGAACCGGCGACGCCGCCGGTGCGCAGGCCGGTCAGTTCACGTGCGTCGAACACCAGGGCAATGCCACTCTGGCGTGCCCATTGCTGCAGGGCCGGCGGCAGGGCGCCGGGAGCGATCCGGTAGTCGACCTGTCTGACGGCTTCTGCTGACGCCGCCGTTGCCGCCGCACCGGGCACCAGCACAACGCACAACAGGGCCTGCAGCAGACCCCAGCGCAGCACGTCCCACCGAAGCACGTCCCAACGAAGCACACCAAGCGCCGGCATCGGCCGCCGCCTCAGTAGGTGCGGCGCAGTTCCAGCGCGCCATCCGAGCGCGGCTGGCCAGCAATGGACCACCCCAGTTCCAGGGCGGAAAGCAGTTCATGCGCATCGCCTGCGCGGAAGGTGCCGCTGACCGCGAGGTCGGCGATATCCGGGTCGGCGACCACCAGTGGCGTGCTGCCATAGCGGTTCATGCGCTCGACCACAGTGGCCAGGGGCGTGCCGTCGAACACCAGCTTGCCCTGCGGCCAAGCCTCGGCGGCGGCAGTCGAGGACAGCTGCGGGCCTGGTTGGATCTTGCCGGAGGCCAGGACCTGCAACTGCTGGCCCGGGGAGAGCGTGTGCTGCGCACTGCCACTGGTGACTTCCACCACGCCTTCCAGCAGCGCGACCTCGACCCGGCCGTCAGCCAGGCGTTCAACCTGGAAGGTGGTGCCGATATCGCGGATCGAACTGCCGCCGGCCTGCACCCGCAGCGAGCGCGATGACGGTTCGACCTGCAGCTGGATGCGACCGTGTTCCAGCGCCAGTTCGCGCTTGCGCCAGCCGAAGCGTGCGGTCAGCGTGGTGCCGGCGTCGAGGGTGGCGATGCTGCCATCGGCCAGGGTGCGCTGCTGCGGCAGCAGGCTGGCGTTGGCGTAGGTCAGCGGTGTGGGATTGCCATCGGTGTACAGCATCCAGCCCAGGCCAACGGCCAGGCACACGCCTGCAGCGGCGGCGACACCGGGCAGCCAACGCCGCTGTGGCCGGCGTGCCGCACGCGCGGCGGCGGTGCGCAGCCACGGGTCGCTGGCCAGGCCGGCGCTGCGCTGGTGCAGCTTCTCGGCCTGCACCCACGCGCTGACATGTGCCGGATCCTCGGCCAACCAGTCCTCGAAGGACTGCCGTTCTTCGGCGCTGCAGTCGGAGGCGTCCAGCCGGGCCACCCAGGCGCTTGCGTGTTCAAAAAGCAACGTGTCATCCCTGTTGTCGTTGCGGATCATTCGGCATCTCCATCATTGTGGAGAGGATCGGGGCCCAGCTCCTTGCGCAGGCCCTGCAATGCACGGGCAATGTGTTTTTCCACGGTCTTGGCGGTGATGCCGCAATGCCGGGCGATCTGTGTATAGCTCATCCCGGTGATGCGGTTGAGCAGATACACCTCGCGGGCACGTTCGGGCAGCTTGAACAGTGCCTGGCGCAGCAGGGCGAGCATCTGCCCGGATTCTGCCTGACGCAGCGGATCAGGAGAAGCACTGGCGGCTTCTTCGTTGCCGTCGCGTTCGGTCAGCGACAGGTGGTTGCGCGATTGTGGCGAGCGCCCGCGGTCTGCCAGGCGGTTGCGGGCGATGCGGTACAGCAGCAGCCGCAGCTCCTCGGTGCCGTGCGCGCGGTAGCGGATCAGGCGCTCCATGCAGTCCTGGGCGATGTCCTCGGCATCCTCGGGGCCGACACCGCGGGCGCGCAGGAAAGCGCACAGCGGCGCGCGTTCCTCGCGCACGAATGCGATGAAGGCATCCGGAACCCCGGGCAGATCCGGCGCAGGACGGAGCAAAGGGGAGGGCGCGGACAGGGGAGGGCCTCGGACGACGATGACGGACGCGTCACCGAGTTTTACGCGACGGTGACCGGATGGGGAAGCCCACGTTTCTCCCGCATTTCCATTGTGAATGCATTCATGTTTTTTCTCGCCGTCGACTGGGGGCGGCGAGCCCGCTGCTGCGTTCTGCTTTCGACCCGCGTGGTGCGGGCGGAGAGAGAGAACGCAATGAAGCATTCGAAGTTGAGCATCGCCCTGGCAGGCCTGGTGGGTATCGCGACCCTGGGCCAGATGGATGACGTCATGGCAATGAATTATCACGTGCAGGGCGATCGCGTCGTGCTGAGTGGCGGTGTCACCGTCGCCGACGTCGTCGCGCTGCCGGCGCTGCTGGCCAAAGCGCAGGCCGAAGGCCGCCCGATCCGCGAAGTCGTGCTGCGCACCTCCAATGGTGGCGCGCTGATCGCGGGTGAGTGGCTGCAGGGCGTGATCCGCACCAACGGCCTGAACACCATCGTGTCCGGCCACTGCATCTCGTCCTGCTCGATCATGCAGTCCGGTGGCGTCGAACGTTACCTGGCCGGCGACCTGCCGCTGGTCGACTCGGTGCAGATCCACGCTGCCAGCAACAGTGGCAAGGTGATCTACACGCCGTCGCCGCGGATGACCGAGATCTACACCGGCAACTACGGCGGCGGCATGGATGCCGGCCTGCTGCACAAGGCCATGTACGAGGTGGTGCAGCCCAACGGCCTGCTGGTGTTCCGCGACCCGGCCCGGACCACCGGTGCTTCGGTCAGCTTCGATCCCGATGGCAGCGGCCGCAGGCTGGAGACCTTCCCCGGCCAGGACATCTACAGCAACAACATCATCACCGCCGCCGGTTACCGCGATCCGGGCGATACCCTGACGGTCACCGGCAATGTCAGCGGCGACATCAATCCAGGCTACCTGCGCACTGCGCGCCAGCTGCAGGCGTTCGTCGATGACGACTTCGCGCGCTGGAACGATACAGACTTCGCCACCACGTACATCAACTATGCGGTGAACATCTACAACCGCTCCAGCGCCGGCCCGAACGGCATCGGCCCGGCTTCGGTGCAGGATTACCTCAACGATCCGGGTACACAGCAGCTCCTTCTGGGCCAGCTGCGCCTGGATGAACTGGACGCCTCCACGCTGGGCAATTCGGCTGGCGTGATACGCGTCGCCAAGGGCGGCACCTGGCGCACCGCCGAAACCACCGGCGCCGATTTCATGCTGGTGGAGAACGGCACCATCGCCCTGGAAGGCGGCGCGTTGCGCACGCCGGAGCTGCGCGTGCTGGCGGGCGGCATGGTGGTCGGTCACGGCGACATCGCCTCGGTTGCCACCGACTCGAGCGCACTGCTCAATGGCACTGGTCCTTCGTACCGCGAGGATGGCTTCAACCGCCTACGCGTGTACGGCACCCTGATGCCGCGTAGTGGTGATCTGGTCACCCACGGCTACGTCAACATCATGCCGGGCGGCAAGGTGCTGTTCGACGTGACTGAAGCCGGCGGCTACCAGGCCGGGCGCCTGCGTGTGGGCGACTTCTACGACAGCGGCGCCAACGAGGGTGCGCTGGTCATCTCGCCGGGCGCCCACCTTGAACTGAACGTGGCGCAGGGCTTCTACGCCGGCAACTACCAGCGTGAGCTGGTGAGCGGCCCGATCTACCAGGGCGGTTTCACCGATGCGGTGCGCTTGGGTGACACCGGCTATACGGCCAGCATCACCGACGGCGAGGTGTTCCGGCCGCGCCACAATTCGCTGCTGAGCTTCAACATCAACCAGACCGCCGAGGGCCTGTCGCTGACCGCCAACCCCGGCTTCGACCAGCTCGCGCAGCTTACCGGCAACAATGGCAACGATGGACTCGGTCGCGCGCTGGCCACTGCCGGCCAGCGCCAGGATGCCGGGCTGAAGCCGCTGCTGGGGGCGCTGCAGTTCGCTGACCGCGATGTGATCGCCCAGCAGGCCGGTGCGCTGCGCGGTGATGGCCATGCCAGCCTGCGCCTGGCCGACAACGCGCTGGTCGGCAGCATCGGCAGCGTGGTGCAGCAGCACCAGGCCGCACGGCGCAGCGGCAGCGGTGATGCCGGTGGCTTGGCGGCACAGGCCGCGCAGGCGGCGTCAGCTCAGCCGGGCATGGCCAATGGCAGTCTGTTCAACCAGTTGGCGATGCATCTGGTGGAGCCGGCGGGGACGGGCGGTGGCAGCACCAACTTCGGCGACGAAGCGCCGCGCAGCCATGGCCTCTGGGGACGCGGTTTCGGCAGCCATGGCCGCATCGATGGCGAGGGCGGCGTGGCCGGCCTGAGCCATACCGTCGGCGGGATCGTGCTCGGTGCCGATACGCAGCTGGCCGATGACCGGGTGACGCTGGGCGTCAGCGTTGCCGCCGCGGACATGTCGACCAAGGGCCGCGATGGTTCCGGGTTCACCGGCGACGTGCGTGCGCTGGATGTGGGCGGCTACCTGGATGCCACCTACTCGCGTGGTTACCTGTCGGCCTCGGTGCGCTACACCGACCTGCGCCACGACACCCGCCGCAGCATCGATGGCATCGACGGCCTGCCGGGTCCGTTGCGTGCCAAGTACAACAACGATGCGATCTCGGCCCGGCTGGAGCACGGCTTCTCGTTCACCACCGCCAAGGGCGTAGTGATCCAGCCGCTGCTGCCGGTGGTCGATTACGCGCGCACCTCGGCCACCCGTTTCAATGAAGGGCAGGGGGCCGGCGCACTGGTGGGGCGTGGTGACAGCCTGGAAAGCATCCGCGTCGGCGCGGGCCTGCAGGTGTTCAAGACCTTCGAAGGCAACAACGGCGAGCGCATCACCCCGCGCGCGCGCGTTGTCTGGCAGAAGGAACTGGGCGACACCCAGGCCCGTTACAGCACCGGCTTCGCCGCGGCGCCGGACCTGGTGTTCGGTGCCAGCAGCCAGACCGTGGGCGAGCAGGTGCTGGCCTGGAACCTGGGCGTGACCAGCCGCGCCACCGATCGCCTGTCGGTGATGGTCGACTACGTGGGCGAGCGCCGCGACGGCCAGCTGCAGAACGGCGTGATGCTGGGCCTGGGCTATACGTTCTAAGGCAGTACCGGCACCGGCGGCCGTCGCGCCGCCGGTGCCATCCCCATCAGGGGGCGGGTGCGCTATGGTCGTGGCGGATTTCCGCGCAGGCCTTGCCATGCAGATCGCCGTTTTCAGTGCCCGTCCCTACGACCGCCGCTTTCTGGAGGAAGCCAACCAGCACGAGGGGGCAGGGCAGGATTTCCAGTTCGTGTATTTCGACGCGGCGCTGGACGTGCACGCCGCCGCGCTGGCACAGGACTGCGCCGCCGTCTGCGTGTTCGTCAACGACAGGCTCGATGCACCGGTGCTGCAGGCCCTGCATGCACTGGGCGTACGCGCGGTGCTGCTGCGCTGTGCCGGCTTCAACAATGTGGACCTGGCCAGCGCAAATGCGCTCGGCCTGTTCGTCGCCCGCGTGCCGGCCTACTCGCCGGAAGCCGTGGCCGAGCACGCTCTGGCGCTGGTGATGACCCTCAACCGGCACACCCATCGCGCCTACAACCGGGTGCGCGAGGGCAACTTCATGCTCGATGGCCTGCTCGGCCGCACCCTGCATGGCAAGACCGTGGGCATCGTCGGTACCGGCAAGATCGGGCTGGCCACCGCGCGCATCTTCCGCGGCATGGGCTGCACCGTGCTGGGACACGATCCATATCCCTCGCCGGCGTTCACCGGGATCGGCGCGATGGTTGAACTGGACGAGCTGCTCTCGCGCTCGCACATCGTCTCGCTGCATTGCCCGTTGACCCCGGATACCCAACACCTGATCGACGACGGCTCGTTGGCGCGGATGAAGCCCGGCGCGATGCTGGTCAACACCTCGCGTGGCGGCCTGGTCGATACCCATGCGGTGATCCGCGCGCTGAAGTCGCGCCGGCTCGGCCACCTGGCCATCGACGTCTACGAGCAGGAAAGCGCGCTGTTCTTCCAGGACCTGTCCGGCGAGATCATCGACGATGAGGCCTTCCAGCGCCTGATGACCTTCCCCAACGTGCTGGTGACCGGCCACCAGGGCTTCTTCACCGTGGAGGCGCTGCAGGAGATCTCGGCGATCACGCTGGGCAACCTGGCCGATTTTGCGGCGGGGCGGGAGTGCGGCAACCGGGTGGCGGCGGGTTGAGGGGCCGGGCGGGTGGGCGTTTGACGGCAATCGTCACGACCGGATTGACCGCAGGGGCAGGGCGACCGTAAAATTGCCTGCTTCGCCGGAATAGCTCAGTTGGTAGAGCGGCGCATTCGTAATGCGTAGGTCGTAGGTTCGATTCCTATTTCCGGCACCAGTTTCAGCAAAAGCCCCGGCCTTGGCCGGGGCTTTTTGTTTGGGCGGCACGGTTCTCCGTCGGCCCTCGCCCCTGGGCCCTTCAGCTCTGCCTATAATCGGCCGCGCAGATCACCTGCACTGGTTCACCCGCACGGAGGCTTCCCATCATGTCCATTGCTGCAATCCCCGATGTTTCGCTGGTCGACAACAGTGAGCAGCGCACGCCGCTGATCCTGGTGCTGGACTGTTCCGGCAGCATGAGTGGTGGCCCCATCGAGCAGTTGAACGCGGGCCTGAAGCTGCTGGAGCAGGAGCTGAAAGCCGATGTGATCGCGGCCAAGCGTGTGCGCGTGCTGCTGGTCGAGTACGGCGGCATGGACAACGCGGCCATCAGCTGTGACTGGTGCGATGCGATGGATTTCACCGCGCCCACGTTGTCGGCCAATGGCACCACGCCGACCGGTGCGGCCGTGGAAGTGGCGCTGCAGGAGATTGAAGACGAGAAGGCGCGCTTCCGCCAGGCCGGCGTTGCCTACACCCGGCCGTGGCTGTTCCTGATGTCCGATGGCCAGCCCACGGACGCCTGGGAAGCGGTGGCCGAGCAGTGCCGCGAGGCCGAGCAGCAGAACAAGGTGGCGGTGTTCCCGATCGCTGTCGGCAATGCTGACATGAGCGTGCTGGGTCAGTTCAGCCGCAATGGCGAGCGCGGCGTGAAGCGCCTGCAGGGCCTGCAGTTCAAGGAACTGTTCCTGTGGCTGAGCGCCAGCATGCGGGTAGTCTCCAATTCGACACCCGGTGGCCAGGTGCAATTGCCGGCCACCGACAGCTGGTCACAAGTGCCGGTCTGACCATGGCCTGGCGCGTGATGGCCGCATCGGCCACGGGACGGTCCCATCTGGACCGTGGGCAGCCCTGCCAGGACGCCTATGCGTCGGTGCAGGTGGGGCAGACATTGGTCGCGGTGGTCTGCGATGGCGCAGGCTCCGCATCGCATAGCGATGTGGGCGCCCGGCATGTATCCAGCAGCGTGGCGGCGTCGGTTACCGGGTCCGCGCAGCTCGGCGCCGATCCACTGGCACTGCCGGTGGACGCGCTGCGCAGCATCATCGAAACCGCTGTCGACGATGCGCGCGGGCAGCTGGCGATGCTTGCGCTGAGCCAGGGCCTGAAGCTATCCGACCATGCCTGCACGCTGGTAGGGGCGGTCGCTACACGCGATGGCGGCTGGTTCTTCCATGTCGGCGATGGCGTGGCCGCGTGTGCGTTCAGCAATGAATCGCCCGATGCGGTATCGCTGCCTGCCAATGGCGAGTACGCCAACGAAACCTGGTTCGTGACCGGTGGCAATTGGCGCGAGCAGCTGCGGTTGACCCGCTTCGAAGGGGCCATCGATGCGCTGGTGCTGATGTCCGACGGCGTGCAGCCGTTTGCGATGTCGCGCGCGGGCGACAGCCTGTTCCAACCGTTCATCGCACCGGTGATCCGTTATCTGGCCGGCGTGGACGAGACCCACGGCAGCCAGGCGTTGCACGCGACGCTGGCCGACCCGCGCACCGATCAGATCACCGGCGACGACAAGACGTTGCTGGTCGCGCTGCCGGCCTGAGCACATGCCCGGGCGCAGCGGCGAAAAGGTCTACGACGCGCAGCGCAGGCCGCTCACCCTGGAGCGGCTGCTCAAGAGTGGCGGTGCGGGCAGCGTGTTCACCCTCAAGGAGCGGCCGCGCGAAGTGGCCAAGCTCTACCATTCGGACAAGGATGCGCGCGTCTACGAGCGCAAGCTGCAGGCGATGCTGGAGCTGCAGCCGGACCTGCCGCCGATGGAAGGGCAGGGGGCCGACCAGGTACAGATTGCCTGGCCGATAACCCTGCTGCGGGATCGCAGTGGGCGTTTCATCGGCTTCACCATGCCGATCCTGGATCTGTCGGCTACCAGCGATCTGGAACATGTACTGCAGGAGCGGCAGGCACGCGCCGAGGGCCTGCCCACCGGATTGGGCGCGAAGATGACCCTGGCCGCCAACCTGGCGGTGATGCTGGCCGCGCTGCACCGGCGGCAGCACTATGTGGTCGACCTCAAGCCGCTGAACGTGCGGTTCTATCGCAGCACCTTGTTCATCGCGATGCTCGATTGCGATGGTTTCAGCATCCAGGGCAAGGGCGAGCGCTTTCCGGCCGGCCAGGTCACCACCGACTATCTGGCGTCCGAGTTCCAGCAGCCGGGGGTGAAGCCGGGCCAGGAGGAGGCGCAGGATCGATTCGCGCTGGCGGTGATGGTGTTCCAGCTGCTCAATTCCGGCCTGCATCCGTATGCGGGCCGGCCGCAGGGGGCGACGGTGCCCAGTGACCTGCCGGCACGCATCGCCGCCAACCTGTACCCCTACGCGCGTGGCAAGCCGCATCCGCGGATGCGGCCCTCACCGGTCAGCGGCCATGAGATGTTTCCGCCGGCGCTGCGCGACATGTTTGATCGTGCGTTCTCGGCGCAGGCGCGGCGGAGGCCTTCGGCGCAGGAATGGGCCACGCTGCTGCTGGACTACGCACGGCGCAACGCCGGTCAGCTGGTGGCGTGCGGCAAGGACGCGGCCCACCAGCATTTTGTCGGCATGCCCTGTGCCGCCTGCGCCCGCGCGGAACTGCTGGCCGGCAGCGCACGCGCGGCGCAGACCCGCACGCGGCAGAAACCGAACAAGGCCCGCAAGCAGCGTGCACGCGCCGCCGCGCGCGTCGCCCAGGCGCAGCCGGTCGCCGCGCAGGCGTCGGCGGCCAGCGGCGTTCCCGGCGTGATGTCGCGGGTGACGATGGCGGTGATCGGCACGCTGCTGCTGGGCTGGGTGATGGGCTGGGGCATGCCGGCCTACCGCCGCTACAGCGCGCTGGTGGACCCGGGCATCTGGGATGGCGTGGGGCTGGCCGTGCAGATGGCCATGCTGGCGATCGCGATCCTGCTGTTCATCCTGTTCGTGCCGATGCTGATCATGAGCAAGCGCCCATGAAGCTGCTGGGTGTACTGGCCGTGCTGTTGCTGGCGCTGATCGGGATGGCGCCGTTCTGGGGCGACCTCGGCGTGCTGGTCTACAGCTCGATCGGCTGGCTCGGACGAGTGCTGTCGAGCGGCGTGTTGAGTGATGGCAGGGCGGCGTTGCGTGCTGCGCTGCTGATCGGCGGAGCGGTGTCGGTGCTGTCATTCCTGCGCGTAGCGGTGCAGGACCGGGCCGTGGACTATCTGATCGCGTCGGTGATGTTCGGCTTCCTCTCGTTCGTCGTCTTTATCGTCACCGGCATTTCCGGGAATGGCGCTACGGGCGCAGGAAGCGGTCAACAGGGGCCGAACTCGGTACTGGTCGGCGAGGATCGCACTACGGTTCCGCGCTGGTACTCGCGCGGTCATTTCGAGCGGGAAATGCTCAACAAGGTGCACGAAACCGCGCGCACTGCTGCCCGTGGCGATCTGCCGCGTACGCAGGCGCTGATGCAGGAGCTGGATCTGTGGGCGCGCAATGGCCCCGTGCTGCGCGAAGACCGCACCGAGTACGAGCGCCTGCGCGCGGCGTACAACGAGACCATCGAGACCCTTGCCGCCCGGTCCGGCCGCCGCACGCAAAGGACGGCGGGGCTGGCCAGCGATGCGGGCGCGATGGTGGACCGGCTGACGGCGGAGGAAGCGCGCGAGCTGGAGCTGAAGCAGGTCGAGCTGCTGCAGCAGATGTGGAAGCTCTCGCCATCGAGCACCTCGGTTGCGATGCGCCTGCTGGCGACGGATCTGCAGGAGCTGGCGATCCGCTCACGGTGGTCGCCGCGCAAGCCGTTCGACCGTGAGGGCGACGCGGCACTGGAAGAGCGCCTGTGGCGCATCCACGGCACGCAGGAGGTGTTGTTTGCCTATGCACCGCTGGAGGAGCGTCTGTGGAATGCCTACGCTTCGACGATGGTCGACACGGACGAAGAGCTGGCGCTGGGCGCGCTGGTGATTGCCGGACTGATCGACCGCAGTGACAAGAACGCTTCGTCCGATCCCGCCCGGTTCGACGTGAACACGCTGCTGCTTGGCAGCGACGTGTTCATGCTCTCGACGCTGCTGGCCAGTGCGTCCGAAGACCGCATGGAGATCCTGACGGCGCGCGCGACATTGCTGCTGGGCGATGACGATCGGCAGGCGAAGGCAGGCAAAGGCAATGCGCCGGACGCCGCCGACACCCCCGCAGACCCCGCTGGCCCGGCGGTCTCGGAGCCTTCGCCGCCGGCGGTCCCGAAAGCGGATACCGCCAGGCAGGCGCAACGCGCGATGCCGCCAGCGGGGATGCTGGTCGATCGCAAGGGCCTGGCGTTGCGTACGTCACCCTCTCTGCCGCCGTCGTCGCCACCAGCAGAGTATGGGCAGGTGCTGGTCGACCTGCCCGCCGCCGGCTTCAAGGACCTGCGCCATGGCATCCCGCTGCGCGCACCTGTGGAGGCCGACACCATGGTGACCCTGCAGGTGGATGTCTGGCAGACCGGCGTGGTTACGGCAGTGCTGGTGGAAGGCAGCAGTGGCAGCCCCCAGCTGGATGAGGCCGCGCGCCGGGGCGCACGCACTTGGCTCAGCGCGTCGAAGGTGCCCACAGGCGGCGAGCGCAGGCAGGTGACGGTCGTGTTCAAAGCGCCTGTCGCCGCCACGCCGCCGGCGGTGACCGTGGACGCACCAGCGCCGACGGCCATGGACCCGCCGCCGCCGCAGCTGGACCCCGAGCAGGCGCTGGGCGCGCAGTTGGCGGCGATGACGCGCCGGCATCCCCCGCGTTATCCGCGTGGTGACGGGGAGACGGTGCTGGAAGGCAGCGTCGAGCTGCTGATCACCATGTCAGCCGAGGGGCGCGTGCTCGATGTGACCGTGGACCGCAGCAGCGGACATCCTGCGCTGGATCGCGCCGCCCGTGAGGCTGCACTGCAATGGCACGTCACCCCCCGGCGGCCGGTGACCACGGTCAAGCAGATCACCCTGCGTCTCCCGGTGCAGTTCCAGGGCGGCTGACGGATCAGCCCGAGACGCGGCCGTCACCGCGCCCGTACCGGTTGCCGCAGCACCGTTTTCAGGCGAGCAGGCTCTACCTTGCGTGGGTCGCCCAGGTAGATCTCATGATGCGGCCCGGCGAAGGTCAGCCCCTGTGCCGGCATGATCCGTTCATGCAGTTCGGCCAGTGTCGGGCCCTCGTCATCGTAGGCGCCTACATGCAGCGTCTGCAGGCACAGGCCTTCCTCGTAAAGCGCCAGTCGCAGGCTCTGCGGCGCGGTACCACGCTTGTCCGATGCCTTGGCCACCGCTTCGTTGAAACGCGGAACGCCGACGTCCAGCGGCGTGCGGATCATCATCGTCCAGCGCCACGCGTGCTTGCGCCGTGCCACGAAGCTGGACGGGTCGTCGGCCCACCACAGTCCCTCCAGCGGCGGCACCACGTAGTCCCGTCCTTCGGCCTTCATCGCGAACTTCAGTGCGTAGCTGACCGAGTACAGCCACTCCACCGCATCGCGATAGGCCGGCGCCTGGTTCGGATCACCCTGTCCATCGACCATCACGAAGGACATCGGCGGCACCTCGATCCGCACGAACGAGCCGACCGGTGGCCGGTACAGCGCCTTGTCCTGCGTCTTGAAGTCGATCTTCGCCGGCGTGGCCGCGGACCGGGTCATTGCGCGGCTCCGTTGGCAGGCCCCTTCAGCTCCACCGTGTTGCCGTCCGGATCCTTGAAGTACAACGACAATCCGTCGCCCTCGGCACCGAAGTTGACTTCGGCCGGCGCCGGCACCGGTACGCCGTGGGCGGCCAGGTGGGCGACCAGCGCCGCTTCGTCGAAGGGGTGCACGCGCAGGCACAGGTGGTCGACATTGCGCCCTTCGCTGCCCGGTCCGCTGCCGCCGTGGCGACCGAGCGTGCCGTCCAGGCTGATCAGGTCGATCATCGATGCACCTGCGCGCAGGTGCACCAGACCCAGGTGCTCGCGCCGCCGCACCACCGCGCAGCCCAGCACTTGGCCATAGAAGGCTTCGCTGCGGGCCAGATCGCGCACCCTCAGCACCAGGTGGTCGATGCGTTCAACGCTGAAGGGTCTGTCCATGCCGGGTTCCTCGAAGAAAGGGGAGTCACAACTTGCTGAACCTGTTCAGTCGACTGTGCCGATCGAGGGGCCTCGTCGTCCTCGTGGCCGATGCTACGCTGCCATCCCCGCGCGTTCTGCCTGCCGCAATGGCGCGGTGCGACAACGTGTCGCATCCAGATCCGGGCCTTTCCTGCGCCTGATCATTGTCAATGCCTTTCTTAAATGGTGGGTGACGGCCTAAAATTGAAAGGCTGACTCGACCCCACCTCACCTGCCTGTCTTCTGGACGGGTGGGCCCGGCTTTGGCCGGTGCGGGCAGGACGGGGAACGGCATTCCCTCGCAATTGGATCGACCGATGATTCCGTTGAAAACCCTTGGGCGCTGGTTGCGCCCGGGCCTGCTGCTCGCATTGCTGGTGATGCTCACCGGCTGCGATGCCGTGGCCATCCTCAGTCCGAAGGGCCAGATCGGCCAGGATGAAAAGACACTGCTGATCACGGCCACCGTGCTCATGCTGCTGGTCGTCATCCCGGTCATCATCATGACCCTGACCTTCGCGTGGAAGTATCGCGCCTCCAACACCAAGGCCCGCTACGAGCCGAAGTGGTCCCACTCGACGGCGATCGAGGTGGTGGTGTGGTCGATCCCCTGCATGATCGTGCTGGTCCTGGCGGTGCTGACCTGGCGGTCCTCGCACGCGCTGGATCCGTACAAGCCCCTGGAATCGGACGTCAAGCCGGTCACCATCCAGGCGATCTCGCTGGACTGGAAGTGGCTGTTCATCTATCCGGAAGAGAAGGTCGCGGTCGTCAACGAGATCAAGTTCCCGGTCAACACCCCGCTGAACTTCGAGATCACCTCCGATACGGTGATGAATGCGTTCTTCATCCCGCACCTGGGCAGCATGATCTATTCGATGGCGGCGATGGAGACCAAGCTCCACCTGATCGCCAACGAGACCGGTGAATTCCCGGGCATGTCCTCGCACTACAGCGGTGCAGGCTTCGCCAAGATGCATTTCACTGCCTACTCGGTCACCGATGCGCAGTACCGCCAGTGGCTGGACCAGGTCCGTGCCGGCGAGCAGAGCCTGGACAAGGCCTCGTTCAAGGCGCTGGGTGAAGCGAAGAATTCCGAGTGGTACCCGGTCACCTACTTCGGCAAGGTTGAAGACAACCTGTTCGACTGGGTCATCGCCAAGCACATGGGCGACAACAAGCACTACGGCATGAAGCATTCCCATGCGGGTGCGGCTGCTGCCGATGCGTCCAGCCATGAAGCGCACGAGGGGCACGCCCCGAGCGACGCGCATGATGCCAAGGAATCCGGGAAGAACCTGGATGCCACCGAAGAACACGAACACGCTGGCCATGAAGGCCACATGGGTTCGGGAGAATGAACATGTTGGGAAAACTCTCTCTTGAGTCGATCCCCCACGATCCAATCGTGCTGACCACCCTGGTCGGTGCGGTGCTGGGTGGCCTGGGCGTGATGGCCCTGATCACCAAGTTCAAGTTGTGGGGCTATCTGTGGAAGGAGTGGTTCACCTCGGTGGATCACAAGAAGATCGGCGTGATGTACATCATCGTCGCCTTCGTCATGCTGCTGCGCGGTTTCTCCGACGCGATCATGATGCGTACCCAGCAGGCCATCGCCGTCGGCGGGTCCGAGGGTTACCTGCCGCCGCACCACTACGACCAGATCTTCACCGCCCACGGCGTGATCATGATCTTCTTCGTGGCGATGCCGCTGATCACCGGCCTGATGAACCTGGCTGTGCCGCTGCAGATCGGTGCGCGCGACGTCGCGTTCCCGTTCGTCAACTCGCTCAGCTTCTGGCTGTTCGTGTCCGGTGCGGTGCTGATCATGCTGTCGCTGTGGATCGGTGAATTCGCCGCCACCGGCTGGCTTGCGTTCCCGCCACTGTCGGGCATCGAGTACAGCAACAATGTAGGTATGGACTACTACATATGGGGACTACAGGTGGCGGGTCTGGGTACCACGTTGAGTGGTATCAACTTCTTCATCACCATCCTCAAGATGCGCACCCCGAGCATGAAGCTCATGCAGATGCCGGTCTTCACCTGGACCGCTCTGGTGACCAACGTGCTGATCGTCGCCGCCTTCCCGGTGCTGACCATCACCCTGGTGCTGCTGACCCTGGACCGTTACCTGGGTACGCACTTCTTCACCAATGACGGTGGCGGCAACGCCATGCTGTACATCAACCTGATCTGGATCTGGGGCCACCCGGAAGTCTATATCCTGGTGCTGCCGGCCTTCGGCGTGTTCTCCGAGGTCATCGCGACCTTCTCGCGCAAGGCCCTGTTCGGCTACAAGGGCATGGTCTACGCCACCGCCTGCATCGGCGTGCTGTCGTTCATCGTGTGGCTGCACCACTTCTTCACCATGGGCTCGGGTGCCAACGTCAATGCCTTCTTCGGCATCACGACGATGATCATCTCCATCCCCACCGGCGTGAAGATCTTCAACTGGCTGTTCACCATGTTCCGCGGTCGCGTGCAGTTCACCACGCCCGTGCTGTGGACCATCGGCTTCATGGTCACCTTCACCATCGGCGGCATGACCGGCGTGATGCTGGCGATCCCGGCCATCGACTTCGTGCTGCACAACAGCCTGTTCCTGATCGCCCACTTCCACAACGTCATCATCGGCGGCGTGGTGTTCGGCATGTTCGCCGGCATCACCTACTGGTGGCCGAAGATGTTCGGCTTCCGCCTCAACGAGTTCTGGGGCAAGTGCGCGTTCTGGTGCTGGTTCATCGGCTTCTATGTGACCTTCATGCCGATGTACGTGCTGGGCTTCATGGGCATGACCCGTCGTCTGCAGAGCACCGTCAACCCGGCCTACGAGCCGTTCCTGCTGGTGGCCGCTGTGGGCGCCTTCATCGTGGGTGCCGGCATCCTGTGCCAGATCATCCAGGTGGCCGTGTCGATCCGCGACCGCAAGAAGACCGCCGACCTGACCGGCGACCCGTGGGATGCCCGTACGCTGGAGTGGGAAACCTCTTCGCCGCCGGCTTTCTACAACTTCGGCACCCTGCCGGAAGTCACCGAGCTGGACGATTTCTGGGAGCGCAAGCAGCGTGGTGAAGCTTGGCCGAAGCCGGCCAAGTACACCGACATCCACATGCCGCGCAACACCGGCACCGGCGTTGTCATCGGCGCCTTCAGCCTGGTGTTCGGCTTTGCGATGATCTGGCACATCTGGTGGCTGGCCATCATCGGCTTCGTCGGCATGATCGCCACGTTCATCTACCGCACCTTCGACCAGGACGTGGACTACTGGGTCCCGGCTGCCGAGGTGGAACGCATCGAGAACGAACACCGCAAGCACCTGGAAGCCCAGGGCCTGGTGAAGTCGGAGCTGAAGGCATGAGCACCAATACCTCGACCCTGAGCCACGGGCACGCCGCACACGCGGCGGCCCATGGCCATGACGACCACGAGCACCACGACACCGGCGGCAACACCGTCTTCGGTTTCTGGGTGTACCTGATGAGCGACTGCCTCATCTTCGCCTCGCTGTTTGCCACCTACGTGGTGCTGGCCGGCGGCACTGATGGCGGCCCCGGCGCGAAGGACCTGTTCGAGCTGCCGTTCGTGGCGTGGGAAACCGCGCTGCTGCTGACCTCGTCGCTGACCTTCGGCCTGGGCATGATCTCCATGCACCGCAAGCAGGTCGGCCAGATGTTCCTGTGGCTGGGCATCACCTGGCTGCTGGGCTTCGGCTTCATGTGCATGGAAGTCTATGAATTCCAGCACCTGATCCATCAGGGCTACGGTCCGGACCGCAGTGCGTTCCTGTCGGCGTTCTTCGCCCTGGTCGGTACCCACGGCCTGCACGTCAGCGCCGGCCTGCTGTGGCTGCTGGTGATGTTCGTGCAGCTGAAGAAGTACGGCCTGACCCCGACCAACAAGACCCGCATGGCGTGCCTGAGCCTGTTCTGGCACTTCCTGGACCTGATCTGGATCGGCGTGTTCTCCGTCGTCTATCTCAATGGAGCGCTGTAATGGCACATGACAACCATGCACACGACCACGCCGCCGGCGGCGAAAGCCACGGCACCGTGAAGTCGTACCTGATCGGCTTCGTGCTGGCGGTGGTGCTGACCGTCATCCCGTTCTACATGGTGATGTCGGGTGATTTCTCGCGCACCGTCAACGGTGTGGTGATCGCCATCACCGCGGTGCTGCAGATGCTGGTCCACCTGGTGTTCTTCCTGCACCTGGACCGCTCGTCGGAGAGCCGCTGGAACGTCAACGCTGCGGCCTTCACCGTGGTGGTGATCGGCATCATCGTGGTCGGTACCCTGTGGGTCATGCACAACATGAACGTGCACATGATGCACTGACGTCTTCGCGACGTTGCCACGCAGAAAGGCCGCCCCCGGGCGGCCTTTCTGTTTGTTGCGCGATCGCGGTTGCCGTTCAATGCACCCGGAGGATGCAGTAGATCCACGCCATGCGTGGATGCAGTTGCCGTTCAATGCACCCGGAGGATGCAGTAGATCCACGCCATGCGTGGATGCGGTTGCCGTTCAATGCATCCGGGGTATGCAGTAGATCCACGCCATGCGTGGATGCGGTTGCCGTTCAATGCACCCGGAAGATGCAGTAGATCCACGCCATGCGTGGATGCGGTTGCCGTTCAATGCATCCGGAGGATGCAGTAGATCCACGCCATGCGTGGATGCGGTTGCCGTTCAATGCACCGGAGGAAGCAGTAGATCCACGCCATGCGTGGATGCGGTTGCCTCTCAACCCACCTTGCGCAGGAATTCCTCGGCCTCCATCGGCCGCCCCAGGTGGTAACCCTGCAGCTGGTCGCAGCCCAGCTCGCTCAGGTAATCGCGCTGGGCCTGGGTCTCCACGCCCTCGGCCACCACCTGCAGCTGCAGGGTACGGCCCAGCGCGATGATCGAGGACACGATGGCGGAATCTTCGTCATTGCGTTCAAGGTCATGCACGAACGCCCGGTCGATCTTCAGCTCGGTGGCCGGCATGCGCTTGAGGTACAGCAGGCTGGAATAGCCGGTACCGAAATCATCGATGGCGATGTGCACGCCCATCGCGGTCAGGTCGTTGAGGATCGCCAGGCTGGCCTCGACATCCTTCATCGCCGTGGTTTCGGTGATCTCCAGGGTCAGCCGCGCCGGGTCGATGCGATGCCGCTGCAGGACCGAACGCACGCTTTCAAGCAGGGCCGGCGAGGCGAACTGCAGCGGAGACAGGTTCACCGCCATCGTCCAATGGCTGTGTCCGCCGTCATGCCAGGCGCGCAGCTGCGCGCACGCCTGGTCCAGCACCCAGTCGCCGATCGGCAGGATCAGGCCGCTGCGCTCGGCGATGGGAATGAACACGTCCGGCGCCAGCAGGCCCAGTTCCGGGTGCTGCCAGCGCAGCAGCGCCTCGGCGCCGGTGGCCGGTGCATCGGCCGCCGGGAATTTCGGCTGGTAGTGCAGCAGCAGCTCGTTGCGCGCGATCGCCTTGCGCAGGTCCTGCAGCAGCCGCAGCTGGCGGTTGGCACTGAGCTGCATCGAGGGAATGAAGAAGGTGTAGCCGTTGCGGCCGGTTTCCTTGGTGTGGTACATCGCCGCATCGGCATGTGCCATCAACTCGCGTTCGTCACTGGCATCGTCCGGATACAGGGCAATGCCCAGGCTGGCGGTGACCTGCAGCTCGGCCGCGTCCAGCACGAACGGTTCACCTGCCGCGGCGATCACCCGCTCGGCGACCACCACCGCATCGTCAGGCGTATCGATGGCCAGCACGATCACGAACTCGTCGCCGCCGAGGCGGGCGAGAGTGTCCTGCGGGCGCAGCTGCGCCCCCAGGCGCTGGGCCACCGCGACCAGCAGGCGGTCACCCAGCTGGTGGCCATAGGCATCGTTGACGGCCTTGAAGCCATCCAGGTCGCAGAACATCACCGCCACCGACTGCTGGCGGCGTTGCGCCTTCTCGATGGCCTGCTCGATGCGATCCTGCAGCAGCATGCGGTTCGGCAGCTGGGTCAGCGGGTCGTGCAGTGCGGCCTGGATCAGCTTGTCGTTGGCGTGCGCCAGGGAATCGGCCAGCAGGCCGGTGCGCACGCGCATCTGGCGGTCGAACAGCGAGGCCACCAGGGCGATGCCGAGCGTGGCCAGGGTGGTCACGATCACCAGCACTGCCAGCCAGCGGGGATCGATGCCGCCGCTGCCGATGGCGCCGCAGACGCTGCCTGGCGGGAAGCGCGCGGCGGCCATGCCGGTGTAGTGCATGCCGACGATGGCCAGGCCCATCACCAGCGACGCCAGCATCCGCAGGCGCACCGTGTTGCGCTGTTCCACGCGCAGCCGGAAGGCAATCCACAGCGCTGCACCGGCGGCAGCGATGGCCACTGCGATCGACGCGGCAAACCAGCCGGGGTGGTAATCGATACCGGGCTGCATGCGCATGGCGGCCATGCCCAGGTAGTGCATGGCGGCGATACCCAGTCCCATCAGCACCGCACCCGCGGCCAGCCGCTGCAACGGCAGGCTGGGGCGCGACACCAGCCACAGCGCATAGGCCGACGCGCCGATCGACACCGCCAGCGAATACAGGGTGATCGCCAGGTCGTAACCGACCGGAACCGGCAGCTTGAAGGCCAGCATCGCGATGAAGTGCATCGACCAGATGCCCAGGCCCATCGCGGCGGCACCGCCGGCCAGCCACCAGCGGGCGACCCGGCCCTGGGCCGTGGCCAGGCGGCCGGCCATATCCAGCGCGGTATACGATGCCAGCATGGCCACCAGCAACGAGATGGCGACCAGGCTCTGACTGTAACTACCAGTCATGTTGAATCCAGAGGAGGAGGGAGGGGCGCCCGCAAGGCGCACGCCCGCCACCGCTATCGGCACCGACGGGTGGGACTTGAGTGGTCGCAGCAGCTGCGACCCGGCTCGGCTATCCTGCCACGCTCGTTGCCCCTGCAGGAAATCTCCGATGGCCAAAGCCCGCACCGCGTATGTCTGCAATGAATGCGGCGCCGAATACAGCAAGTGGCAAGGCCAGTGCACCGAGTGCAATGCCTGGAACTCGCTGTCGGAAATCGTCCTTGAGAGCGCTGCGGCGGCCAAGGCGCCCGCCTCGCGCCGTGCCGGCTGGGCGGGCAAGATCGACCCGCCGAAGATCACCGCACTGAAGGATGTGGCGCAGACCGAACACAACCGGGTCAGCACCGGCATCGGTGAATTCGACCGCGTGCTGGGCGGCGGCCTGGTCGAGGGCGCGGTGGTGCTGGTCGGTGGTGATCCGGGCATCGGCAAATCCACCCTGCTGCTGCAGGCGGTGGCGAAGATGGCTGCGGTCCTGCCGGTGCTCTACGTCACCGGTGAGGAATCACTGGCCCAGGTCGCCGGCCGCGCGCATCGGCTGGAGCTGCCGCTGGAGGGCGTCAACGCGCTGGCCGAGACCGGTGTCGAATCCATCCTGCAGCACGCCACCAAGAGTGGGCCGCGGCTGATCGTGGCCGATTCGGTACAGACGCTCTGGACCGAGACGCTGACCGCCGCGCCCGGTTCGGTCAGCCAGGTGCGCGAGAGTGCCGCACGGCTGGTGCGCTTCGCCAAGGAAACCGGAACCGCCGTGTTCCTGGTCGGCCATGTGACCAAGGAAGGCGGCATCGCCGGCCCGCGCGTGCTGGAGCACATGGTCGATGCCGTGCTGTATTTCGAAGGCGAGAGCGGCAGCCGCTTCCGCCTGCTGCGCGCGTTCAAGAACCGCTTTGGTGCGGTCAACGAGCTGGGCGTGTTCGCGATGGGCGACAAGGGCCTGAAGGAGGTCTCCAATCCGTCGGCGATCTTCCTTTCCGGTGGCAGCACGCACCAGCCGGGCAGCTGCGTGATGGTTACCCGCGAGGGCACCCGGCCGCTGCTGGTGGAAGTGCAGGCGCTGGTCGACGCCTCGCCGCTGTCCAATCCGCGCCGCGTGGCGGTGGGGCTGGAGCAGAACCGCCTGGCCATGCTGCTGGCGGTGCTGCATCGGCATGGCGGCGTGCTGGTCGGCGACCAGGACGTGTTCGTCAACGTGGTCGGCGGCATCCGCGTGCAGGAGACTGCCGCCGACCTGCCGGTGCTGCTGGCGGTGCTGTCCTCGCTGCAGGACCGTCCGCTGGCCGAGAAGACCATCGCGTTCGGCGAAGTCGGCCTGTCCGGTGAAATCCGGCCGGTGCCCAACGGCGAGGACCGCCTGCGCGAGGCGGCGACCCACGGTTTCAAGCGCGCCATCGTGCCCAAGGCCAATGCCCCCAAGGGCGGCTCGGTGAAGGGCATGGAAGTGATCGCGGTCGAACGCCTGTCCGAGGCCATCGACGCGGCGTGACCGGGGTCGGGTCCGTGCTCGGACCTGCAGATGCGGCCGACGGCACAGCAGCGGTCAGCCAGCCTGTGCTAGTTTTCCCGGCTCGACGAAGGCGCCCCCTGGCGCCTTTCCGTGGCAAGGAGTAATCGTTTACATGCAGGACCCGATGTTCAGCACCCCCGCCGCCGAAATCCGCCGCGCCGGGGTCGATCTCAATGGACTGATGACGGTGCTGGGCAAGCACCTGTATTCCACGCCGATGGTGGCGCTGCGCGAGCTTGTGCAGAACGCGCACGATTCGATCATCCGTCGCCGTATCGAGCAGCCCGGCATCCAGAGTGTGTCGCGCATCGACGTGCAGGTCGATGTCGCCGCCGGCGTGCTGCGCATCACCGATACCGGTGCCGGCCTGACCCGGCAGGAAATCCACGATTACCTGGCCACGGTCGGTGTCGGTTACACCCGGGGCCTGCGCCAGGACGGCGAGGACGATGAAGGCCTGATCGGCATGTTCGGCCTGGGTTTCCTGTCGGCCTTCGTATTGGCGCGCCGTGTCAGCGTGCGCACCACCTCGTACCAGGCGCCGCAGCTGGGCCACCTGTACGTGTCCAGCAACGCCGAGCAGTACACCGTCAGCGAAGTGCCGGCGCGCGCGATCGGCACCGAGGTCGAGCTGGAGCTGCATCCGGACTTCCTGCCGCTGGCCAACGAAGCGCGCCTGCACGAGGTGCTGGGCCGCTACTGCGCGCTGCTGTCCGAGCCGATCTTCATCGGTGCGGCGACGGCCGCGATCAATCCCGAACCGCCGCCATGGCGCGGGCAGGGTGACGTCGCCCTGCATCCGGTGCAGGCACGCCGCCAGGCGCAGCAGTTCGCGGCCCGTTTCGAACACGATTTCGAGCCCATCGTGACGATGCCGCTGCAGCCCGATGGCAGCAGCGACGCCGTCGGCATGCTCTGGGTGCAGGACGGTGCCACCTACGGCACCAGCGACAACCGCAACCTGTCGGTGTTCGTGCGCGGCATGCTGCTGGACGACGATGCACGCGACCTGCTGCCGCCTTGGGCCGGTTTCATCGGCGGGGTGATCGAATCGTCGAAGCTGACCCCGACCGCCAGCCGCGAGGACCTGCAGCGCGATGACCACTATCGCGCCGTGCAGCACGCCCTGCTGGAAGCGCTGATCGATGGCCTGGCCGACGTCGCCCGGCAGCAGCCCGAAGCCTGGCGCCGCGTGCTCAGCCGCCACAATGAAGCCCTGCTGGGCGCGGCGCTGTGCGATGAGCGCCTGTTCGACCTGCTGCTGGAACACGTGCGGGTGCCGACTTCGCAGGGTGACCTGCCGGCCAGCGCGTTGCCGGCGCGCGGCGCAGTGCATGTGATCCTCGACAACGGTGGTGGCTTCGAGGAAATGCTGTTCCGCGCAATGGGCGTGCCGGTCGCGCATGGTCATCGCTACGCGGTGGTGCCGTTCCTGCGCCGCTGGGCCCAGGCCAAGGGCCTGCGCCTGGTCGAACTGGGTACCGAGCAGGGCAACCGCGCACTGTTCCGCACCGACGACAGCCTTGACGATACGCAGTTGGCTTGGCTGCGCGAACACCTGGGCGACGGCGAACAGCTGCTGCCGGCGCGGTTCAGCCCCGAGGCGTTGCCGGTGGTGGTGGTGCCCGACCGCGAGGCCGAACTGAAGCAGCGCCTGGAAGACGACGAGAACGACAAGCGCGTATCGATGGCGGCACTGCGGCTGGCGCGCCAGTTCACCGCGCGCATCGAGGCGCGTGCGCCGTCGCGGCTGTACCTCAACCTGGACAATCCAGCGGTGCAGGCGTTGCTGCAGGCCCAGCGCGAGGGCCACCCGCAGGCCGGGGCGGCAGCGCGCCTGCTGCGCTCGCTGAAGATCATCGTGTCCGCACAGGGCCGGCCGCTGCAGCAGAGCGCGGCGACGCCGGGCCCCGATCTCAATGGTGCATTTACCGACATTGCCGGTGCCCTGCAGCAGATGCTGCGCTGAGCACCGCTACTCCCTCTCATCCAGCCTTCGCTAGACAGGAGCATTACCCCCATGGATATCTGGAACTGGGTCGAAAAACTGCAGGAAGACCTGCGCCAGGCAGGCCAGGCGCAGAACGCCCACCTGCTGACCCGCCTTGCCGATGAAGTCAGTGAACTGCAGGTCGACCGCGTCGATGCACTGCTGCCCGAGGCGCGCGCGCTGGGCAAGGCGCTGGACAACCCCTGGGTCGACGTCTATGTCGGCCATTGGGCGCTGCGCAACCGCGTCGGCAACCGCGTGGAAGGCGAAAGCGCGCTGGGCGAGTCGGTGGCGCTGTTCGAGCGCGCACACCGTGCCGATACCCTGGACTGCCCGCAGTCGATCTGCGTCACCCAGGATCTTGCCGCCTGCTACGGCAACATCGATGGTCCGGGCTGGGTGCCCGAGCGCATCGAGGTCTGCGACGAGACGCTGGGCCGCATCGACCCGAGCTGGGCCTGCTTCCAGTGCCTGAGCTGCGAGAAGGCCGACGCGCTGCTGGACGACGGCCGCGGCCAGGACGCGCTGGATTACCTGCAGGTGCAGGCGGCGGCGATCCAGGCGCGCGGCAAGGAAGTGTTCGACAGCTTCCCTGAAATGCAGATCAAGATCCTGCTGGCCAGCGGCCGTGCGCAGGAAGCGCTGGCGCTGATCGAGAAGCGCGAAGCCGAAGTGGCCGCTGCGGGCGAATACGAGCCAGCCAACTGCACGGTGCCGCGCCGGCTGTCCAAGGCCTGGGCACTGGCCCAGCTGGGACGCGATGAAGAGGCGCTGCAGCAGCTGGTGCCATGGAGCGAGCTGACGCCGAATCACTGGCGGTTGTGGGCCAATACGGCTTCGACACTGTGCAGCCGTGATGCCGCCCGCAACACCTGGGATCTGGGAACGCGCTTCAACACGATCATCGAGCACTTCGCCGCTGTCGGCGCGCATCGCCTGGTGATCGAGATCGCCGCGTTGAGCCTGGAGCTGGCCCTGCAGCGCGGTGCACGCTGGGTGGCGCAGCGCCAGCTGGGTCTGGCCCGCACCCATCTGGCGCAGCTGCGCCAGGACCGCGGCGCTGCCGCGCTGGTGGCCGGTCTGGCGGCACGCATCGAAGCGCTGCCGCAGATGGCGCCGCTGCCGGTGCCTGCCGCTGAGCTGCTGGCGTGGCTGGAAGCGCAGGGCGAACAGAACCAGTCGCGCGATCCCGAGCGCGAAGCGCAGTGGCTGCTGCAGGCGCACGCCGAGCGGCCGGACGACGGCGCGCTGGCCGAGGTCGCCGCCTCGGCGCTGCATGCCTGTGGCGCGAAGAGCGAAGCGCAGGCGCTGCTGTGGGACTTCGTGCGCGGCCACGCGCAGGAAGACGGCGCGGCGGCCTACACGCTGATGCGTTGGCTGGCCGAGCAGGGCGATGATGATGGCCTGCGCAGGCTGGCCGCGACCTACCGCGACAGCGTGCCGGTGTTCGCGCACTGGTGCGAGGTGCAGCGTGCACGGCGCGCGTCCGACTGGCCAGCGCTGGAACAGGCCGCGCAGGCATTGCTGGCGTTGTCGCCAGGTTCGAACGGCGCACGCGGGACGCTTGCCCGCATGTACATGGAGACCGGCCGCTTCAGCGAAGCACAGGCCTGCTATGCGCAGCTGGTGGAACTGCTGGAAGAGCCCAGTGCCGCGCATTGGGACCATATGAGTGCGGCCAGTGCGGCGCGCGACTGGGATGCGGTGCGCCGCTCGGCGGCAGCAATCGGCATGGAACTGTCCAGCCAGCAGGGCGTGGTCGAAGAGCCCTGGGGCTGGGTGATCATCCGCAGCGAAGAAGGCGGCGAGCCGATGGAGTACTACGCCCGCCGCAGCGGCCCGGTGACCGCGCGCATCGTCGAGAACGCACCGGCCAACCGCGCGCAGCAGGTGGGGGACTGGGTGGTGTTCGACGCCGGCCTGGTACACCCCGCACCCGAGGACGAAGCGGAGCGCGAGCACTTCATTCCGACCTATGCGCAGGTGCATGTGCTGGAGCGGGGTGGTTTCGCGCGCAGCTGGCTGGTCGACGGCGCGCACCCGGGCGAGGAGGCATGGAACGCTTTCGTGGAGGCAGCCGAGGCACAGGGCTGGAAGGTGTGGTCGCACAGCCGTGCGGACTACACCGTGACCGATCCGGACGCGGAAGACGGGACGTTGCCGGGCCTGTTGTTCACCGTCGCTCAGCCGCAGGACCATGCGCCGCTGGCGCTGCACCGCTTCCTGCAGCAGGCCACGGCGGATTGGGCACATCCACACTGCTGGCTGCGCCTGGCCGAGGCCTGCGACCAGGACCGCCAGCCGCATCTGGACGCGATCGAACGGTACGGGTTGTAATCCCTGCCGCGCTGCGCGTTCGCCGGGCATGGCCCGGCGCTACCGGGCAACACGCATGGGTAGCGGCGGGGGACGTCCGGGGGGCCTCCACAGTAAAGGAAAAGGAGAGGTGA
>NZ_JBYTEK010000014.1:0-9095 GCF_058783335.1 Stenotrophomonas sp. FW305-C-20-S1 | reverse complement strand
CTGTCCCTGTCGCTACCGGACAACACGCAGGGGTAGCGCCGGGCCATGCCCGGCGTCCTTCCACCGTCAAGGAACTGGATATGCGAAAGACAGGGATGTGGGTGATCATCGGCCTGCTGCTGGCCCCCACCGTGCAGGCCGCGCCGGCCTGCCAGCAACCGGCTGACGTGGCGCGGGCCTTCTTCGAAGCGACCACCGGCAAGGGCGACCTGCTGGAGCCGCCGCAGGCACTGGTCAGTGCGGCGTTTGCCAAGGCGCTGCATGGCGAGCGTGCCTGCCAGGTGCGCGAAGAGGGCATCTGCACGCTCGATTCCGATCCGTGGCTGGACGCGCAGGACGGGGAGATCGACAGCCCGGTGCGCTACAGCTGGAAGCAGGCCTCGGCCACGGCCGGCCAGGTCGAAATGCGCTATCCGGTCTGGGGCAAGGCCTACGTGACCCGCGTGCCGATGGTGCGCAAAGGGGAGGGCTGCTGGCAGGTCGACGACATCCTCACCAACAGTGGCCGCTCGGTGCGCAGGATCCTGGCCCAACCGCTGCCTTGAGCCTCCGGGGCATCCACGCATGGCGTGGATCTACCGTACTCCGATTGCCGGCCGCTGGCCGGCACGCCTCTAGCGCGAATGCCCGAACACCAGCTCGATCACGAACTGGCTGCCGAAGAACGCCAGCAGCAGCAAC
This sequence comes from Stenotrophomonas sp. FW305-C-20-S1, assembly GCF_058783335.1. Lineage (NCBI taxonomy): Bacteria > Pseudomonadati > Pseudomonadota > Gammaproteobacteria > Lysobacterales > Lysobacteraceae > Stenotrophomonas > Stenotrophomonas sp. FW305-C-20-S1. Next base: position 8,414 of record NZ_JBYTEK010000014.1, on the reverse strand, counting down.
AGCATCGCCGTCAGCGTCCAATGCACTGCCTTCGTGCCGCGCCAGCCATAGCGGCGGCGGCCGATCAGCAGCACGCCGAACACGATCCACGACAGCACGCTCAGCACCGTCTTGTGCACCAGCTTCTGCGCCAGCAGGTCGTCGACGAACAGCACGCCGGTAACCAAGGTCAGGGTCAGCAGGGCGAAGCCGACGGTGATCACCCTGAACAGCAGCGATTCCAGATCGGCCATCGGCGGCAGCGCACGCAGCCACGGACGGAATTCACGGCGCCGCAGCGCACGCTCCTGCAGCCACAGCATGATCGCCAGCAGCGCGGCGATGCTCAGCGTGGCGTAGGCCAGCAGTGCCAGCCAGGCGTGGCTGGCCAGGCGCCAGCCCAGCACCTTGCTCGGTTCATGGCCATAGCCGTGGTAGACCACCAGCAGCAGCGCGGCCAGCGGGAACACCACTACGCCCAGAGTGGACATGCGCCCGCGCGCGCCCACCAGCGAGGTCAGCCAGGCCATTCCCAGGCCGACCAGCGACAACGCGGCGAAGAAGTGCATGTCCGGGCCGCCGGTCGTGCGCATCGCCACCAGCACGTGGTAACCGCCATGCAGCAGCATCGCCGGCAGCGCAGGCCACAGCCAGGCGGGCGAGGTCACCCCGTCGTTGCGACCAAGGGCGCGCACCAGCAGGGCGCTGGCAGCCAGGTAGAACAGGACGGCGATGAGAACGATTGTCATCGTTGAAGTTTCGCATACCCCCGCGGTGCTGGCGACGGGCGTGGCGTCGCAGTCCGGGGAGCGCGATGGACCCGTTATACTGTGGGCCTTATTGTCCCCCGCTTTCAGACAGGTTGCGCCGCATGTTCGAGTCCCTGACCCAGCGCCTTTCCGGCACCATCGAGCGCCTGCGCGGCCGTGGCCGCCTGACCGAAGAGAACATCCGCGAGGCGACCCGCGAGGTCCGCATCGCCCTGCTTGAAGCCGACGTCGCGCTGCCGGTGGTGCAGGCCCTGATCGAACGCATCAAGGTGCGTGCGGTCGGCCAGGAAGTGCTGAAGTCGCTGACCCCGGGCCAGGCCCTGATCAAGGTCGTGCGCGACGAGCTGACCGCGGTGATGGGCGCCGAAGCCAGCGACCTGAACCTCAACGTTCCCGCGCCGGCCATCATCCTGATGGCGGGCCTGCAGGGCGCCGGCAAGACCACCACGGTCGGCAAGCTGGCCAAGCACCTGAAGGAAAAGCGCAAGAAGAAGGTGATGGTGGTCTCGGCCGACGTCTACCGTCCGGCGGCGATCGAGCAGCTGAAGACGCTGGCCGACCAGGTGGGCGTGCTGTTCTTCCCGTCCAGCGCCGAGCAGAAGCCGGAGGCCATCGTCCGCGCCGCCATCGATGACGCGCGCAAGTCGTTCGTCGACGTGCTGCTGGTCGATACCGCCGGCCGCCTGGCCATCGACGAAGCGATGATGGCCGAGATCAAGGCCCTGCACGCTGCGGTCAACCCGGCTGAAACGCTGTTCGTGGTCGATGCCATGACCGGCCAGGACGCGGCCAATACCGCCAAGGCCTTCGGTGATGCGTTGCCGCTGACCGGCGTTGTCCTGACCAAGACCGACGGTGACGCCCGTGGCGGCGCCGCGCTGAGCGTGCGCTACATCACCGGCAAGCCGATCAAGTTCGTCGGTGTCAGCGAAAAGCCGGAAGGCCTGGACGTGTTCCACCCGGACCGTATCGCCAGCCGCATCCTCGACATGGGCGACGTGCTGTCGCTGGTCGAGCAGGTCGAGCAGCAGGTCGACAAGGACAAGGCGCAGAAGCTGGCCGAGAAGGTCGCCAAGGGCAAGAAGTTCGATCTGAACGACATGCGCGACCAGCTCGAGCAGATGCAGAACATGGGCGGCATCGGCGGCCTGATGGACAAGCTGCCGGGCCTGGGCCAGATTCCCGAGCACCTCAAGCAGCAGGTCAGCCAGGGCAAGGAAGTGCCGCGCATGATCGCCATCATCGGCTCGATGACCAAGAAGGAACGTCGCAACCCGAACCTGCTCAATGGCTCGCGTCGCGCCCGCATCGCCAAGGGCTCGGGCGTGACCCCGGCCGACGTCAACAAGCTCATGAAGCAGTACATGCAGATGGAAAAGATGATGAGCAAGATGGCCGGTGGCGGCATGAAGGGCATGATGCGCAGCATGAAGGGCATGATGGGCGCCATGGGCGGCCGTGGCATGCCGTTCCGCTGAGCGCGCGCTGTATCGAACGCTTGAACAACCCGCGGAATCAATCAAAGGAATGTGCATGAACAAGTCGATCGTGGTGATGGCGCTGGCCCTGGGCCTGGTTGCCTGCAAGGACGACACCTCCGTGTCGCAGAAGGCCGGTAGTGCCATCAGTGGTACCGCTGCCGATTTCGTCGCCGGGCTGGGCGAGGGCGTGGACAAGCGCATGAACGTGACGCTGCAGGCCGATCCGGGCCTGGCCGCGCAGGGCCTCACCGTCACCCTCGGCAAGAGCCGTGGCATGGGCTCCAAGGACGCGGCGGTGTACGTGGTGGCCGACAAGGCCTTCAAGGGCAAGCTGGTGGCGCGTGCGCTGGATGCCGAGGGCACCGAGATCGGTCGCGCCAGCGCCGAGGAAGAGTTTGCCGCTGATGACGCGCGCTATGTGACGTTCAAGTTCAACGAAGAAATGGACAGCCAGCTGGTCCGCACCTACGCGGTGTCTGCACGCTGAGCCGGGCGGGAGCGGATCGCCCGCGGCGACGCTCCCGTCCACAGTGTCTGGCGTATGCTGGCAGCGACTCCTTCCACAGGTGCGTCGCGTGAGCCTTTCGCCGATTCTCGAACGCGCCGACGATTTCTGTCGGCGTTTTTCATTGCAGCTGCCGATCTTGCTGGCACCGATGGCCGGTGCCTGTCCGGTTCCGCTTTCCGCCGCGCTGGCCAACGCCGGCAGCATGGGCGCGATGGGGGCCGTGTTGTCGCCGGCGGCGGATATCGGTCGCTGGATGCAGGACTTCCGTGCAGCGTCCAGCGGGCCGGCGCAGGTGAACCTGTGGTTGCCCGATCCCGCGCCGGTGCGCGATGTGGCCGCCGAGGCCGCCACGCGTGCGTTCCTGGGCCAGTGGGGGCCGGAGGTTGCGGCCAGCGCAGCGGATGCCACGCCTGCCGATTTCGAGGAGCAGTTCAGTGCGCTGCTGGCGGCACGGCCGGCGGTGGCCTCGACCATCATGGGCGTGCTGTCGCCGCGTCATGTGCAGCAGTTGAAGGATGCGGGCATCGCCTGGATTGCCTGCGCTACGACGCTGGCCGAAGCGCGCGCTGCGCAGGACGCGGGTGCTGACGCGGTGGTCGCGCAGGGCGCCGAAGCCGGCGGCCATCGCGGCGCCTTCGATCCGATGCGTGCAGAGCAGCAGCTGGTCGGCCTGTTCGCACTGCTGCCGCGGCTGGCGGACAACCTGGATATTCCGGTGATCGCTGCGGGCGGAATCGGCGACGGTCGCGGCATTGCTGCTGCCTTGATGCTCGGGGCCAGCGCCGTGCAGATCGGCACGGCCTTCCTGCGCACACCCGAAGCAGCGGTGGCGCCGGCATGGGCCGATGCATTGGCCCGCAGCGAACCCGAAGACACCTGGCCGACGCGCGCGTTCAGTGGGCGCCTTGGCCGCGGCCTGGCGACTGCCTACGTGCGTGCAGCTGCTGCCGAGGGCGCACCCGCGCCGCGCCCGTACCCGGTGCAGCGTGGCCTGACTGGACCGATGCGCAAGCAGGCCACGCAGGAAAACCGGCTTGCTGCGATGCAGGCCTGGGCCGGGCAGTCGGCGTGGATGGCACCGGCAGCGCCGGCCGCCGACGTGCTGCGTGGCATGTGGGAACAGGCGCAGGCGCTGCTGCGATGACGGTGACCTGCAACGGCGCAACGGCGCGGGCCGAAGACCTGCTGCCGGCGCTGACCAACTACGGCCACTTCACCTCGTTGCAGGTGCGCGGCAACGCGGTGCAGGGTCTTGATCTGCATCTGCAGCGGCTGGCCAAGGCAACGCAGGAACTGTTCGGCAGCGGGCTCGATATCGCGCAGGTGCAGGCGTGGATGGCGCAGGCGCTGCAACAGGCCGGCCAGGTCGACGCATCGATGCGGGTCACCGTGTTCTCGCGCCGTTTCGATTTCCGCGCGCCGCTGGCAAGCGTGCCGGTGGATGTACTGGTTGCCGTCTCCGCGCCGGTCGCGCTGACCGCGCCGAAATGCGTACGCAGCGCGACATGGCAGCGAGAGCTGCCGCAGATCAAGCATGTCGGTACGTTTGGCCTGTTCGCCCAGCGCCGTGCCGCGTTGGCAGCGGGTTTCGACGATGCGCTGTTCGTCACTGCCGACGGGCAGATCAGCGAGGGCACGACCTGGAACCTGGCCGTGCATGACGGCGAACACCTGATCTGGCCACAGGCGCCTGCGCTGCGGGGAACCGCTGAAGCGCTGCTGCAGGCGGGCTGGGTGGGCCCACAGCAGACCCGGCCGTTGCGGCTGGATGAGCTGGCCGGCATGCGGGCGGCTTTCGCCTGCAACGCCAGCGGGTTGTGGGCGCTGGATGCCATCAATGGTCAGGCGCTGCCGGGTTCGCAGGCTCTGGCCGAACAGGGCAGGGCGGTGTTGGCCCGGGTGCCCTGGCAGTCGCTTTCCTGAATGGAACCGTTGGAGTCAGAACCCTTTTGCTCGGTAAAAGGGTTCTGACCCCGGGGTAGACGCCCGGGGTTGGCTCGGCCGGACTCTGCCGCTATAATCGCCCGCTTACCGCGCCATCCTGGCGACTGGGCAATAGGAAAAAACCACCATGGTCAAGATTCGACTGACCCGCGGCGGCGCCAAGAAGCGTCCGTTCTACCACATCATCGTCACCGACGTCCGCAGCGCCCGCGACGGCCGCAACATCGAGCGCGTTGGCTTCTACAACCCGGTTGCACAGGGCGGCGAGAAGCGCATCGAGCTGGACCTGGCCCGCGTTGACCATTGGGTCAAGAACGGCGCCCAGCCGACCGAGAAAGTTCGCAACCTGATCAAGGAAGCGAGCAAGTCCCAGGCCGCTGCGGCCTGATCCTGACGGGCCGCGCCCTGGTGCGGCCCATCTGATTGAACGCAGATGAAAGATAACGAGCGCCGCATCCTGCTTGGCAGGATTGTCGGCGCTTTTGGTGTGCGCGGCGAAATAAAGCTCGAGTCCTGGACCGAGCCGCGTTCCGCTATTTTCCGTTACCAACCGTGGATCCTGCGCAGCCCCAACGGGCAGGAATCGACACTTGAAGGCGCCCGTGGCCGGGATACCGGCAAGCATCTGGTGGCCCGTTTCCCGGGTATCGAGGATCGCGACACGGTCGAGGCGATGCATGGCACCGAGGTCTTCGTGGCCCGCAGTGCGCTGCCGCCGCCCAATGCCGACGAGTATTACTGGGTCGATCTGGAGGGCCTGGATGTGAAGACCGTCGAAGGCGTTGCCCTCGGCCAGGTCTCGCACCTGTTCAGTACCGGCGCCAACGATGTGGTGGTCGTACGCGGTGACCGCGAGCGGATGATTCCGTTCGTCGTGCCGGAGTTCGTCAAATCCGTCGACTTCGAGGCCAATCTGGTCGTGGTCGACTGGGACCCCGAGTTCTGAGTGTGAGCATGCGTTTCGACGTCATCACCCTGTTCCCCGATTTCCTCGCCCAGTCCGCTGGGCTGGGCGTGGTCGGCCGTGCGCAGGAAAAGGGATTGTTCAGCCTGCATGGCTGGAATCCCCGTGATTACGCCGAGGGCAACTACCGCCGGGTGGACGATCGTCCGTTCGGCGGTGGCCCTGGCATGGTGATGCTGATCGAGCCGCTGCAGGCGTGCCTGCAGGCGATCCGTGAGGCCGATCCGACGCCTGCGCGGGTGATCCATCTCAGCCCGCAGGGCGCGCCGTTGACCCAGGCCAAGGTGCGGGAACTGGCGGCATTGCCGCGCATGGTCCTGCTCTGCGGCCGCTATGAAGGCATCGACGAGCGCTTCCTGGCCGCCAATGTCGATGAGGAGATTTCCCTCGGCGACTATGTGCTGTCCGGCGGCGAGCTGGGGGCGGCGGTCATCATCGACGCGGTGGCCCGGCTGCAGGAAGGCGCCTTGAATGACGCCGAATCCGCGGCGCAGGACAGTTTCGAGGGCGACCTCGGCCTGCTCGACTGCCCGCATTACAGCCAGCCGGCCCAGCATCCGCTGGGGGACGTGCCGGACGTGCTGCGCTCGGGCAACCATGCCGCCATCGCCGCCTGGCGCCGGCAGCAGTCGTTGATCCGTACCGCACAGCGGCGCCCGGACCTGCTGGATGAACAGGCGCTGGGCAAGGCCGACCGCAAGCTGCTGGCCCTGGCCCGCCAGGTCCCGGCGGAAAAGGGCAAGGTCTAGCGCCAGCCCTGCTTTATCGGCTATCATGGCCCATTACGCCGGCCCCGGCCGGTGCGCAGTACCCAAAACAAACGTGCAGCACAGTCCGGTGACTGCATGAGCCCACGCTGTCGAATGACACGCCCACCCGAACAATGAATCGGTGTAACCCATGAGCAAGCTGAACAAGTCCATCGTCGCGGAATTCGAATCCGCCCAGATCACCCGCGAACTGCCGCAGTTCAGCCAGGGCGACACCATTGTCGTCAACGTGAAGGTGAAGGAAGGTACCCGCGAGCGCGTGCAGGCCTATGAAGGCGTTGTCATCGCGACCAAGAACGGCGGCCTGAACTCCTCGTTCACCGTGCGCAAGATCTCGCACGGCTACGGCGTCGAGCGCGTGTTCCAGACTCACAGCGCCATCATCGACTCGGTCGAAGTGAAGCGCCGTGGTAAGGTCCGCGCCGGCAAGCTGTACTACCTGCGTGGCCTGGAAGGCAAGGCTGCCCGCATCAAGGAAGATTTGGCTGCTGCTGCTGCCGCCAAGGCCGCCCGTCTGGCAACCAAGGGCTGATAAACAACTTCGGTTGTTGCCGCGACGGCCGCCTTCGGGCGGCCGTTTGCGTTTGTGCTGCCGCCTCGTTAGTTTCAGTGGATGGATGAGAGCGACCATCGATACCCGGCGGACATCCAGGTGGCGTTGCGCTTCCTGGACCGTTCCGGGGTGCCACGGAGGGAAGCGGCCCCCTTGCTGCACCGCATGCTGTGGCGGCTGGGTGTCGCGCTTCCGCCGCCGATACTGGCCGGTTTCCTGACCAATACGCTGCTGCAGGGCCTGCTGTTTGGCGTGTTCTGGACGGTACTGATGTGGCTGCTGTTGTGGCAGGGCAGGGCCCCGGCGCTGGAACTGCTGTTGCTTGCCGGGGTGGCGGCAGGCGTGATGTTCGGCCTGGTGATGGCCACCCTGATGTGGTTCCTGCGCGGGGCCCGCAAGCTGCCCACCTGGCGGCAGTTCCGCAGCAGCCTCTGAGACCATGGCGCAGTGCGCCGTGACCGCTGCCGGGCGGCGGCGTACGCTCGGGCCTTCGACCCTCATGGCCCCTGCGATGCCCGCCAAGCGACCTGCCAGCAGTGCCGCGCCGAAGCTGCTGTCCGGCGGTAACCCGCAGATCGCCAAGGGTGAGGGCGATGCGCCCGTGCAGGCTTATATCGCTGCCATGCCGGACTGGAAACGGGCCGTTGGTGAGCGTCTGGACGCCCTGATCGAACAGGCCGTGCCCGGTGTGCACAAGGCAGTGAAATGGAACTCGCCGATGTACGGCGTTGCTGCAGGCGAGGGCTGGTTCCTCAGCTTCCATTGCTTCGCCCGCTACATCAAGGTCGCGTTCTTTCGCGGCGCGCTGTTGCAGCCTGTTCCGCCTGAACCGTCCAAGAGCGCCGACACCCGCTACCTGCACATCCTTGAGGACGAGCCGTTGGACGAGGCGCGGTTCCTCGACTGGGTGCGGCAGGCCAGCCAGCTGCCTGGCGAACGTATGTAATCCCCCAGGTTCTTTCCCCGAACGAGACCACGCGATGGCCACGCAGAAGTCCGATCCCGCAGATGCCGCTCTCCCCGCTGCCGCCCTGATTGACGCCCGCATCGCCGAGCTCGCTGATTGGCGCGGCGACATCCTCGCCCGTGTGCGCGCGCTGATCCACGAGGTGCTGCCGGACGTGGAGGAAACCTGGAAATGGCGCGGCACACCGGTGTGGGAACACAACGGCATCCTGTGCACCGGCGAAACCTACAAGCAGGCGGTGAAGCTGACCTTCGCCCACGGCGCCGCGTTGCCGGACCCGAAGTGCCTGTTCAATGCCAGCCTGGAAGGCGGCACACGCCGCGCGATCGACATCCACGAAGGCGGCATGCCCAACGCCGCGGCGCTGAAAGCACTGCTGCGCGCCGCCGCCAGGCACAACGCGGAAAAGAAAAAACGGTAGTGCCGGCCGCTGGCCGGCAATCCCATGGACTTCCCAGGCATCGCGCGGTTGCCGGCC
>NZ_JBYTEK010000013.1:50952-107248 GCF_058783335.1 Stenotrophomonas sp. FW305-C-20-S1 | reverse complement strand
GGGGGACGCTGCAAGTACGTCCATGTAAGCTCGGTCGCGCCATCCATGGCGCTCACGCCCCCGCAACCGGACCCACCCCGCCTTCGAGAGTTTCCCGGTGGCGGTTGGTACATCCATGCCATGCGTGAATGAATCTCCATCGAGATCGAATATTTCGACAATTGATCGAAATGCATCCACGCATGGCGTGGATCTACCGTGTCGACCAAGGTCGACACCCACCAAGGGCAGGCCATGCCGTTCCGACAGATCGCGAAATCTGTCGAAGGCGGGGTGGGTCCGGTTGCGGGGTGTCAGCCGCATGGATGCGGCTGCCAAGCCCCCATGGACGGGTTCACGGCGTCCCCCGCAACCGGACCCACCCCGCCATCCCACAGGAAGCCAGCTGTTGCTGTTGAGGTTGCCGGCCAGCGGCCGGCACTACCGCTTCTGCGGGTGCAGGGCGCAGCCCTGCCGAACCACCCTTTACCTGGCCTGCTCGCAGAACTTCTGCCGATACTCCAGTGCCTTCGGCATCAACGCCTGCAGGTTCTGGATACGGGTGCCCGGGTTGGGGTGGGTCGAGGCGAACTCCGGCGGCGACTGGCCACCACCGGCCTGGCCCATGCGCTGCCACAGCGGCACCGCCTCGCGCGGGTCGAAGCACGCCGCGGCCGCCAGCATCAGGCCCACTTCATCGGCCTGCGTCTCGTGGCTGCGCGCGTACGGCAACAGATACCCATAGCCCATCGCCGACATCATCATCTGCTGCTGCTGCGCATCCATGCCACTGGCGGCGCCGGCTACCTGGCCGATCTGGGTCAGCTTCTGCTGGGCCATGCGCTGTGCACCATGGCGCAGCAATGCGTGGGCGATCTCATGGCCCATCACCACCGCCATCGCATCGCGGGTGCGCGCCACCGGAATCAGCCCCGTGTAGACCGCCATCTTGCCACCGGGCAGGCAGAAAGCATTGGCCTGCTCGGACGGAATCACGTTCACTTCCCACTCGAATTCGCGTGCGAAGTGTGCCGGCTGCAGCCCGTGTTCCTGCGCCAGCGCGGTTTCGACCACGTCCACCTTGGCGATCAGTCGCTCGGCAATCGCCCGGACATCCCGCGAGACCTGTTCATTCGGGCCCAAAGGGCGCTCCTGCGACAGGATCTGCTGGTAGGCCTGCAGGCCCAGTGCCTTCTCCTGGCTGGCGTCCAGGCTGCTGTCGATCAGCACCTTCTCGCCGGTATAGGGGTCGACCGCACGGTTGGAGAACCAGTAGAACGCCGCGTAGCCGGCGGCCAGCAGCAGCACCCACCAGCGGATGTTGCCGAACAGGCCACGCCGCTGCTGCGGCGAGCGGGAAAAAGGATCGTTGCGCATCGGCTGGTCTTCCGGCTGACCCCGCCGGCCGGCGGGTACGGCGCAATCTTAGTGCGGCGCTGCCTGCGGCGGGTGAAACCGGCGCCGATCCAGTCGTGCCCGTCAGATCCCTCGCACCAGTCGGAAGCCGATGCGCGCATTGGTGGTATCCGAATCCTGCGATTGCCGCCACGCCGCCCGGGTCTGCTCCGGCGCGTTGGCCCAGTTGCCACCCCGGATCACCCGTGAACGGCAGCCCGGGTTGAACCACGCCACACCATCAGCCGGCGCGCGCCGATAGCTGGCATGCCAGCAATCGGCCACCCACTCGCTCAGATTGCCGCCCATGTCATGCAGCCCGAAGGCGTTGGCCTGGAAACTGGCGACCGGGGCCGGTCCCCACCAACCATCGCCATAGCCGACGAAGGCGTTGTGCCAGTGCCTGCCCGAAGGCGAAACATCCTTGCTGCCGGTGTAATTGCCACTGCCTTCCGGTGGCAGCCCGGCATCGCCCCACGGGTAGCGGCCACTGCTGCCGGCACGCATCGCGTACTCGAACTCGGCCTCGCTGGGCAGGCGGTAGCTGCGGCCGGTCTGTTCGGACAGCCAGTTCGCGTAGTTCTCGGCATCACGAACGCTCACGTGCATCACCGGCGAATTGCCCAGTGCCCGCCCGCCGTCATAGTCGGACCGCCAGTCCACACCGCTGCGACGGATGAAATTGCCGCTGCGCTCGTCATAGACCACCGAATGTCCACGCCGGGTCGCACGTGGGCGGGCATTGGTCGCCTTCACATAGCGCTCGAAGTCACCCACGGTGATCTCGGTGATCGCCATCGCGTACCCACGCTCGAAACGCACATAGTGCGATGGCCGCTCTGCGTCGGTTGCGCCCGGTTCGGTATCACTGGCGCCCATCTGGAATCCGCCATGCGGCACCACGATCATCTGCGGTCCACGGCCGCCATCACGCAGCGCATCGCTGAACACCTGCCCCGGCCGGAAGCTGCCGTAATGGGTGGCCAGTTCGATGCGTTCGCGCAACTGCGCCACCACCGCGTCGCCCGGCAAGGCAATGCGCAGCGCTTCGGCCAGCTTCTCGCGCGCGGGCTTCAGCCCCTGCGGGGTAGTCAGATCATGCAGGCCGCCATCGCGCAGCTGGACCAGTGCCGCTGCACGGATCTGCTCGATGCGCTCGAACGCATCAGCGATGGTCGGTGACGAGTCCCGCACCTTGCTGGCTTCTGCCAACCACGCGCCGGCACTGGCGAAATCGCGGATACGCGCGGCATCCTCGGCACGCCGGATCAGCCCACTTTCCGCAGCTGCCAGGCCCTGCCGCGCGCGACGATTCGCCGGGTCCAGCGCAAGTGCCTCACGGAAGTTGCCAATCGCACCATCCCCCGCTTCGCCGATACGGTCGGCACGCAGATCGTCTTCGCCCGCGCGGTTGTAGGCGACCACACGCTGCGCGGTCTCGACCCGCCCCTGCAGCGCGCGCACCTTCTCGTCCTTCGGCGCCAGGGTCAGCAGCACCAGCGCCTGGCGCCCGGCTTCGGCCAGCGCCTCACGCTGCTGCAATGGCCGCTGCAACAAGGCATCGGCCTGCTGCTGCAGCTTCTGTTTCGCGCGTTGCAGGCCCAGGCGCGCCTGCCGATCGTCGGGTTCCTCCTCCTGCACTGCCAGCCACAGGGGCACGGCCGCATCGCCATCTTCATACAGATTCCCCCGCGCGAATGCCTGGTCGGCAGCCCGGCGCAGCTGTGCCAGCGTACGTCCCTGGCGATCGACCCGCGGCGGCGTCCACTGCTGGATGTCCTCGGCCGCGTCGTCACCGGCAATGGTCACCGTGCCCCGCCCGGTACCACGCGCCGGACCGGCCTCTGGTACGGGATCGGCCGGCTGGGCTGCGGTGGCACCGGCGGTCTGCGCAGGGGGCGACGGCGTGCAACCGGCCAGGCTCACGGCCAAGGCGGTAAACAGCGCGGGCGACAGCAGAAAACGCAAGCAGGGCCTCCTTCGGCACGGATGCGGACCGACGTTAGGCTATTCTCCCCTGCCTGAGCAAACCCGAGTAGTAGGCCCTGACACGTGGCAACCTGGATCACCACCCCCGCCGAGCTGGACACATACCGCCAGCAGCGGCCGACCCGCATCGGCCTGGATACCGAATTCATCCGTGAACGCACCTTCTGGCCACAGCTGGCGCTGGTGCAGATGGCCGTCGGCGAGGACATCCTGCTGATCGACCCGTTGATTCCCGGCATGCCCGAGGCCTTGGCGCCGTGGCTGGCCGATGAATCCATCACCAAGGTGATGCATAGCGCCAGCGAAGACCTGGTGGCGTTCAAGTGGACCTGTGGCGTGCTGCCGCGTCCGTTGTTCGACACCCAGATCGGCGCCGCGCTGGCTGGCATCGGTGCTGGCATGGGCTACCAGAAGCTGGTGCAGGAGATCACCGGCGTGGCACTGGAAAAGGGCGAAACCCGCTCTGACTGGATGCGCAGGCCGTTGTCGGACTCCCAGCTGAAGTACGCCGCCGACGACGTCGAGCATCTGTTCGCGATGCACGACGCCATCTCCGCCAAGCTGGAAACGCTGGGGCGCCAGCAGTGGCTGCACGACGATGGCGAGCGGCTGCTGGCCAGCGTGGCAAATGACGAAGACCGCTGGCCCCACCTGGGCATGCGCTCGGCGCAGTTCCTGGACGCGCCCGCGCAGCGCCGCCTGCTGCGCCTGCTGCGTTGGCGCGACATGCAGGCGCGCGCCAGCGACCGCCCGCGCAGCTGGATCCTGGACAACGAACTGGCCGCCACCCTGGCACGCACCCCGCCAGCCGATGCCGCTGCAGTGAGCAAGCTGTTCGAACAGTTCCCGAAGGCGCCGCGCAAGCTGGCCGCTGCGGTATGGCAGGCGCTGGACACGCCGCTGGCCGACGAAGCCGATGCGCCGTTGGCGATGCAGGCCAGCGATGCCAGCAAGCAGCTGCTGAAGAAGCTGCAGGATGCGGTGGCCGAACGCAGCCGCGAGCTCGGCCTGGCCGACGGCGTGCTGGCCTCACGCAAGCATCTGGAAAGCTATCTGGAGCACCAGCAGTGGCCGGCTGCACTGGCCGGCTGGCGCCAGCAGGAACTGGAGCCGCGGTTGCAAGCGTTGTTGCCCGCAGTCTGAGGAACCGGGCGGACAACGAAAAACGGCGCTCGATGAGCGCCGTTTTCGATACTCCAACCGGTAGTGCTTACCAGTTCATGTTCAGCGAAACACCCACGGTGCGCGGTTCGTTGTAGACCGCGGCCATGTAGTTCTCGATCACACCCTTGAGGTTCTTCTCGTTGGTGATGTTGCGCGCGAACAGCGCCACTTCGTAGGCACCGTAGTTGCCCGAATAGCCGATCTTCAGACCACCCTCGAAATCACCCTTGGAGTTGAACTCCTTGCTGTCGTACAGCACGAAGCTGGTGTAGCCCTGCTTGTTCCAGTCGGTGGACACGAACATCGTGGCCGCGTCGCTGACCGGGAAGTCGTAGCGCGCTGCCAGGTTGATGTTGTACTTCGGTGCGTTCGGCAGCGGGTTGCCATCGATCTGCGCGAAGGTGTTGGCACCGACCTTGATGGTCGGATCGTTCACCGTGCACACCACCTGGCCGTTCAGGCCGCAGACCTGCGCGTAGACGCGCTTGTCCTTGATCTCGCTGTGCAGCAGGCTCAGGCCGGCGCTCAGGGTCAGGTTCTGGATCGGGCGCAGCTCCATGTCCGCTTCGAAGCCGTAGGCCTTGGCCTTGTCGGCGTTGAACAGCACGCCGTTGCCGTCCGAATCGTTGCCGTTGAGCTGGATGTCGTTGACGGTGTAGGTGAACGCGGTGGCGTTCAGGCGCAGGCGGTTGTCCCACAGGCTGCTCTTCACGCCCGCTTCCCAGGACAGGATCGTTTCCGAATCGGCGGTGGTGAAGTCGGCATTGAACACCGCCGAACGGCCCTGGATGGTCGGGCCACGGAAGCCGCGGGCGACCTTCGCATAGACGCTCACGTCCGGGGTGATCTGATACATCGCGCTCAGATCCCAGCTCGGGGTGGTGTCGGTCATCTTGACGTCGGTGCGGCCCTTGTAGGTGACCAGGCCGGCAGCGGTATCGGCCGTCTTCAGCAGGCGGGTGTGCTTCTCATCGCGGGTCTGGCGCAGGCCGGCGGTGACGGTGAACTTGTCGGTGAAGGCGTAGCTGAGCTGGCCGAAACCGGCCCAGGAGGTGTTCTTGTTGCGCAGGCGCACCCAGTTGTTCGGGTTGCGCGCAGCGCCCTTCAGGAACCAGGCGCGCTGGTAGAAGTCGGTGGTGTCGCTGCCGTTGAAGTAGAACGCACCGGCCTGCCACTGCAGGGCGCTGTCGTCATGGCTGGCCAGGCGGAACTCCTGGGTCCACTGGTCCAGGTCACGGATCTGGCCCATCGACTGGCCGTAGCCGTTCGGCACGCCATTGACCGGGAAGTTGACCGCAGCGCCGCCGTCGGTGTCACCGCGGCTGTAGCCGGAAGTGGTCTCGTAAGCGGTGATCGAGGTGAAGTCGATCGCGCCGAAGTCATAACGCGCCTTCACCGAACCACCGTAGGTCTTGTACGCCTGCGGGTTGTTGTCGGCCTCGTCGTAGGCGACCTGGTCACGCGGCACGTCGGTCTTGTTCGAGCCCTTGGTCAGTGCGTTGCGCAGGAACAGGGTCGAGGTGCCTTCGTAGTCGCGGGCGTGGGCCGAAGCAAGGATCGAGAACTCGTCGCTGGGGGTCAGCAGCAGCTGCGCACGCACGTTGCGGTCGTCGAAGCCGCCCATGGCGTTCTTCTTCGGGCTGACCGTGCCGTCGGCGCTGGGGCCGGTGTAGGTGTTGTCGACGTAGTCGTCGCGGTGCTGGTACAGCGCCGACACGCGGAACGAAGCGATGTCGTTGATCGGGCCGCCGAAGCCACCGTCGATCGACACGCTGTTGTAGGAGGCATAGCTGGCGCTGACGCGACCGCTGTAGTCCTGGGTCGGCTTGAGGGTGTCGAACTTGACGATGCCGGCGGTGGTGTTGCGGCCGAACAGCGAGCCCTGCGGACCGCGCAGCACTTCCACCTGGTCCACGTCATAGACCGGGTTGGACTTCAGCACCACGTGCTCCAGCACGACGTCGTCCTGGATGATCGACACCGGCTGCGAGGCACCGAGGTAGAAATCGATGTTGCCCAGGCCGCGGATGTAGAAGCGCGGGAAGATGCGGCCGGTGGTGGTTTCCGCATACAGGCTCGGCACGCGGCCGGACAGCGCCAGCAGGGTGTCGTCGCCGCCGGCGGTGAAGTCGCGCATGCGCTCGCCCTGCACCACGCCTACCGACACCGGCACTTCCTGCAGGTTCTGCTCGCGGTGCTCGGCGGTCACGGTGATGGTGTCCAGCCCGGTCGGGGTCGGTGCACTGTCCTGCGCGGCAGCACCGAAGCTGGCAGCCAGCGCCAGGCCTGCACAGGCCAGGGCCAGCGGATGGCGACGGAAGGAAACGAAGGAGGACGACATGCCCGACGAACGGCGGGAATCGGAATGGGAAGGCATCGAAAGCTCTGAGGAGGCGTCCGTGCGGCCTGCGCTGACCGGGCGGCAAATAGGAGGAAAACTGCGCAAGCCGCCATTATCCTCCAAATTGTTACAATTTCGTTGCGCCGCTAGGCAGCAGGGGGATCAGGCCGTTTTCGGCACAGTCCCGCCTCAGCCGTGCTGCGGTAACGGCGCCAGCGCGACCTCGACCATCGCCAGCAGGCGTTCGCGACTGATGCCGTCTCGCGCCTGCACCGAGATGCCATGCAGCACCGTGGCGAAATGATCGCCCAGCGCCTGCACCGACAGATCGGCGGCCAGCTCGCCAGCCGCCTGCGCCTGCTGCAGCCGCGCGATGATCGCTGCCGTGCGCTGGCGGCGGTGGCCGGCCAGCCAGTCGCGTACGCCCTCGCCATCCGGTGACACGCTGCTGGCCGAGGACACTACCAGGCAGCCATGCGGACGACCGCGACGGGTGTAGGTCAACACGGCATCCCGCAGCATGCTGCCGATCGCATCGCGCAGTGACGCCTGCTCCAGCGCGCGCGGCGCGAAGCCGCCCTCGCCTTCCTCGTACAGCGCCACCGCTTCGCGGAACAGCTGCTCCTTGCTGCCGAACGCGGCGTAGATGCGCGCCGAGGCAATGCCAAGCGCTTCGACCAGGGCCGACATCGAGGTGCCCTCATAGCCGTGCTGCCAGAACAGCAGCATCGCCTTGCGCAATGCCTGGTCCCTGTCGAATTCGCGCGGTCGCCCTGCCATCTGCCTGCCTGCCGTTCTGAGGCGCGCAGTGTAACGCGGGTGTTGACCATCCCGATGCACGCGCCTATTCTTTGTCGACCGACAAACAATTGGAGCAACACATGCAAACCCTCAAAGGCCCCAGCCTGCATCTGGCGCAGTTCGCTGGCGACCAGGCGCCGTTCGACAGCCTGTCCGGCATCGCCGCCTGGGCAGCCGGTCATGGTTTCAAGGCGCTGCAGATTCCGGCATGGGACGCGCGCCTGTTCGACCTGGCCACCGCCGCCGACAGCCAGGACTACTGCGATGACCTGCGTGGCACCCTGGCCGAGCACGGCCTGCAGGTCAGCGAGCTGACCACCCACATCCTGGGCCAGCTGGTGGCGGTGCATCCGGCCTACGATGAGCTGTGCGATGGTTTCGCACCGGAAGCACTGCGCGGCAATCCGCAGGCACGCAGCGAATGGGCACAGCAGCAGCTGCATCTGGCCGCCCGCGCCTCGCGCCGGCTCGGGCTGCAGGACATGGGCACCTTCTCCGGCTCATTCGCCTGGCCCTACCTGTTCCCCTTCCCGCAGCGTCCGCCAGGCCTGATCGATGCCGCATTCGATGAGCTGGCACGCCGCTGGCGGCCGATCCTCGATACCTGCGGGGACAACGGCATCAACCTCTGCTACGAAATCCATCCCAGCGAAGACCTGCACGATGGCACCAGCTTCGAACGCTTCTTCGAGCGTGTTGGCCAGCACGAGCGCTGCCGCATCCTGTTCGATCCCAGCCACTTCGTGCTGCAGCAGCTGGATTACCTGCAGTTCCTGGACATCTACCATCCGCTGATCCGCATGTTCCACGTCAAGGATGCGGAGTTCCGTCCCAATGGTCGCCAGGGCATCTACGGTGGCTACGCCGACTGGACCGAACGCGCAGGCCGCTTCCGCTCGCTGGGCGACGGCCAGGTCGATTTCAAGTCGATCTTCTCCAAGTTGGCGCAGTACGACTACGCCGGCTGGGCAACGCTGGAATGGGAGTGCTGCCTGAAGGACCAGGAAGCCGGTGCGCGCGAAGGTGCCGCCTTCATCCGCGACCACATCATCCCGGTCACCGACAAGATCTTCGACGACTTCGCCGGCGCGCCGATCAGCAGCGCCCAGCTGCAGCACATGCTCGGCATCGCCTGAGCCCCCACAGGAACATCCCCATGACGAATTTTTCCACCGCTGGTACCCCCGGCGACGACACCGTGCGCCACCACTACCTGCGCATCGACGGCCAGCGCGTGCATTGCGTCTCCGCCGGCAGCGGTCAACCGGTGCTGTTGATTCCCGGCTGGCCGCAGACCTGGTACGCCTGGCGCCACGTGCTGCATGCCCTGGCCGAGGCCGGCTTCGAAGCGATCGCGGTCGACCCGCCCGGCATCGGCGAATCCGATCGTCCCGCGCACGGCTACGACACCGGCAGCGCCGCCGCAGTACTGCACCAGACCATGCAGGCGCTGGGCCACGAGCGCTATCAGGTGGTCGGCCATGACATCGGCATGTGGATCGCCTATGCATTGGCCAGCGACCAGCCGCAGGCGGTGCAGCGCCTGGCCGTGACCGAGGCGGTGATTCCCGGGCTGGCACCCGAGCCGGGCATCTTCGCCGCGCCGGCCGACAACATCTTCCTGTGGCACTTCATGTTCAACCAGGTGGCCGATCTGCCCGAGGCCCTCATCACCGGTCGCGAACGTGCCTACCTGGACTTCATGTTCGACCGCTGGTCGTACCGGCGCGATGCGGTGGCCAGCGAAACCTACATCGCCGCCTACAGCCGCCCCGGCGCGTTGCGTGCAGGCTTTGCCTGGTACCGTGCGATTCCGGAAACCATCCGCCAGAACCAGCTCCGCGCACAACGCCGGTTGACGATGCCGGTGCTGGCCATCGGCGCCGAGCACGCCACCGGCAATGCCCCCATGCTGACCCTGCAGCCGCACGCCGATGACCTGCGCGGCAGCGTCGTGCCGGGGTGTGGCCACTTCATCATGGAAGAGGCACCGGACGCCTTCCTCGCCCAGCTGCTGCCGTTCCTGCAGGAGGCTGACCATGCCGCTTGAACCTGCATTGCAGTCTTTCGTCGATGCGGTGGCGGCGCAACCGCTGCCAGACGATCTGCTGGAACTGCGCGCACTGAGCGAGCAGGCGCTGCCCACGCTGCAGGGTGCCACCGAGGCGGTATCGCATGTCGTGGAGCACGTCATCAGCGCGCGCGACGGTTATGCGCTGGTCGTGCGCCTGTATACGCCCGCAGCCAACGGCACCGAGCTGCGCCCTGCCCTGTTGTTCGCCCACGGCGGTGGTTGGTTCCAGTGCTCGCTGGCGGTCTATGACGGCCCCTGCCGGGCCCTGGCCAATGCCAGCGGCCATGTCGTCGCTGCCGTCGGCTATCGCCTGGCGCCGGAGCATCCGTTCCCGACGCCGCTGCACGACGTCGCCGATGCCTGGCTGTGGCTGCAGGCCCATGCCACCGCGCTGGGTCTTGATCCGGCACGGTTGGTCATCGGCGGCGACAGCGCCGGCGGCAATCTCGCCGCCGCGTGCTGCCTGCTGCTGCGCGATCAGGGACTGCCGTTGCCATCGCATCAACTGCTGCTGTACCCGGCACTGGATGCCACCATGGCCAGCGGCTCCTACCGCGAGTTCGCCGACGGCTACTACCTCAGCGCCGGACTGATGCAGCGCTGCTGGCAGGCCTACCTCGGCGACAGTGACCGCCGACAGGCGCTGGCTTCGCCCCTGCACGCCCGCGATCTGCGTGGCCTGCCGGCGGCCACGGTGCTGAGCTGTGAGTTCGATCCGCTGCGCGACGAAGCTGAACAGTACGCCGCCAACCTGCGGGAAGCGGGTGTGGACTGCACGCTGGAGCGCCTGCCGGGGATGATCCACGCCTGCATCCACCTGCATGGTGTCTCGGCGGCGACCGACATCGCGATCCAGCGCGCGGCGGCCCTGCTGCCCTGAGCCAGGCCTGCAGCGGCGCAGAGCACCTGCGCCGCTGTGTCCGGCCCGCCCCTTTGCAGCCGGCACCGGCCAGCGCTATGCTAGGGTCGTCACGTGGCGCCAGCTCCGCTGCCCACGGGATGCAACACCCCAATGGGGCCATAGCTCAGCTGGGAGAGCGCGTCGTTCGCAATGACGAGGTCAGGAGTTCGATCCTCCTTGGCTCCACCATATGAAAAACAGAAAGCCCCGGCACTGCCGGGGCTTTCTTTTTTGGCCAGCCGCTCAGGCCGGCTCCTGCCCGCCGTCCTTGCGCACGGGTGCACGCGAATGTGCATCGCGCACCTTCTGGTCCTGCTGGCCGGGACGCTGCTTGGCCACTTCATCCTGCTGCTTGTCCTGCCGGCTTTCCTGCACGCCCTGCTTGGGGTCAGCCTGGTCCTTGTCGCGCTCGCTCATCGAAAGCTCCGTCATCGGTGGGGGACCGATGCTCCCGGCCACGCTAGAGCGTGGGGCGTGAGCCGCAGGTCAGTCCGGCGCCAACACCGTGTGCAGCCTCGGCCTTGCGACCGCAATCGGCTCCCCCCCAGAATCAGAAAGCCTCATGTTTATCGGAATATGCCATGCCCTCTCGTGCGCAGTCCGCTTCGCCAGCAGCGCCAATGACCATCGACGCCGCCGATGGACGCATCCAGATCGGCAACCTGCCGACCCGGATCGGCCCCGCGCTGTCACTGGACCAGGCGCGCATCGCGTTTGCCGCGTGGATCCAAGGCGAACGCGACGTCGGCACAGGCTATCTGTGGCTAAGCCTGCAGGGGCTGAGCCTGGGCGGCGCCCGCGCAGGCATCAGCCTGTGCTTCCGCGGCCAGCAACTGGACATGGTGACGATGGGCGTCGAACTGCCTGGTGCAGAGCTGCAGGAGGGCTGGCCGACCCAGGCGGCCATCGACGCCGAGGTCGCCTTCATGAAGCGCACGCTCGGCGCGGCACTGGGGCGGACGCTGGCAGGCGGGCACGCCCGCTTCGACTGGGGCGAGGCCTGGGCCGGTTTCGATCCGAAGGGGTTCATGGCCAGCAGCGGCATCCGCTACCGCCCACGCCGGTGAGCATGCTCAGGTGCGGGTAATCGACACTCCTCCCTCGACACGCATCGCGCTGCCAGTGACGAAACTGCTTTCATCGCTGGCCAGGAACAACGCCGCGTTGGCGATCTCTTCCGGCTCAGCCATGCGCTTGAGGGCGTGCAGCGAGCGCACGAAATCACGCGCATCGCCCGTGGGCGCGGCCTGCCGGCCCATTTCGGTGTCGGTGCCACCGGGCAGCAGCACGTTGCTGCGTACGCCGCGCGCACCGTACTCGGCGGCGATCACCTGGCTCAGGCCGATCAGCCCGGCCTTGCTCGCTGCATAGGCCGCCATGCCCGGGAATCCCACGGTGTGGCCGACGAACGTGCCGACGAACACCAGCGAGCCACCGCCGCGTGCCAGCAATGCCGGCAACTGCGCGCGCGCCGCATGGAAAGCGGCATCCAGGTTGGTGGCCACCACCTCGCGCCAGGCATCGGCAGGGAGCTCTGCGGTGGGCAGGCTGGGGCCGAGCATGCCGGCGTTGTTGATGGCGGCATCCAATCCGCCAAATGACTGTTGGGCCAGATCGACCAGCACCTGCGCGGTGGTAGCATCGGCCACGTCACCCGCATGCACGGCCACTTCGCCGCCGCTTGCGCGGATCTGCGCAGCCAGTTCATGAAGCGGCTGTGGGCGCCGCGCATTGAGGACCAGTCGCGCGCCCTCAGCAGCGAAACGCAGCGCGCTGGCGCGGCCAATGCCGGCGCTGGCGCCGGTGATGAGGATGATCTTGTCGTGCAGCCGCATGGATGTGCTCCGGGTTGGGATATGCCCGCAACCATGCGCCTGCACGGCCACGCCGACACTCCGTTTCCAGACCCGGCCGGTGGGTGCAGGAAACGGAGTTTCCACTGCCCTGGTGCATGCCAGAATCACGACATGGACAGCACCGCCGATATCGATCTGGATGCCCGTATTGAACGGGTCTGCCGTCATCTGCAGGCCAGCGTTGACGAACCGTCGCTGCAGGAACTGGCCGACATCGCCGGCTGCAGCCCGTCCCGCCTGCATCGCCTGTTCAAGCAAGCCACCGGCGTGACCCCGAAGCAGTACGCCACTGCCCTGCGCGCCGACCGCCTGCGCGAAGGGCTGCAACGCCAGGACCGGATCACCGATGCCTTCCACGAGGCGGGATTCGGTTCCAGCGGACGCTTCTACGAAAATGCCCCCCGCCTGTTGGGGATGACACCCAAGCGCTGGCGCGCGGGCGGCGGCGGCGAGGTCATCCGATTCGCGATTGCACAGAGCACGCTGGGCAGCGTACTGGTGGCAAGCAGCAGCACCGGCGTGGTCGCGATCCTGCTGGGCGATGATCCAGAAGCGTTGCTGTACTCCCTGCAGCAGCGCTTTCGGCAAGCTGAACTGGTGGGTGCCGATCGGGGCTACGAACACCTCATCGCCCAGGTCATCGGCCTGGTCGAAGAGCCTGCGCGCGGCATCACGCTGGCACTGGATATCCGTGGCACCGCCTTCCAGCAGCGGGTATGGCAGGCACTGCAGCGCATTCCGCACGGGCAGACTGCGTCCTACGCCGACATCGCAGCGCGGATCGGCGCGCCGCGTGCCAGTCGTGCGGTAGCCCGCGCCTGTGCCAGCAATCCTCTCGCAGTGGCGGTGCCCTGCCACCGCGTGGTGCGGCGCGACGGAGATCTGTCCGGCTATGCCTGGGGCGTGGAACGCAAGCGCGAACTGCTGCGGCGGGAAAAGATGACCCGTCGCTGACGCGGTCGCTCAATCCAGCTTCACCACCAGCTTGCCGAAGTTGCGCCCCTGCAGCAGGCCGAAGAAGGCTTCGGGTGCATTTTCCAGGCCCTGCACGACGTCCTCGCGATACTGGATGCGTCCATCGCGCAGCCACTGCGGCATGTCGCGCTCGAAATCGGGCCACAGATGCTTGAAGTCATGCACGATGAAGCCACGCACGGTCAGGCGCTGGCGCAGGATCTGGCTGAACAGCGCCGGCAGCCGGTCCGGTCCAGGCTGCGCGACGCCGCGGGCGTTGTAGGTGGCGATGGTGCCGCACACCGGAATGCGCGCGAAATCATTGAGCAGCGGCAGCACGGCATCGAGCACATGGCCACCCACGTTCTCGAAGTACACGTCGATGCCATCCGGCACGGCAGCGCGCAGCTGTTCGGCAAAACCAGAGGCGCGATGGTCCAGCGCCACGTCCACGCCCAGTGTTTCCAGATAGGCACGCTTGGCCTCACCGCCGGCGATGGCAACCACCCGCGCGCCCTGCAGCTTGGCCAACTGGGCCACGGTGGCGCCGACCGGTCCACTGGCAGCGGCCACCACCAGGGTCTCGCCGGGTTGCAGCTTGCCGATTTCGATCAGGCTGGAGTACGCGGTGAACCCCGGCATGCCGTACACGCCCAACGCTGTGCTCAGCGGCAGCCCGGCCGGATCCAGGTGCCGGCTGATCGCATCACCCGCCACCACGGCATGCGTCTGCCAGCCACCGGGGGCCAGCACCAGCTCGCCCACCGCCAGGCCAGGCGCCTGCGACTGCAGCACCTCGGCCACGGTCTGGCCCTCCATCACCGCATCCACTGCCACCGGCGGTGCGTACGACGGGCCATCGTCCATGCGTCCGCGCATGTACGGATCCAACGACAGGTAGCGGTTGCGCAGCAGCACCTGGCCTGGGGCCAATGCCGGCAGCGGCACCTGTTCGAGGCGGAAATTGGCGGCGACCGGCGCACCTTGCGGGCGCGAGGCAAGCACGATGCGGGTAGTTGAATCGGACATGTCCAATGGCTCTGCTGCGGGCAGCGTCGGGAGAGGAACCGCGACAGTACGCCGCGCCCTGCCCTCGTGGGTGCCATGAAAACAGCGTTCCATCGGTGCCTTCCCCACTCCGCCGCTGCATCGCTTGCCCCGTCACCTTTGGCGCCAGCGACGGGCCGCTGTTTTCCGCGTCCGGCATTCCCGGTCAGGCCGGCTCTACGCAGGATCAACCACTTGCAGGTACTTCCGCTGGCCGCAGACACCAATGTGAAGGTTTTTTTCCAAAACGCTTGCCGAACCTGTCCTACGTCCGTAATATGCGCGTCCTCGGCAGCGACATCGCTGCAACGAAACAAGTGGCCGAGTAGCTCAGTTGGTAGAGCAGGGGATTGAAAATCCCCGTGTCGGCGGTTCGATTCCGTCCTCGGCCACCACTTTCGAAGACCTGCAGAAATGCGGGTCTTTTTTTTCTACATGGCCGAGTAGCTCAGTTGGTAGAGCAGGGGATTGAAAATCCCCGTGTCGGCGGTTCGATTCCGTCCTCGGCCACCATGTTCGAAGACCTGCAGAAATGCAGGTCTTTTTTTGTCCGTGACGTTCCGTCCACGCACGACATGGATCGCGCCGCATCGATCCTGCGCGGATGCGGCACGTGGGTTGACGAAACATTCACACCTCCGCGTGCTGCGCAACCTACGCTCCAGACTCCTGCCCGGAGCCGACCAATGCGCTTGCACCCTGCCCTGCTCGCCTGCCTGCTGCTTTTCGCCGCACCGGCACTCGCTGCCGAGCCCGTGCGCGCGGTCAGCGAACTGGACATCGATCGCTATGCCGGCCAGTGGCACGAGATCGCACATCTGCCGGTGTCGTTCCAGAAGCAATGCGTGGGCGAGATCACTGCCAACTACGGGCTGCGCCGCGATGGCCGGATCAGCGTCACCAACGCCTGCCGCAAGGCCGATGGCGAGCGGATTGTCGCCGAGGGTGTGGCGCGGCCCGTTGCCGGGCAGCCCGGCCAGCTGCAGGTACGCTTCGTTCCCGACTGGCTGAGCTGGGTGCCCCTGGTCTGGGCCGACTACTGGGTGATCGCGCTGGACCCGGACTACCAGTGGGCGATGGTCGGTGAACCCGGCCGCAGGTATCTGTGGATCCTCGCTCGCCTGCCGGAGATGGACCGCGCCCTGTTCGACCAGCTCAAGGCGAAGGCGCAAGCGATGGGTTACGACCTGGCGCCGCTGCGTCTGATGGCGCCCGTGCACGACGCGCCCGTACGCGACGCGCCCGCCGACTGAGGCGCCGCCCGACCGGCGCACGCAACGTCTGCAATCCAGCATCGCGCACGCCTCGCGTGCATCTTCACGCGCTACCCTCTGTGGCCGGTCGCCGCGGGCGACCTTTTCCACCATACGCCGTAGTATGCTTATCCCACGCACCGCCTTCAGAGGACCTGCGCCCATGTTCCACCGCTTCCGTACCGTCTTGATCGTCCTGTGCACCCTGGCCCTGGTCGCTTGCGGCGATGGCATCGTCAAGCGTGTTTCGGAACCGGCCGCGAGCCTGCAGCAGCTGACCGTGCAGGCCAATGGCGACTGGACTGTCGCCCTGCGCCTGCAGAACTACAGTTCAATGCCGATGAGTTTCGACGACGTCGCACTGGCCCTGACCATCGGCGACACCGAGGCCGGCCCGCTGTCGGCCAAGCCGGGCATCTCCATCGGCGGCGTCTCTGCCGATGTCATCAACGTGAACTTCAAGCCCAGCCCGGCCGCACGCCTGGTGATCGCCGACGCACTGGCCAGCAATCGCACCCTCGCCTACAGCCTGAAGGGCACTGTGTCGGCCACGCCGCAGGAAAAGAAGCAGCGCACCTTCGATATCAACAGCCGCAGCACGCTCAACCAGGCCCCGGGCCTGCCCGGCGTGCTGCGCTGATTTCCGCTTTCCGCCGCGACGCATCGCGCCGCTCCCCCTGTTACTGATCAAATCGAGACGCACCGATGAGCAGCTACACCGCCCCGCTTTCCGACCTTCGTTTCGGCCTGCACGATGTGCTGAAGGTCGAGCCGCTGTTCGCCCGTCTTGGCTTCACCGACGCCACCGCCGATGTCGTCGATGCCGTGCTGGAAGAAGCCGGCCGCTTCAGCGCCAGCGTACTGGCCCCGCTCAACAACGTGGGCGACGAGATCGGCTGCGTGCTCGACCAGGCCAGCGGCGAAGTGACCACGCCGCCCGGCTTCAAGCAGGCCTACGACCAGTTCGTCGACGGCGGCTGGACCGGCCTGACCGCGGCGCCGGAACTGGGCGGCCAGGGCCTGCCGCACACGCTGGGCGTGCCGCTCAATGAAATGATCAACGCCGCCAACCTGGCCTGGGGCAACTTCCCGCTGCTGTCGCACGGCGCCATCGAAGCGCTGAAGCAGCACGGCGAAGCCTGGCAGCACGAGGCCTTCCTGAAGCCGCTGATCGAAGGCCGCTGGACCGGCACCATGTGCCTGACCGAGCCGCATTGCGGCACCGACCTGGGCCTGCTCAAGACCAAGGCCGAGCCGAACGCCGATGGCAGCTATTCGATCACCGGCACCAAGATCTTCATCACCGCCGGCGAGCACGACCTGACCGGCAACATCGTGCACCTGGTGCTGGCCAAGCTGCCCGATGCTCCCCCGGGCGCCAAGGGCATCTCGCTGTTCGTCACCCCGAAGTTCAAGGTCGACCGCGACGGCAACGTCGGTGAGCGCAACGCGCTGCGCTGTGGCTCGATCGAGCACAAGATGGGCATCAAGGGCTCGGTCACCTGCGTGATGAATTTCGATGGCGCCCAAGGCTACCTGGTCGGCCAGCCGCACAAGGGCCTGCAGGCGATGTTCACCATGATGAACACTGCTCGCCTGGGTGTCGGCCTGCAGGGCATCGGCCTGTCCGAGCGCGCCTACCAGAACGCGCTGAAGTACAGCCGCGAGCGCCTGCAGTCGCGTTCGCTCAGCGGCGCCAAGTTCCCGGACAAGCCGGCCGACCCGATCCTGGTGCATCCGGACGTGCGTCGCATGCTGCTGACCATCAAGTCGCTGGTGGAAGGCAGCCGCCTGCTGGCCCTGCATGCGGCCACCCTGATCGACGTCGCCCACCATGCAGACGATGCCGGTGAACGCGAGCGCGCTGACACCCTGGTGAGCTTCCTGACCCCGATCTCCAAGGCCTGCCAGACCGAATGGGGCATCGAGAACACCTACAACGCCCTGCAGTGCTTCGGCGGCCACGGCTACATCCGCGAACACGGCATGGAACAGCTGGCCCGCGATGCCCGCATCACCACCTTGTATGAAGGCACCACCGGCATCCAGGCGCTGGACCTGATCGGCCGCAAGACCGCGTCCAGCCAGGGCGCTGGCCTGAAACTGATGCTGGCCGAGATCGAGGCGTTCGCCAAGGCGAATGAAGGCAACGAGAGCCTGGCCGAGTTCATCGGCCCGCTGCGCGCCAAGGCAGCCGAATGGGGCAAGCTGACGATGGACGTGCTGCAGCGTTCGGCCGCCAATCCGGACGAACTGGGCGCAGCGAGCTACGACTACCTGTTCTATTCGGGTTATGTGGTGCTGGCCTACTGGTGGGCCCGCAGCGTTGCCGCCGCCGATGCCAGCGCACACGGCGCGGCGTTTGCCCAAGGCAAGCGCGAGACCGCGCGCTTCTACTTCGCCCGCGTGCTGCCGCGCACCCTCAGCCACGCCGCCGCCATCCAGGCGGGCGCCGCACCGCTGATGGCAATGGACGACGAACGCTTCGGCGCCTGAGCCGGGCCGCGGTCGGCACCCACGGGAGTGCCGGCCGCTGGCCGGCAACCGCAACAGCTGGAGCAACAGCAACAGCTGGTTTCCTGCGGGATGGCGGGGTGGGTCCAATTGCGGGGGACGGCGCAAGTACGTCCCTGTAGCCTCGATCGCGCCATCCATGCCGCTCACGCCCCCGCAACCGGCCCCACCCCGCCTTCGACAATTTCCCGGTAGATCCACACCAAGCGTGGATGGAAACCACCCGTAATGCCTCTGGAGAAAAGCCCCCTTTTGTTAAAGGGGGCGCGCCAACAGGCGCGGGGAATAGGAAGAATGCGCGGACCTGAATCTTGCGATTTGGGTTTCGCCCTCCGGGCGATACCCAAATCGCAATGATTCAGGTATAAGCTGTTTTCCCGATGGAGACAGACACTACACGCTTGGGTCTGATCGAAGCCGGAGCTCCGTTTTCTGCTCCGGGCGCCGAAGCATCGCCCAACGCCACGACGCTGCATCGCCCCGGCACGGTCCGGCTGCTCTCACTGGATGGTCATGGCCGGGTCCTGGACTGGATCACCTGGCAGGACGCCGCCTGTCTCTACGCCCGCGATGCCGTCGCCTGGACCCTCGGCGATCCCTGCCTGCACATCCACGGTGGGACCAATCGTCGCAGTGGCATGCAGAGCGGAATGGACCTGCACCCGATCATCGCCGCGCGCGGCCATGCCCGCTCGCGTGCACTGGACCCGACACCGAACCTGACCAACCCGGCCCTGTTCGCCCGCGACGCCCATCTCTGCCTTTACTGCGGCCAGCAGTTTGGACGCCCGACCCTGACCCGCGACCATGTCATGCCCTTGTCCAAAGGCGGCCTGGATACCTGGGAAAACGTAGTCACCGCCTGCTTCCACTGCAATTCGCGCAAGAGCGACCGCACCCCGCAACAGGCCGGCATGCCGCTGCTGGCGGTGCCGTACCGGCCGAGCTGGATCGAGCACCTGATCCTGTCCAACCGCAACATCCTGGCCGACCAGATGGCGTTCCTGAGGGCCCAGCTGCCCAAGCGTTCCAAGCTCTGCACCTGAACATCCGGGAATGCAACCCTCACCGTCCTGTCACGGGCGGCGGCGTTTGCTTGCCCCACCCCCGTTTGAGGGCGAAAATGGGCGTTCAGAACAAGTGCGAACATGATGATCGACTCTGCCCGCTATCCCCGCCTCGCGCGCATCCAGACACCGGATGACCTGCGCACGTTCGACGAATCCGAACTGACGGCGGTCGCCGATGAACTGCGTGCCTACCTGATCGAATCGGTCGGCAAAAGCGGTGGCCATTTCGCCGCCGGCCTGGGCGTGATCGAGCTCACCGTGGCCCTGCACTACCTGTACCAGACCCCGGTCGACCAGCTGGTCTGGGACGTCGGCCACCAGACCTATCCGCACAAGATCCTCACCGGTCGCCGCGACGAGATCCATACCGTCAAGCAGAAGGATGGCGTCGCGCCGTTCCCCAAGCGCGAGGAAAGCGAGTACGACACCTTCGGTGTCGGCCACTCCTCGACCTCGATCTCCGCAGCGCTGGGCATGGCCATCGCGCGCCAGACCGAAGGTGATGATCGCAAGGTCGTGGCCGTGATCGGCGACGGTGCAATGACCGCCGGCATGGCCTTCGAAGCGCTGATGCACGCCGGCGGCATGGAACCGGAGCCGAACCTGCTGGTGATCCTCAACGACAACAACATGTCGATTTCCGAGGCAGTGGGCGGGCTGACCAAGATGCTCGGCCGCGCCACCGGCAGCCGCACGCTCAATGCGCTGCGCGAAGGCGGCAAGAAGATCCTCGGCGACAAGAAGAACAATCCCGCGCGTTTCGTGAAGCGCTGGGAAGAACACTGGAAGGGCATGTTCGTGCCGTCCACGATGTTCGAGGAAATGGGCTTCCATTACACCGGCCCGATCGATGGCCATGACCTGCCGGCGCTGCTGTCCGCGCTGAAAACGCTGCGTGCCTCCAAGGGCCCGAAGCTGCTGCATGTGATGACCACCAAGGGCAAGGGTTACGAGCCGGCCGAAGGCGACCAGATCGGTTACCACGCGGTGGGCCCGTTCGATCCGGACAAGGGCCTGGTGGCCAAGACCGGCGCGAAGAAGCCCACCTATACCGATGTATTTGGCGACTGGTTGTGTGACGCCGCCGCAGCCGAGCCGCGTCTGTATGGCATCACTCCGGCAATGCGCGAAGGCTCGGGCCTGGTGCGCTTCAGCAGGGAATATCCGCAGCGCTACTTCGATGTGGCCATCGCAGAGCAGCACGCGGTGACCCTGGCTGCAGGCATGGCCACCCAGGGCGGCAAGCCGGTAGTGGCGATCTATTCCACCTTCCTGCAGCGCGCGTACGACCAGTTGGTGCATGACGTGGCCATCCAGGACCTGGATGTGCTGTTCGCGATCGATCGCGCCGGCGTCGTCGGCCCGGATGGTGCAACCCACGCCGGCAACCTCGACCTCAGCTTCCTGCGCTGCGTGCCGAACATGGTGGTGATGGCACCCTCCAACGAAGCCGAGTGCCGGCAGATGCTCAGCACCGGCCTGCAGCACCCCGGCCCGGCTGCGGTGCGCTACCCGCGCGGCAGCGGTACCGGCGTGGATGCCGGCAGCGATCTGTCGACCCTGCCGATCGGCAAGGGCGAGCTGCGCCTGCAAGGCAACCGCGTCGCCCTGCTCGCGTTCGGCAGCACCGTCGCCGCCGCCGAACAGGTGGGTCGCGAACTGGGTTTGAGCGTGGTCAACATGCGTTTCATCAAGCCACTCGATCGTGAACTGGTACTTGCCATGGCCAACCAGCACGACGCCCTGGTGACGATCGAAGACAACGTGGTGGCGGGCGGCGCAGGTTCGGCCGTGGCCGAACTGCTCAATGCCGAGGACGTGCTGCGTCCGATCCTGCACCTGGGCCTGCCCGATGCCTTCCAGCATCACGCCAGCCGCGAGGACCTGCTGGCCGAGGCCGGCATCGATGCGGCCGGCATCCGTGCGGCGCTGCTCAAGCGCTGGCCGCAGCTGGCCGCCGGCAACCCGCCGTTGAGCGCGGCGGGCTGAGAGCGTTGCAGGGGTCTGGTGGGGCCAGGCCATGCGTGGCTCCCCAGGTTCCTCATCCACGCATGGCGTGGATCTACCAGATTGCTGGTGGCGCAAAAGCAGATCCACGCCAAGCGTGGATGGCGCGGACCGTGCCGACACGCGGCGTGCTCAGCCGTAGCTGATCGCCTCGACAAACGCACCGCTGGACTCCACCCGCACCGAGGCGCGCTGGCCGGTATCGGTGAAATGCAGGCGGGCCAGGGTTTCGGCGAAATCGAAGGCACGGACGCCATCGCGGAACTCGATCGGCTCCGGCTTGTCCGGGTGCAGCACGCGCCATTGGCGCTGCTCACATTGCAGTCGGATCAACATGCGTTGCTCACTCCTTGAACAGCGTATCGACGACGAGAGAATGACCGCACCAGGCGCGACAGGAATGGCCAGTGCGAACCGGGACGCGCAAGGCGTCCCGGGAGTCGACAATACGAGGAAAGAAGTGTGATCGCTATCAGATTTTTCTGATCTTGAGCCGATTGCGACAGCCGCTCAGTTCACCTGGAACTGGGCCCTGCAGCCATTGCTGACCCAGATGCCACGGCGGTCCCAGCCCCAGGTCTGGCCTTCGATGCAGGCACTGCGCGATTCCTGTCGTACCAGACGCACGCCGCGACGAACCTGCGCATCGCAGTACTGCTGGCGCCGGTCATTGGAATGGCAGGCAATCACCTGGCCACCACCACCCCACTGGCTTCCGCCCCAGCCGTTGCCACCACCGCCACCCCAACCACCGCCGCCACCGCCCGGCCGCCGGTATTCACCGACGAATTCGGCACGGCAGCCCTGGGTAACCCAGACACCGTAACGGGACTGGCCCCAGGTCTCACCTTCCACACAGGGGGAGCCGGACAACTGGCGGATCATGCGCGCACGCCCTTCCAGCCGGCACTCGTTGCTGCGGTTCTTGATCGATTCGCAGCGCACGATGCCATTGCCACCACGATCATCGTAGCGATCGTCGTAGCCATAGTTCTGCGCCTGCGCGCCGCCAGCGGCAGCCATCATCGGCAACAGGGTGCACGCCACGGTGCGCCAAGTGAGTCCCTTGCCCATCCCTTGTCTCCAGGTGAATACGGTGGAGGCAAGCATCAGGGATTCCCGGCGTGCCGCACAGAGGGAGCCGCGACGGCGGTTTTTCCCCCATTCAACCAACCCAACCGCAACTGACTGCGGCTGCGGTGGCTCAGCGGCCGAAGTGCAGCGCGTCGACCGCTGTGCCCAGCGCTTCCACGCGCACGGTGCTGTGCTGGCCGGTACGGTAGTGATGCTCGCTGGCCCGCGAGGCAGCGGCATCGAAGGCGGCCGCACCGGTGCTGAACACTTCGGTCGCGCGTGTCTGCGGATCCAGGACGGACCAGCGCTGGGCGGTGCATTGGACAGTGATGACCATGGTGGGCTCCTGCGGTTCTGGGAAATCGGGGACCGGCGCAAGGCCGATCTCCGATGCCCGACCAGCCTAGCCAGCGCCCCGGAGAAGACCTATCGGATTTATCCGAAAACTCCCCACCACCGCCTCAGAAAGCGCCCCCCATCACATCCCTGAGGCCATTTAGGAAACCCGTTCCGTGACCCTTGTCACGAAGTCAGCCGCGCTTCACACTATCGTCATCAACAGGGGCCCCTTCCACATGCGCACCTCGCTTCCACTGCAGCGTTCGACGCTGCTGAAGTTCTATTTCGCCGCCAGCTACGTGGTATTGATCGAGGAACTGGTCCGCGCATCGCTGAGTTGAGGATCGGCCAGCGATGCTTGCCGCTGCTGCCGGGACCGAACAGACTGTCGGTTTACGGCACGGAGCCGCGCCCATGAAAGTCCTGATGCTGATCCCGCTGCTGGCTCTGGCCGCGTGTGCCAGCCCGGAAAAACCAGTCACCCATGACGCCGCCACACCCGTGGTCGGTGGCGACCGCGATGCGCACGGTTGCATCGGTTCGGCCGGCTATCAGTGGTGCGAACGCAGCCAGCGCTGCGAGCGCCCGTGGGAACTGGCACAGGCGCAGGGCCTGGCCAACACCGCCGAAGCCATCGATGCCTACTGCGCCACCCCGGCGTCGCCGGCACGCAGGTAACGGGCCCACCAATGACCGACCTGACCCCGCTGCCCGCGCTGGCACCTGGCCGCTACCGCCACTTCAAGGGTGGCGAGTACGAAGTGATCGACATCGTCCGCAGCAGTGAGACGCTGCAGCCGATGGTTCTCTACCGCGCTCTGTATGGCGAGGGCGGCCTGTGGGTGCGGCCCTATGCGATGTTCATTGAGCAGGTGCCCGGCGAGCACGGCCCGCAGGCGCGTTTCGCCCGCATCAGCGACTGAGCGGTGCGGCTCACGCCGCGCGCACGGTACCGCCGGGCATGCTGAAGACCCCCTGCGAGACGGAACCCGCATGCGCCACACCCTGTTGATCGCCCTGTCGTTGGCCAGTACCCCGGTGCTGGGCGCGGAACCTCCCAGCTTCGATCGTCCCGGCATCGGCTTCGGCACCGACACGGTGCCGCGTGGCGGCCTTGCCGTCGAACTGGGCCTGCCCAGCTATCAACGTGAGCGTGATCGCGACGGCCTGCGCACGACGACGCTGTCCAGCGACCTGCTGCTGCGCACCGGGCTGGCTCCGGGCTGGGAACTGCAGTTGGCGTCCACGCCATGGCAGCGTCAGCGAGAACGTGGCCCCCACATGCCGCGCACGCAGCAGCGCGGCGCCGGCGACAGCACCGTCGGAGTGAAATGGGCAGGTCCCGGCAGTACCGAACGCACGGCGTGGGCGCTGCTGGCCAGCGGGGTGATCGCGCGTGGCGATGCAGCCTTCAGCGACGGCCGCCAGTACGCGCTGGCCGCCAGCGTCGAGCACAGCTTCAACGACCGCTGGAGCGGCGCGCTGTATGGCAGTCATCAGCGTGGCGCCGGCCAGCGCAGCACCACCTGGTCGCCCAGCCTCTCGTTGAGCGTGACCGAGCGGCTTGGCACCTATCTCGAAGCCGGTTTCACCCACGCCAACCAGCAACCCGACCAGGCCATCGCCGGCGCAGGGCTGACCTGGATGCTGCGGCCGAACGTGCAGCTGGACGCCTCGTTCGACCTGGGCCTCAATCGCAACAGCCCCGACCTGCAGCTCGGCACCGGCATCGCGTTCTATATGCAGTGAGCTCAAGACCTGATCGTGCGCGCCGGGCGCATCGCCCCCGCGCTACAATCATACCGCCCAGTCGGTTTCGTTCCCCCCATGACAGAATCCCCTCCCCGCTCGCGCCGCAAAGCGCCCGACAGCGTGCGCCAGGCACTGCTGCACGCGACCGCCCATACCCTCGGCCAGAATGGGCTGGCGGCCCTCACCGTGCAGGACGTCGCCGACGCCGCCGGTGTCAGCAAGGGCGCGCTGTTCCATCACTTCAGCAGCAAGCAGGACCTGATCGAGGCGACGCTGACCTCGCTCATCGCCGACTTCGAGGACAGAGTGCGTGCGGTGCTGCGACAGTCCCCGCGCCGCCATGGCGGCTTCAGCCGTGCCTATGTGCAGGTGAATTTCGAGCATCTGCTGCAGCAGGAGCAGATCAACGACATCGGGCTCACCATGGGCAACATGCTGGAGCCGGCGCTTCTGGTCTACTGGCGCACGTGGCTGCGCGGCATGCTCGCCGAGTTCCCGGATGAAGCCAGCGATCCGCGCCTGTACGCCGCGCGTTGCGTTGCCGATGGTTACTGGGCCACCGCCTATGGGCGGCCGCTGGACGAAAACGAGCGCCAGAATGCCCAGGCCATGGCCCTGGAGGCATTGAAGCTGTGCGAACCGGCATGAGCAGGAGGATTCGATGAACCCATATGTCTACCTGGCCGGTGCGATCGTGCTGGAGGTGATCGCCACGTCCCTGCTCAAGGCATCCGAAGGCATGACCCGGCTCGGTCCCACGCTGGGCGCGCTTGCCGGTTACGGCGTGTGCTTCTACCTGCTGTCGCTGACGATGAAGTCGATCCCCACCGGCATCGCCTATGCGATCTGGTCCGGCGTCGGCATCGTGCTGATCTCGCTGATCGGACTGCTGGTGTTCAAGCAGCGTCTGGACGCTCCGGCGCTGATCGGTATCGGCCTGATCTGTGCCGGCGTGCTGGTCATCAACCTGTTCTCGCACAGCAGCACGCATTGAACGCGCTGCTGCACGAACACCCGGGCTAGGCGACCTTCTTGGCGACGGTCATGCCAAGCACGAAAAGTACGACGGCAATGATGATGCCGGCCCAGAACAGGAACTTGGCGATGCCCACGGCAGCGCCGGCGATGCCGCCGAAACCCAGCGCACCTGCGATCAGGCCGATGATGGCGAAAATGATGGCCCACTTGATCATGTCGATCCTCACCCTGGCGGGAATACTGAAGGTGGGATCAGGTTAGGTACGCCGCGATGCCACACGCGTGAACAGGTCGCAGGCGCGGTGTGAAACGAACCCGCTCAGCGCGGCCGGAAGCGCAGCAGCGCCACTGCGAAAGCGAGGAACACGCTGCCGACCAGGCGTTCGAACCAGCGTTGCGCAAATGGCTTTGCCAGCCAACGGCGCAGCCCATGCCCGCCTGCGGCATACATCACGTACCAGAACAGTTCGCAGGTGGCGAAGGTCGCCACCAGCACCGTGTACTGCACGGCCTGGCCACGCGCGGGGTCGACGAACTGCGGCAGGAACGCGGCGGCGAACAGCAGCAGCTTGGGATTGCTCAACCCCACCAGCAGGCCACCACGGAACACTGCCCAAGCACCGTGCACCGGCGCCAGCGCTGCTGCATCGACGTCTGTCGCCACCGGCGCCTGCCGGTAGCTGTCCCGCCACGCCTTGATGCCCAGCCAGGCCAGGTAGGCCACACCCAGGTAGCGCAGCACATCGAACAGCATCGGCGATGATCGCAGCACCGCGCTCAGGCCGGCCGCGGACGCCGCAAGCACCAGCAGCATCGCCAGCAGGCAACCGGCCATGGCCGGCACGCTGCGACGAAAGCCCAGGCCGACGCTGCGCCCCAGGATGTGCAGCATGTTCGGGCCCGGCGTGCCACACAGCACGAAGACTGTCGCCAGGAACCACCACCAGGTATGCAGGGCCATCACTTCATCCACCGTAATAATCCCTGCAAGGATAGTGCGCAGCGGCTGTCACCACCATGTACAGTCCGGGGTCGATTCGACGCTTACAGCTGCTGCGGCTCAGCCGGTGGCAATGCGCGATGCGCGCAGCTCGGTCATCGCGATGCGCAGCACCCGCAGCGCCGAGCGCAGGAACACGACCAGCAGCGCGATGGCGACCAGCAGGTCCGGCCAACCGGCACCGAACAGCGCCACCAGCCCCGCCGCCAGCACCACCGAAACGCCCTCGAAGATATCGTTGCGTGCGCATTCCCAGGCCGATGCCAGGTTCACGTCATCATTGCGATACGGCGTCAGCAGCCACAGGCAGAAACCGTTGGCAGCCAGGTTCAACAGCGCGGCCAGGCCCATGCTTTCGAACAGGGGAACCTGCGGATGCGCCAGCCGCCATCCGATCTGTGCCGCCACTGCCACGGCCGCAGCCAGGATCAGCACGCCCTTGAACAACGCAACCCGCGCCTTGGCCGCCACGCCGGCCCCCACCACCAGCAGGCTCAGCAGATAGGTCGCCGCATCGCCCAGGTTGTCCAGCGCACCGGAGAGCAACGAGGACGAATGGCTGTACCAGGACGCGCCGACCATCATCAGGAAGGTCGCCAGGTTGATCAGTAGGACGATCCACAGCACGCGCCGGTGGCGCGCCTGCATGGCTGCCACATCCAGCGTCTTGCCGCAGCCACAGCATTCGCCCATCGCCCTGCCCTCTGCCTGTCGTACCCCATTATCACGCCGACCAGGCCCGTCGGCAGCTGCTGCGGCGGGTCCACCCACAATTGCACGTCCTGGCCCATGTTGTGCTGCAATGGCGCTTCCCCGGCACGGAGACACGCATGAAGACGCTTGGCCTGATCGGTGGCATGAGCTGGGAGAGTTCGGCGCAGTACTACCGCCTCATCAACGAAGAGGTACGCGCGCGGCTGGGCGGCGCGCATTCGGCGCAGCTGCTGATGTGGTCGCTGGATTTCGCCCGCATCAAGCAGCTGCAGCACGACGGCGACTGGAATGCCCTGGGCAACGAGATGGTCGATGCCGCACAGCGGCTGCAGGCCGGTGGCGCCGACCTGCTGCTGATCTGCACCAACACCATGCACAAGCTCGTTGCTGAGATCGAGGCGGCCTGCCCGCTGCCCTTGCTGCATATCGCCGACCCGACTGCCACGGCGATCGTGCAGGCCGGTCTGCAGCGTGTCGGCCTGCTCGGCACCGCCTTCACCATGGAGGAAGACTTCTACCGTGGCCGCCTGAGCGAGCGCTTCGGCCTGGACGTACTGGTTCCGGAGGCCGATGACCGCCGCGAGGTGCACGCGATCATCTACGAGGAGTTGATCGCCGGGGTGGTCAACGAGCGATCACGGCAGGTGTACGTCGAAGTGATTGAACGCCTCGTTGCCCGCGGTGCCCAGGCGATCATCCTCGGCTGTACCGAGATCATGCTGCTGGTACGCGCCGAAGACAGCCCGGTGCCGCTGTTCGACACCACGACCCTGCATGCGCGCGCGGCAGTGGACGCAGCGTTGGCGTAACCCACGGCGGGGTGCAGTCGAGCAGGCTCGACTGCACGGTCAGGCGTCCGGTCACGCAGGCGATTCGGGTTGCACTTCCAGCGAAGTAACCAGCCATTCCACCACCGGTGGCGAATCGCACAGGAAGAACACGGCGTCGCCGCTGCGGGCTTCGGTCAGCATCCGGTAGACACTGATGGCCACGCCCGATTGGCTGGCAATGAAAATCTCGCTGCTGCGCGGCCCGTCGGCCTGGCGGGAAACCCGCCGCAAGGCATCGCGGGCCGCAACCGTATCTTCCGGCTCGGCTTCGCGGGTCAGTTCCAGGCCACGCAGGCCCCACGCAACAAAAACACGCTTGCCCTTGAACGTCGTGTCCAGGACCTGCACGTCGGCCGCGCCTGTACCGGCCGACCGATGAATGACGATACTGCTGATCAACGCAACCCCCTGTGGTCGTCGTGGTCCGCACATCCTTGTCCGCACCCGCGCCAGCGGCCACGGGCGATGCCCGAAGGCCGCGTCCGAAAGCGCTGGAACGTGTAAAAAACTGTAAACCGATGCAATCGGATGTGCCCGGGATGATACGGGATGTAACGCCCTGCATGCGCCGTCGCACACTTATAAATCCGTCCTGAGCCAGCGCAGCCCGCAGTCGTCGCAGAGCGCCATACGTGCGCCATTCTTGCGTCCCATCCCCAAACCGAGGTTTCCATGAGCCTTCGCCTGCTACTGCCCTTGGGCGGCTCTGCACTTGCCCTGCTGCTGGCCGCAACGACCGTCTCAGCACAGGATTACGACAGCGAATCGTCACCGCGCACGACCTGCGAATCGCACTTCAACAAGACCCAGCAGTGCCCGTTCGAAGGACGCGCGCGACTGGCGCGGCAGCTGTCGGTGACGCGATGCGTTGAAGATGACAACTGGGGACAGCGCCGCGGCATGCTGTGGGTTACCGACGGCTGCCGCGCCGAATTCGTCGCCGAAGAGCGCGGGCGTAGCCGCTGGCCCGGGCGTGGGCGTGGGCGTGACCGTGATCGCGATGGCGAGCGCCTGGTCTGCGAATCCTACGAAAACAAGGAGAAACAGTGCCGCATCCGCGTCCGTCATGACGTGCGGCTGGTCAAGCAGAAATCGGTCACCACCTGCACCGAGGACCGCAACTGGGGCTGGGACCGACGCGGTGTATGGGTCAGCGACGGCTGCCGCGCCGAATTCCGCGTCTACTGAGTGCGATGGCTGCGGGCCCATCATCGCTAGAATGAAGCTCCCGCAGCAGGAAACACCGCATGGAACGCTGGTACCTGGCAACGATGATGTCCTTGCTGCTGCATCAGATCGATGCCGCGTTCTGGCAGGAGTGGCGGATGTTCCAGGTGCCCGGCGGCATCCAGGGATTCCTGCTTTTCAATCTGCTTGCCATCGGCGTACTGCTGCACGGTTACCGTCAGGTCGTGCTCGGCCTGGGCTCTGCGCGCCGCTACGCACTGCTGTGCGGCGCGCTGGGTATCGGCACAGCCCTCATCCATGCAGGCTTCGCTTCGGCCGGTCGCGATGAATTCCACCTGCCCCTGTCGCTGCTCACGCTTCTGGCCTGCCTGGTCAGCGGCAGCGGTTTGCTGCTGCGCATCCGTCGGCGATGAACGTGCGGGCTCCAGCAGTTCGGATACGCGCGGCCGTGTGCACGGATCTTCCGGCACTGATCGCCCTGGACAGCGTTGCGGCCGATGACCCACGGCGTGCCGTGCAGATCGGCCAATGGCTGGCGGACGGCCACATGCACGTCGCCGAACTCGACGACACGCTGGCCGGCTACCGGGTCCAGCACCGGCACTTCTTCGGTGAAGCCTTCATCGAGATGCTGATGGTCGCCGCGCCACTGCGCGGACACGGCGTCGGCAGCGCGCTGCTTCTGCATGCCACGTCGTGCAGCGCAGGTGCCAGGCTTTTCACCTCCACCAACCAATCCAACGCCAACATGCAGCGGCTGCTGGCAGCCGCTGGTTTCCAGCAGTGCGGCATCGTGCACGGCCTCGACGAAGGCGATCCGGAGTTGATCTACCGCTTCGCTACTGACGATGTGAGGTAAGGCGCGACCTTCGCTTCCAGCAGCGCCATCAGCGCCGGATCCATGCAGCGATAGTCGTCGGGGATATCCAGGCAGTGCAGCGGCGTGTGTTCAAGCAGGCGGGCAAAATTCGCCTGCAGCCGATGCTGGTGCTTGGGCTCCATCACGAAGATGACATCAGCCCAGCGGATATCCGCTGGGCTGATGGGCCGGCGCGCATGCGGGCTGGTGCCTGCCGAGCGCGCACTGATACCTGGCCGGCGCTGCCACATCGCTTCAGCGGTGGGGCTGCGCAGCTGGTTGCGACTGCAGACAAACAACAGGTTCAACATTCCTGGTCCAGCAGTTGCCGCGGGCTGAGGACTGGATAGGTGAAACCCAGCTGGCGCGCCCGCAGCAGCTTGTCCCCGCGCGTGTACATCAGCTTCCAGTTCTTTTCCGGCTTGAAGATCGACGGTGCTGCCGTGTGGTCGCCAGCGTGGTGGCGCGACTGCGAGCGCCTCCAGGCGCGGTTCCTTTGCGTTTCCATGATCGTATTCTCGTGAGTACCGGGTTCAGCAGCCGCGGTAGTACGAGTGCGCGCAGGATACAACGCCGCAACAAAAAAGCCCACGCATCGCTGCGCAGGCTTGTCTGTTACATCACAGTGGTCGGGACGGCCGGATTCGAACCGACGACCCTCTGCCCCCCAGGCAGATGCGCTACCAGGCTGCGCTACGCCCCGACTGATGCTGCGATGTGCCCGCCATTGCGGCGGGCCGTGAAGTATAGCGGATTACGGCGGAAATGGGTCAGCGACGCAGCAGTTGCAGCACTTCTTCCAGTTCCATCCGCACCTGCTTGATGATCTG
The DNA here is from genome assembly GCF_058783335.1 of Stenotrophomonas sp. FW305-C-20-S1. NCBI lineage: Bacteria > Pseudomonadati > Pseudomonadota > Gammaproteobacteria > Lysobacterales > Lysobacteraceae > Stenotrophomonas > Stenotrophomonas sp. FW305-C-20-S1. The sequence goes on along the minus strand of NZ_JBYTEK010000013.1, from coordinate 76,339 downwards.
GTTGCTCAAGGCCGATTCCTCGCGCGCATCCGGACCATCCAGGCGCAGGCGCGCGCCACCGATGGTGTAGCCCTGTTCGTACAGCAGGCTGCGGATCTGCCGCACCATCAGCACGTCGTGGCGCTGGTAGTAACGACGGTTGCCACGGCGCTTGGCCGGCTCGAGACTGGGAAACTCGGTTTCCCAGTAGCGCAGCACGTGCGGCTTGACGTCGCACAGTTCACTGACTTCACCAATGGTGAAGTAGCGCTTGGCCGGAATCGGCGGAAGTTCGCGGTTACTGCCCGGATCCAGCATAAGCTTCCACCCTCTCCTTGAGCTTCTGGCCCGGACGGAAGGTAACCACCGTACGGGCGGAAATCGGAATTTCCTCGCCGGTCTTGGGGTTGCGACCCGGGCGCTGGTTCTTGCGCCGCAGGTCGAAATTGCCAAAGCCCGACAGCTTCACCTGACGTCCCTGTTCCAATGCTTCACGCAGCACATCGAAGAACGCGTCGACGAATTCCTTGGCTTCCCGCTTGTTCAGACCGACTTCGTCGAACAGCTTTTCCGCCATCTCCGCCTTGGTCAATGCCATTGCCTGCTACCCCCGAGTGCTGCCCGCTCAGCCGCGGATCCGGGCGTGGTGTTCACGCTCGATGGCAGTGACCGCCTCGGCCACTACCGCTTCCACGTCGCGGTCCGTCAGAGTGCGCGACTTGTCCTGCAAAATCAAGCCCATAGCGAGACTCTTGAATCCCGGCTCGACGCCCTGACCGACATAGCGATCGAACAGGTTCAGCTCGCGCAGCAGCGGACCGGCAGCCTGGCGGATGGTCGCGGCCAGGTCACTCCAGGCCACCTGTTCAGGCACCAGGAAGGCCAGGTCGCGGCGCACTGCCGGGTAGCGCGACAGTTCACCGGCGCGCGGCAGCGCACGGGCCGACAGCGCTTCCAGTTCCAGCTCGAAGGCGTACACGTCCACGTCGATGTCCATCGCCTTGGCCAGGCGCGGGTGGATCTGGCCGATCCAGCCGATGGCCAGGCCGTCGCGGAACACCTCGGCCGAACGCACCGGATGACCGTAGGCACGCGAGGATGGGCGGAACTCCAGGACCGCGCCACTGGCCGCGGCCAGCGATTCCAGGTCGCCCTTCAGGTCATGGAAATCAACCTTGCGGGTCGGCAGGCCCCACTGCACCGCCTGCGCTTCGCCGCAGACCGCAGCGGCCACGCGCGGGGTTTCCAGCGGCGCCGGCTGGCCATCTCCGGCCTGCTGCGCGAACACCCGGCCAAGCTCGAACAGGCGCACCCGGCCGAGCTGGCGGGCGGCGTTGCGGCCCAGCGTGGCGACCAGGCCCGGCAGCAGCGACGGGCGCATCACCGCCAGTTCGGCCGACAGCGGGTTGGCCAGCGGCACCAGATCCTCGCGCAGCTGCCACTGGCCCAGCAGGCCATCGTCGACGAAGGCGAAATTGACGGTTTCCTGCAGATCGCGTGCGATCAGCTGGCGGCGCACGCTCAGCGCGTCCAGCTGGGTCTCGGACGGCATCGCGACACGCGATGCGCCACCCGGCAGCGTGGTCGGGATCTGCTCATAACCGTGGATCCGGGCCAGCTCCTCGATCAGGTCTTCTTCGATGGCGATGTCGAAGCGGCGGCTCGGCGCGGTGACCTGCCAGCCTTCGCCAGCGTCCACCACCTGCATGCCCAGCGCGCGCAGGATGCGCTCGACTTCGGCGTCTTCGATGGTGATGCCCAGCACGCGGGTGATGCGCGCGCGGCGCAGCAGGATCGTCGCCGGCTGCGGCAGGTCGGCCTCCCGTACCGCTTCGGTAACCGTTGCGGGGGTACCGCCGGCCAGGTCCAGCACCAGGCGGGTGGCGTATTCGATGGCAGTACGCGGCAGCGCCGGGTCGACGCCACGCTCGAAGCGGTGGCCGGCATCGGTGTGCAGGCCCAGCTTGCGGCCGCGGCCCATGATCGCGGCCGGCGCGAAGTGCGCCGCTTCCAGGAACACGGCGGTGGTGGCATCGGTGACGCGCGTATCGAAGCCGCCCATCAGGCCGGCCAGGCCGACCGCGCGATCAGCGTCGGTGACCACCAGGAAGCTGTCGTCCAGCGCAGCATCACGGCCATCCAGCAGCTTCAGGCTTTCGCCTGCGCGCGAACGGCGCACACCGATCGTGCCCTGCAGGGTGCCGAGATCGTAGGCGTGCATCGGCTGGCCCAGCTCGAGCATCACGTACTGGGTGATGTCGACCAGCAGCGATACCGGGCGCACGCCGCTGCGGCGCAGGCGCTCGGCCATCCACAACGGGGTCTTCGCCGCGGCGTTGACACCTTCGATGACACGGCCCAGATAGCGCGGCGCTTCGGCACCGGCATCGAGCTGGATTGCCAGCTCGCGGCTGCTCTGGGCAGCGATCGGCGCTGCGATGAAATCCAGCACCTCGCTGCGCGTCGCTGCGGCGACGTCATAGGCGATGCCGCGGATGCTGAAGCAGTCGGCGCGGTTAGGGGTCAGCTTGATCTCGATGCTGGCATCCGGCAGGCCGAGGTACTCCACCAGGGACTGGCCGACCGGCGCGTCGTCCGGCAGTTCCAGCAAACCGGAGGCATCGTTGTCCAGGCCCAGCTCCTTGGCCGAGCACAGCATGCCGTTGGATTCGACGCCGCGCAGCTTGGCCGGCTTGATCTTCAACTCACCGATCTGCGCACCGACCATCGCCAGCGGCGCGACCAGGCCCGGTCGTGCATTCGGCGCACCACAGACGATCTGCAGCAGCTCAGCCTGCCCCGCATCAACCTTGCACACCTGCAGGCGGTCGGCTTCGGGATGGCGCTCGGCTTCGACGATACGCGCAACGACCACGTGCTGCAGGCCATCGCCAAGCGCGGTCACGTCTTCCACTTCCAGGCCAATGGCGGTCAGCACCGCGCTGAGCTCATCGCGCGAGGCAGTGGTCGGGACGTGGCTGCGCAGCCAGTTTTCGGAGAATTTCATGGGTTCACCCTGGTGGGCCCGGCGCATGCGCCTGGGCCTGCGTTGTTGAGTCCGCCGGGCATGGCCCGGCGCTACCTTATGCGTTACGCGAACTGCTTGAGGAAGCGCACGTCATTTTCGAAGAACGCGCGCAGGTCGTTGACGCCGTAGCGCAGCATCGCGAAACGCTCCACGCCCATGCCGAAGGCAAAGCCGGTGTAGCGTTCCGGATCGATGCCGACGTTGCGCAGCACGTTCGGGTGCACCATGCCGCAGCCGAGCACTTCCAGCCAGCGGGTGCTGCCATCGGGCTGCTGCCAGGCGATGTCCACTTCCGCGCCGGGTTCAACGAACGGGAAGTAGCTGGGGCGGAAGCGCATCTCGAAATCGCGCTCGAAGAACGCACGCACGAACTCGGACAGCGTGCCCTTCAGGTCGGCGAAGGTCGAATGCTCGTCAACCAGCAGGCCTTCGACCTGGTGGAACATCGGCGAATGGGTCTGGTCGCTGTCGCTGCGGTAGACCTTGCCGGCGGCGATCATGCGCAGTGGCGGCTGGTGTTCGCCCATGTAGCGCACCTGCACACCGGAGGTATGCGTGCGCAGCAGTCGGCCGTCACCGAAGTAGAAGGTGTCATGCATGGCGCGCGCCGGATGGTGCGGCGGGAAGTTCAGCGCCTCGAAGTTGTGCCAGTCGTCCTCGATCTCCGGCCCTTCGGACAACTCGTAGCCCAGCCGGCCGAAGATGCCGGTGATTCGCTCGAGGGTGCGGGTGATCGGGTGCAGGCCGGCGCGTTCGCCACTGCGGCCCGGCAAGGTGATGTCGATCGCCTCGGCCGCCAGCCGCGCATCGAGCGCAGCATCTTCCAGCACCGCCTTGCGCTCGCCCAGCGCGCTGCTCAGCGCGTCGCGGGCCTGGTTGATGGCCTCACCGGCCGCCTTGCGCTCGTCGGCCGGCAGTGCACCGAGTTGCTTGAGCTGCGAGGTGATGCTGCCGCTCTTGCCAAGCAGGGCCACGCGCAGCTGCTCCAGCGCGTCCGGGCTCTGCGCGGCGGCCACGTCGGCCAGCGCCTGGGAAGTGAGGGATTGGATGTCGCTCATGGGTAGCCGGAACTCCAGTCGGTCTGCCATCGCGATGCGCGAAGGGCCGCGCCGTCGCAACCGCTTGCCGGTCGCCCGCCATCTGCACGGCTGCGCCCGGCACAAAAAAGAATGGGGAAGGACTTCCGCCCTTCCCCATGCATTGCCTCTACCTGACACCGTTCTCCGTGAACGGCAACGGCATCGGGAAGGACTTATGCCGCCAGTGCGCCCTTGGCCTTTTCGGCCAGTGCAGCAAAGCCAGCTGCGTCGTGCACGGCGATGTCAGCCAGAACCTTGCGGTCCAGGGTGATGCCAGCCTTCAGCAGGCCGTTCATGAAACGGCTGTAGCTCAGGCCGTTGATGCGGGCAGCCGCGTTGATGCGGGTGATCCACAGCGAACGGAAGTTGCGCTTCTTCTGCTTACGGCCGATGTAGGCGTACTGCTGTGCCTTGATGACCGCCTGCTTGGCGACGCGGAAGACCTTGCGACGGGCATTGTAGTAGCCCTTCGCCAGATCAAGGATTTTCTTGTGGCGGCGACGCGCCTGTACGCCACGCTTTACTCGTGCCATGTATCAGTCCTCAGAGGTAGGGAAGCATGCGGTCCAGACGGCCTGCGTCTTCTGCGCGGACGTGATTCGTCTGACGCAGGTTACGCTTACGCTTGGTCGCTTTCTTCGTGAGGATGTGGCTACGGTTGGCGTGGCCGCACTTGTACTTGCCCGAGGCGGTCTTGCGGAAACGCTTGGCCGCTGCCCGGTTGGTCTTGATCTTGGGCATTGCAATGTCCTTGATGGGATATGACCCTGGTTTCTGACTGATCTGGCGGCGGCCTGGGCCGCTCTTTCCGTCCTGCCATGATCGGCGTACGACCCGTCCTGGGTGGGTCGAGCCGGGCATGATACAGGCAAATCCGCCCTGTAACCAGCCCCCACACCGTTTTCACACCGAGACCGGCCCTGCCCGCCCCGGAAAAGCAAAAGGACGCCAGCGGCGTCCCTTCACCTTCATCCATTCAGCCGCCAGGCGCCCCGCGAGGCAGCCCGTCAGGCGTCAGGTCTTCTTCTTCGGCGCGATCATCATCACCATCTGACGCCCTTCCAGGCGCGGACGGGATTCGATGACGATGTCTTCGCCCAGATCAGCTTCGATCCGGCCTGCCATCTCGCGGCCCAGTTCCTGGTGGCTCATTTCACGGCCACGGAAACGGATGTTGACCTTGATCTTGTCGCCTTCTTCAAGGAAACCGCGCATCTTGCGCAGCTTGATCTGGTAGTCGCCCTCGTCCGTGACCGGACGGAACTTCACTTCCTTGATCTCGACCTGCTTGGTCTTCTTCTTGGCCTCGCTGGCCTTCTTCTGGGCTTCGAACTTGAACTTGCCGAAGTCCATGATCTTGCACACCGGCGGGTCGGCCTGCGGCTGGATCTCGACCAGGTCCAGGCCTTCATCTTCGGCCATGGACAACGCTTCGTCTCGCGTCAACACGCCGATCATTTCTCCGTCACTGCCGATCACGCGGACGCGCGGCACACGGATTTCCTGATTCTTGCGGTTCTGTTTGTTGTCAGGGGTACTGATATTGCGATCTCCCAAGGGTGTCGAACCCGGCCCGGGCGCCAATGCGCACGGGCCGGACCTTTGTTTACGCGCCCTCGGCCTGGAGCCGCTCGGTGAAAGCCTGGAGGCTCATGCTGCCGAGATCTTCGCCAGAACGCGTACGCACCGCCACAGCGCCGTTTTCCTTCTCGCGGTCACCAATGACCAGCAGGTACGGCACGCGCTGCAGCGTGTGCTCGCGAATCTTATAGCCGATCTTCTCGTTACGCAAATCGGCGCTGACGCGGAAGCCTTGATCCGCAAGGCTTTTGGTCACCGCAGAGACGTATTCAGCCTGAGCATCGGTGATATTGGCCACCACCACCTGGGTCGGCGCCAGCCAGGCCGGGAACTGGCCGGCATGGTGCTCGATCAGGATGCCCAGGAAACGCTCCATCGAACCGACGATGGCCCGGTGCAGCATGACCGGATGCTTCTTCTGGCTGTTTTCGTCCACGTATTCAGCGCCCAGACGGCCAGGCATCATGAAATCGACCTGCATGGTGCCCAGCTGCCAGGTGCGGCCGATGGCGTCCTTCAGGTGGTACTCGATCTTCGGGCCGTAGAAGGCGCCCTCGCCCGGCAGCTCCTGCCATTCCACCCCGCAGCTGGACAGCGCCGAGCGCAGCGCGCCCTCTGCCTTGTCCCAGGTGGCGTCATCGCCCAGGCGCGATTCGGGGCGCAGCGCGATCTTGACCTGGATCTCCTCGAAGCCGAAATGCTGGTACACCGCCAGCGCCTGCTGGTGGAACGCGGTCACTTCCGCCTCGACCTGGTCTTCGGTGCAGAACACGTGACCGTCGTCCTGGGTGAAGCCACGCACGCGCAGGATGCCGTGCAGCGCACCGGAGGGCTCGTTGCGGTGGCAGGCGCCAAACTCACCGTAGCGGATCGGCAGATCGCGGTAGCTGTGCAGCCCCTGGTTGAACACCTGCACGTGACCCGGGCAGTTCATCGGCTTGAGCGCGTAGGTACGCTTCTCCGACTCGGTGAAGAACATCGCGTCCTGGTAGTTGTCCCAGTGGCCCGATTTCTGCCACAGCGACACGTCCAGGATCTGCGGGCAGCGCACTTCGCCGTAGCCGGTGCTGCGGTACACCTTGCGCATGTACTGCTCGACCACCTGCCACAGCGCCCAGCCCTTCGGGTGCCAGAACACCAGGCCCGGGGCCTCTTCCTGCAGGTGGAACAGGTCCTGCTGCTTGCCGATGCGACGGTGGTCGCGCATCTCCGCTTCTTCGATGCGCTTGATGTACGCATCGAGCTGCTTCTTGTCGGCCCAGGCGGTGCCGTAGACGCGCTGCAGCTGCTCGTTCTGCGCGTCGCCGCGCCAATAGGCGCCGGAAATGCGGGTCAGCTTGAAGGCCTTCAGGAAGCGCGTGTTCGGCACGTGCGGGCCGCGGCACATATCCACGTATTCCTGGTGGTAGTACATGCCCATCGCCTGGATGTCAGGCGACATGTCCTCGATCAGGCGCAGCTTGTAGTCCTCGCCACGGGCCTTGAAGATCTCGATGACTTCCGCGCGCGGCGTCACTTTCTTGATGACGTCGTAGTCCTGCGCGATCAGCTCGCCCATGCGCTTTTCGATCGCCGCCATGTCTTCGGGGGTGAACGGGCGCTCGGAGTAGATGTCGTAGTAGAAGCCCTCGGCGATCACCGGGCCGATCACCATCTTCACGTCCGGATAGAGCTGCTTGACCGCGTGTCCGACCAGGTGGGCGCTGGAGTGGCGGATGATTTCCACGCCCTCCTCGTCCTTGGCGGTGATGATGCGCAGGGACGCATCGTGGTCGATGACGTCACTGGCATCGACCAGCACGCCATCCACCGAACCGGCGATGGTGGCCTTGGCCAGGCCGGCGCCGATCGACTGGGCGACGTCCATGACGCTGACGGGGTTTTCGAATTCGCGGCGGCTGCCGTCGGGAAGGGTAATCGTGATCATTGCAATGGCTTCATGCGGGGCCCGCCGTAGCGGGCTGGAAAGCGCTCCCGGGCTGTCGTCCGGGCAATAAAAAAGCGCCGCGAGGGCGCCTGGAATGCAGGGCCTTCGGGGCAGGTCAACAGTGGGCGGTGGTAGTACTCATGTCGCACGCTCGGCCGGCGCAGTGCGCGGGCCACCTTGGTTCCAGGATGTGGTTGCCCGTGATCTTAAACCAGCGGCGGACAAAGCCCAAGCGGTGCCTGAATGGCGCTGGCTGGCGGCGTGAAAACGCAATGATTACCATGTCCGCGCAGCCCGCCCCGTGCCGGCCTGCCCGCTTCCCCCCAGGATCCTGCAATGCGCCACCCGCCCCGACCGGCGCCTGCCGGTCCCGCCCGTGCCCCGCGTTCACCGGCCATATGCCGGGCCCGGAGCCCCCGATGATCACCGTTGGCCTGTCGACCCTGGGCTTCTGCAGCCTCGGCATGCTGTCGGCGATGTTCTCCGCGCTGGCCTTCTATGCCGCCTCCCCGCACTGCCGCTGGCCACGCCTGCGCCGTGCCGGGCGCCTGGGCCGGCAGATCGGCCTGGTCGCTGCAGTCGCTGCGCTGTGGCTGTGGATGGCCGAACTGGGCTTTGCCGCCGGCCTGGTGGCGATGCTGTGCACCTGGATGCTGGCCGCCATGCTGCTGCCGGCACTGGCCGCGTGGCACCGCCCCGATGTGGAGCCGCGCTGATGTGGTCGCGCGCACTGGCCGGCATCTTCGCCGGCTTCTTCCTTGCCGCTGCGGCGACCGGCCTGGTCGCATGGCTGCCGCCGGGCCCCTGGCAGAAGGCCCTGGTGCCGAGCCTGATCGCGTTCGTCCCGTTGTGGATGCTGGCCGCGCTGTGGGCCTTCAGTTTCCGCAGCCCGTTGCGCGCCTGGCTGACCCTGGCCGGTTGCGCGGCCCTGGGCTTCGCCGTACTCGGCCTGCTGCGCCTGGCCGGCGCAGTGCAATGAGATCGACTGCATGAAATTCAGTTCACAGACCCTGCGCACGTTCACCACCCTGCACACCTGGGTCGGCCTGGTCGCCGGCTTCGGGCTGTTCGTGGCGTTCTATGCCGGCGCACTGACCCTGTTCCACCATGACCTCCCGCTGTGGCAGACGCCTGGCGCGGCAACCGCATTGCCGGCCGGCCTGGATGACGCCCAGTACCTGCTCGACGACGTGCTGGCCACGCATGCGGAAGCGCGTCGCCACGTCGGCATGACCTTCCCGGGCGCCGATCATCCGCAGCCGCTGGCCTACTGGCAGGCCGAAGACGGCAGCTGGCGCTATGCATGGCCAGGACAGACCGGCGGCAGTCCGACGCCACCGCAGACCGGGCTGGCCGAACTGGTCAACGAACTGCATTACAGCCTGGGCCTGCCGGTAGCCGGGATCTACGTGATGGGCATCGTCAGCCTTCTGTACGGCATGGCCCTGCTCAGCGGGCTGGTGATCCACCTGCCCAAGCTGCTGGGCGATCTGTTCGCGCTGCGCCCGGGCCGCAATCTAAAGCAGCAGTGGCAGGACGCGCACAACGTGATCGGCGTGCTCAGCCTGCCGTTCCACCTGATGTTCGCGGTGACCGGCGCCCTGCTCTGCCTGGTGTTCATGCAGATGGCGGTACTCGATCCCCTGATCTACGACGGCAAGGCGCTGCAGGCGGTACCGACGGCGATGGATACCGCGCCGCTGCGCGAAGCCAGTGGCATCCCTGCCGCACCGGGCAGCCTGCGCGAACTGCACGCGCGGGCGCTGGAAGTGGCCCGCGCGCAGGGCGTGGCCAACTTCGAACCGGCCTACCTGAAACTGGCCAATGGCGGTGATGCCAACGCGACCATCGAAATCACCGGCGAGGCCAGCGGCACGCTTGGCCCGCTCGGCGCTGTCGCGCTGGATGTCGAAAGCGGCCGCGTGCTGGCCAGCCAGCTGCCCGGCCAGCGCGATGCCAATCACGCCACGCTCAGTGCCGCCTACGCCCTGCATTTCGGCGAGTTCGGCAACGGCGTGGTGGTCTGGCTGTACTTCCTGCTGGGCCTCGGCGGCGCCTTCCTGTTCTATTCGGGCAACCTGCTGTGGATCGAGTCGCGTCGCAAGCGCCGTCAGCCGCAGCAGTCGCGCGCGGCCGTCAACATGGCGCGGGCCACGGTGGGCGTCTGCATCGGCCTGTGTGTGGCGATCTCGGTGGCCTTCGTGGCCGCGCTGGTGCTGGAGCGGGTAGCGCCTGCCCAGGTCGACCACGGCATCCGCTGGGCCTGCTTCGTGACCTGGGCGGCGTGTGCGCTGTGGGCAGCCCTGCGCCGCCCGGCACAGGCGTCGCGCGAGCTGCTGTGGGCCGCGGCGATCAGCACCGCGCTGGTGCCGCTGGCGCACGGCATCCTCAACGGTGACTGGCTGTGGCTGGCCGCCGCACGCGGCCACTGGCCGTTGTTCTGGATCGATGCGATGGCACTGGCGATGGCCTTTGGCTTTGCCCGTCTGGCGTATGCGAGCCAGCGGCGGGCCCGCAACGGTGACCCCAACAGCGTGTGGGCGAACTGACCGGGCCAGTTCGAAGCGAGCGCGGTTACGCGGCGTCCGCGTAGCGGCCGATCTCGATCAGGTTTCCATCCGGATCACGGAAGTACACCGACTCGATCGGCCCAAGCGCTCCGGTACGCGGCACCGGTCCTTCTTCAATCGTTACCTGCTGGGCCTGCAGGTGGGCCAGCACCGCCTGTACGCCCAGCGGGGTGATCAGGCACAGATCGGCGCTGCCACGGGTCGGCAGTAGCGCGTGGGGCTGCAACGGCGCGCTGGCCGGGTGCAGGTTGATCTTCTGCTGGCCGAACTGCAGGGCGACGCGGCCGGCGCCGAAGCGCACGACCTGCATGCCCAGCACGCGCTGGTAGAAGTCGCAGCTGCGCTCGATGTCGGCAACGGTAAGCACCAGATGGTCCAGGCGGTCGATGATGATCATGCACGCAGCTTAGCGCTGCGTGCATGGCGCCGATGTGCGGTTTCAGGCCACAGCGTTTGCCCGTCACCGCCGTACCAGCCCCGGTCCGGAGATGTCGAACCGGTCAGTCGCCGACGCGGGCCTTCTGCCACGGAGCGAGCATGGCGTTGAGCAGGCTGGCCTGCTCGTCGTCACCGGTCAGCTCCCACATGAAGACACCGGCCAGGCCCTGCTCGCGCGCGAACTGCGCACGCAGGCCGATGGAGCGCGGATCCTCGTAACTGATGAAGATCTTCTGCGTCGGGCTGTACAGCCACGGACTCTGCGCCTGCGGCTGCCAATGCTTCGTCCAACCCGGCTGGTCGAGATAGCGCGCCTTGATCACCCGCCAGTCACCGGCATCGGCCGGCGCGCTGTAGGCCTGGTACAGGCCGTCCGCCGACTCGCCGGTGACCTTGAAGCCGCGCCCGTAGAACGGCACGCCCAGTACCAGCTTGGCCGCCGGCACGCCATGCTCGCGGTAGTACTGCACGGCACCGGCCACGTTGTTCCAGCGCCGCAGCTCCGGCGCCAGCGGGTCGGCAGGCACTTCATGCAGCGGTGCATTGAAGGTCGACACCGCCGAGAAGCCGGTGCCCATGTCGTAGCTCATCAGGTTGATGAAATCGAACACCTTGGCCAACGCCGGCAGATCGTAGCTGGCGGCAGGGTCGTATGGCCCATCGGTCTGCAGACGGCCAGCGGCCAGCGCGGCGGTCAGCAGCATCGGCTGCCCCGCCTTTCTGCCGCGGGCATCCAGCGCCAGCCGGAATGCCTGCGCAAGCTTGGTCAGGTTGGCACGGTCCTGCGGCCGGTGCGCCAGTTCCTTCGGGCCACCGCTGACGGGGAACTCCCAGTCGATGTCCACGCCATCGAAGCTGCCCGCATGGCGCTCGAAGAACAACGCCATGCACGAATCGACCAGGCGCCTGCGGCTGGTCTCGGTCAGCGCCGCATCGGAGAATCCGCCCGCGCCCCAGCCCCCGATCGAAATCAACGTGCGCAGATGCGGATGCCTGCGCTTGAGCTCGGCCAATGCGGCGAAGTTGGCTGGCGCCTCGGCACCGATCGCACAGCGTCCGTCCTCGATGGTGGAAAACGCATAGAACAGATGGGTGAGTCGTTCGGCCGGGATGCTCGATACCGGATAGCGCTCGGCGGAACCGCCGGGATAGTACGCACCGAAGATCGGCGGTTGCGCCGGTTGCGCCTGCGCGGCAATGGGCAGGGTGCCGGCGATCAGCACTGCAAGTACGGCCAAGGTCTGGCGGAACATGGAAACTCCCGGGTCGAAGGCGCCGCCACGTTAGCAAACAGATCGGCCCGTGGTGCGGATGTCCGTGCATGTCGTCCGCTGGCCAGTGGCGTGCCGCTGGAAGCTGACACGGTCGTGGCTGCACAACGTCGAAAGCACTTCGCTGCAGGACAACACACGACCTGCCTGAGCTAAGGTGGCGCTGGATCTTCACTGGCACACGGACATGACCGCAGACCACGACGCAGACGGCGAACTGCTGGACGACGAAACCCTCGAAAAGCTGCAGGCGCTGGAGGCCCGCGCCTATGCGGCCTTTGATGCGGGCGACCTGGCTGACGCAGCAATGCTGTTCGGCCAGCTCGTCGAATGGACACCCGACATCCCCCACCTGCACTACATGCGCGGGCTGGCACACAAGTACCTGCGCGAGTGGGCGTTGTCGCTGCAGGACAATCTCCGCTCCGAGCAGCTGCGCGATGAAGTCGATGAGGCGACCGCGTGGAATGCGGGAATTGCCGCCACCGGCGCCGGCGACTGGGCCGAGGCGCGCCGGCAATGGACCCGCTGCGGCATCACCCTCCCCGAGGGCGAAGGCCCGATCAACGGCAATTTCGGTGTTGCCTGTGTTCGCCTGAATCCGTGGTCCAGCGGCGAGACCGTGTACATGCGCCGGCTCGATCCGGTACGCGCGCGGCTGGAAAACGTGCCGCTTGCGGAGAGCGGGTTCCGCTTCGGCGACATCGTGCTGCACGACGGCGCCTCCACCGGGCGCCGGACCTACGGCGAGCGCGAAGTACCGGTGTTCAATGCCATGCAGCGCCTGCAGCAGTCGGACATGGCGACCTACGCCGTGTTCGTGCAATGCGGTTCGCCGGACGACATCGCCGCGCTGCGCGCAATGACGTTGCCCGGCATCGGCCTGGTCGAAGACTGGACCCATTCGGTACGTCACCTGTGCCTGCGTTGCAGCTATGGCGCACCGCACCAGCACGATGACGACAGCCACGAGGATGACGGCGGCTGGGTGCGCGAGCGCAATCTCGGTATTGCCGCACAAGGCCGCGCTGCGGTCGAAAAACTGATGTCGGCCTGGGCCGCGGCAGGCACCGGGCGCACGCTCGATGCGATCGAACACCGTGAGCACCCGCAGCAGGGTCCGCAGCCGGGCCAGGTGTGGTGGCTGGGTCACGAACAAGCGGACGCATGACGGCAGGGCGCTGCAGGCCTTGCAGCACAAGGCTTTCAGAATTCTTCAGGCGTCCTTCCAGCACTTCAGCCAGCCCTCTGGCCGAATCGGCACTCCTTTCGATGGAGTCCGATCATGCGTTCGCCCCTGCCTGTGTCCACCCTGCTGCTGTGCCTGTACGCCCTCCCCTGCATCGCAGGCCCTGCCCACCCTGATCCCGGCCGCATGCGCGCGCTGGAGCAGGCCATCGCCAGCGATGAGCTGAAACAGATCCGCAGCGTGCTGCTGCAGGTTGATGGACAGGTCGTGTACGAGGGCTATTTCAACGGTGCCGATGCGCAGACCCTGCACGACGTGCGCTCGGCCAGCAAAAGCGTGACCGCCCTGCTGGTCGGCGCAGCGATCGGCGACGGCCGGCTGCCGGGCGTTCGCGCGAAGGTGTACGACTACTTCCCGGCCTTCGTCGCCCACCACGACGTGGACCCCCGCCTGCGTGGCACGACGGTGGAGGATCTGCTGGCGATGAGCACGCTGTGGGAGTGCGACGACGAGAACCCGTTCTCGGCCGGCCACGAGGAGCGCATGTACGTCGGCGAGCGCTGGCTCGATTTCGCCCTGGCGCTGCCGGTGAAGGGCTTCGCGCCCTGGATGGCGCGCCCGGAGGACAGTCCTCACGGGCGCGCGTTTGCCTACTGCACCGCCAACTCCTTCGTGCTCGGCGCGGTACTGGAACGTGCGACCGGACAACCGCTGGCCGATTACGCAGCCCATGCACTGGAACGACCACTGGGCATCACCCACAGCCAGTGGAACCGTTCCCCCGAGGGCATCGGCATGGGCGGAGGCGGCACACGCTACCGCAGCCGGGACCTGGCCCGCCTTGGCCAGCTCGTGCTTGATGGCGGTCGTTGGCAGGGGCGCCAGCTGGTTCCACGCGACTACGTCGCCGCGATGCTGTCACCGCAGGCAACGGCCGGCGACGGCAGCGATTACGGCTATCAATGGTGGGGCCTGAAACTGACTGTCGGTGGCCAGCCACAGACCGTATGGGCGATGTCCGGCAACGGCGGCAACTACGTGTTCCTGCTGCCGCAACAGCGCGCTGTCGCGGTGGTGACCAGCCAGGCCTACAACCGCAGCATCGCTCACCCGCAGTCGCGCCGCATTCTCACCGAATTCCTGCTGCCGGCGCTGCGCTGAGGTCGGCCAGCCCGGCGGGACGCCAGTCGGCCGCCAGCACCTGCGCACGCTGGCGGCCGATATCGGCATCGATGCGCGCCAGCAGCGGCCCCCAGCCGCGCGCTTCGTGCAGGGACGCAAACAGCGGCGTGGAGCGCAACCACGCCGCATCGCGGAAGCCATCATCGACCGCCTGTTGCAGCGCGGTGACGGCAGCCTCCGGGTCGCCTTGCGCCTGCAGCAGCAGGGCCCGCTCAAGCGCGGCATCGGACCAACCGTCGCCGCGCTGCGCCTGCAACATTGCAAGACGCGAAGCCACCCACTCCGGCGATGCCGCGGGCTGCGCGTACAAGGCCGCCAGCGATTGACCGAGCGATTGCTGTGGACGCAGCTGCCGCCCGCGCTCGAAGGCATCGGCAGCAGCGGCGTGATCGCCCGCCAGCAGCGCCAGTTCGCCCTGCAGCCGCAGCAACTGCGGATGTGGCGTGCCGCGTGCCAGCGCCTCGGTCAACGCCTGCCTCGCCCGGCCCGGGTCACCTGCCGCGAACAGACTGCGTGGCCAGGCGATGTTGGCGAAGACGTTGTCCGGATACAGCTGGAAATTACGCGCGTGGCGCTGCGCGGCCGCGTGAGTGAAACCGAGCAGCTCCAGTTCGCGCGCCACCTGCACATCACGGAAGCGCAGGCGCTCGGGCGCCGTCAATGCAAGATTGGCACGCAGGGCCAGGGCAAGGTGGCCGCGCTCCTGGTGCAGGTAGGCGAGCGAGGCACGGGTGCGCTCGTCGCCCGGATCCAGCGCGATCGCCCGCTCGTATTCGGAAATGGCCTGCGGCATCTGCCCGAGGCAGTCGTAGGCATAGCCTCGAAGCGCGTACACAGCACCCTCCTGCGGCGCGAGTTCACGTTCGATGTTGGCCAGCGCCAGCCCTTCCCGGACCTGCTCGGGCGATCCATTGAACAGACAGCCCTGCGCGGACAACGCTCGTGACAGGCCGCGGCGCGCCGGACTGGAATCAGGGTCCACCTGCAATGCCTGCCGGTACAGGGCGATGGCGCGCTCGTTGTTGCTGGCCTGGCCAATGCTGGCGTAATAGTCGGCGCGCTGCAGCAACGGCAGCGGGCCACCGGCCGCCGGCGTGCGCGGCCAGAACGAGGCGGCAGCGGCAAGAACGACGACACCGGCACCTGCAAGCCATGGCCATTTCTTCCGGTGCGCGGTAATGGGCACCGCCGCTGCCGGCGGTGCGATGGTCGGCACTGCACACAACTGATAGCCGCGCCCGCGTACCGAACGGATGTAGCGCGGGCGTCGGCTGTCATCACCCAGCGCCTGCCGCAACAGCTTGACCCGCTGGCTGATCGCATCCTCCCCAACCACTGCAGGTGCCCACACCTGTGCAGCCAGCGTGTCGAAGTCGACAACGTCGTTGCCGTGTGCCAGCAGCACGTCGAACAGGCGCCAGCTCAGCCCCTGGATCGGCAGCACGTCGCCGGCGCGGCTGACCCGCTGCGCGGGGCGGTCGATCTGCAGGTCAAGCAGGCGCAGGGTGTCCATGGGTGAAGCATAGCGCCGCAGTTCGACGCCGGCAGCGCCGGACGACAGGCAAAGAAAAAGCGGGCCGAAGCCCGCTTTTTCATTCTGGCGTGTCAACCAAGGGTGACACCTACCGTCATCGACCTGCGGTCGATTACTCGGCGGTGGCGCCTTCGCCTTCCTCGACGGCCTTCATCGACAGGCGGATACGGCCCTGCTTGTCGACTTCCAGCACCTTGACCTTGACCACATCGCCTTCCTTCAGTACGTCGCCGACCTTCTCGACGCGGTCGCTGGAGATCTGCGACACGTGGACCAGGCCGTCCTTGCCCGGCAGGATGGTGACGAACGCACCGAAGTCCATGATCTTGGCGACCTTGCCTTCGTAGATGCGGCCCGGCTCGACGTCCGAGGTGATCTGCTCGATGCGGGCCTTGGCGGCCTGGGCAGCGATGGCATTGACCGAAGCGATGACGATGGTGCCGTCATCCTGGATGTCGATCTGGGTGCCGGTTTCCTTGGTGATGGCCTGGATGGTCGAACCACCCTTGCCGATCACTTCGCGGATCTTGTCCGGGTGGATCTTGATGGTCAGCAGGCGCGGCGCGTAGTCCGACAGCTCCTCACGCGGGGCGGTCAGGCCGTGGGCCATTTCGCCCAGGATGTGCAGACGGCCAGCCTTGGCCTGCTGCAGAGCCTGCTTCATGATCTCTTCGGTGATGCCTTCGATCTTGATGTCCATCTGCAGGGCGGAGATGCCCTCAGCGGTACCGGCAACCTTGAAGTCCATGTCGCCCAGGTGATCTTCGTCACCCAGGATGTCGGACAGGACGACGAAGCGATCGCCTTCCTTGACCAGGCCCATGGCGATGCCGGCCACCGGAGCCTTCACCGGCACGCCGGCGTCCATCAGGGCCAGCGACGAACCGCAGACCGACGCCATCGACGAGGAACCGTTCGACTCGGTGATTTCCGAGACGACGCGGATGGTGTACGGGAAGGATTCCAGCGACGGCATCACTGCCAGCACGCCGCGCTTGGCCAGACGGCCGTGGCCGATCTCGCGACGCTTCGGGCCCATCATGCGGCCGGTTTCACCCACCGAGTAGGGGGGGAAGTTGTAATGGAACAGGAAGTTCTCTTTGTACTCACCGGAGACGGCATCGATGACCTGGCCATCACGGGCGGTGCCCAGGGTGATGGTCACGATGGCCTGCGTTTCACCGCGGGTGAACAGCGAGGAACCGTGGGTACGCGGCAGGATGCCGGTCTTCACTGCGATCGGGCGGACGGTGTCCAGCGCACGGCCGTCAATGCGGACCTTGGTGTCCAGCACCGAGTTGCGCATGGTGCTGTATTCCAGCTCGCCGAATTCCTTCGACAGCTCGGCCGGGTTCCAGCCTTCAGCGGCAACGCGGCCGGCCAGCGACTCGACCACGTCCTTCTTGATCGCCGAGATGGCGTCGCGGCGCTGCAGCTTGTCGCGCACCTGGAAGGCCTCGCCCAGACGCGGGCCGATGGCTTCCTGCAGGGCGCTGATCAGCACGTCGTTCTTGGCCGGGGCCACCCAGGTCGACGGCTTGGTGCCGGCTTCCACGGTCAGTTCGTTGATCGCGTTGATGACCTTCTGCATTTCGCGGTGACCGAAGGTCACGGCGCCCAGCATCACGTCTTCGGACAGCAGCGCGGCTTCGGATTCCACCATCAGCACGGCGTTGGCGGTACCGGCAACGACCAGCTCCAGCTCCGAATCCTTCAGTTCGGTCACGGTCGGGTTGAGGATGTACTCACCGTTCTTGTAACCCACCTTGGCGGCGGCGATCGGACCCTTGAACGGGGTGCCGGCCAGCGACAGCGCAGCCGAGGCACCGATCAGGGCCGGGATGTCACCGTCGATGTCCGGGTTCAGCGACATCACGGTGGCGATGATCTGGACTTCGTTCTTGTAGTCTTCCGGGAACAGCGGACGGATCGGACGATCGATCAGACGCGAGATCAGGGTTTCCTTCTCGGTCGCGCGGCCTTCGCGCTTGAAGAAGCCACCCGGGATACGGCCACCGGCGTAGAACTTCTCCTGGTAGTCACAGGTCAGGGGGAAGAAGTCCTGGCCCTCACGCGCGCTCTTGGCGGCAACGGCGGAGACCAGCAGCACGGTGTCGTCGAACTTGACGATGACGGCGCCACCGGCCTGGCGGGCGATTTCGCCGGTCTCAAGCGTGACGGTGTGCTTGCCGTACTGGAAGGTTTTGGTGATTTTTGCCACGGAGGGTGTCCTTGGGGATGCTGTCTGCGAATGGACCGTGGGCGACCCTTGCCGCCAACGGATGACCGGTCGTTCCGATCTGAAAAAGGTATTGCGGTGCTACAAAACAAAACCGCGGCGCATCGCTGCGCCGCGGGGGATTCGTTGCTTAGCGACGCAGGCCAAGCTTCTCGATCAGGGCCTTGTAACGCTCGACGTCCTTCTTCTTCAGGTAGTCGAGCAGGCTGCGGCGGCGGTTGACCATCTGCAGCAGACCACGGCGGCTGTGGTGATCCTTCTTGTGGGTCTTGAAGTGGCCGGTCAGCAGTTCGATGCGGGCGGTCAGCAGTGCAACCTGGACTTCCGGGGAGCCGGTATCAGCCGAGCTGCGCTTGTTGTCTTCAATGACCTTCTGGGTGTCGATCGACATGTCTTTTTTCTCTGTGATGCGTGGCCGGCAGGAACGCGCTTTCGCGCACCGCCTGGCTCGCCGTGAACCAACAATGGATGAAACCCGCCTTCGGCAGGCTGCCGTAAAACGGCCGCGGAATTGTAACGGCCAGGGGGCTTTGGAACAAGGTCCGGGGCTGAACCGGGCCTCCTCGTTCAGAGGTTGAAGCGGCGCTGCGGGGCCAGCAGACCGCTGTCGTCGACCTGGCCCAGGCCCTGCACCACCGATCCAGGGCCAAACACCGCCACCAGGCCGCGCGGCCAGGAGAGGTCGCGCTGGCGCTGGCCCACGCAGAAGCGCTGGGTCTGCTCGGCGTCCAGGTCAACCCGGGGGTATTCGGACAGGCCCGCCGCCAGCGGCAGCAGCAGCGCGTCCATGGCGGCCTCATCCTGCGCTTCCACCAGAGCCCTCAGCTGCTCCAGGGTGACCATCGCCGGTTCGTGGAACGGTTCCACCCACAGGCGCCGCAGGGCGCTGATGTGCGCGCCACAGCCCAGCGTTTCACCCAGGTCACGGGCCAGACTGCGGATATAGGTGCCCGAGCCGCAGGTGACCCGCAGCCGCAGCCGCTCGGGGTGCTGCTCCAGAATCTCGATGGCGTGGACCTTGACCTGGCGCTCGGGCGCCTCGATGGCGTCGCCACGGCGGGCCTTCACATACAGCGGCTCCCCGCCCTGCTTGAGCGCGGAATAGATCGGCGCACGCTGCAGGATGTCGCCAAGCAGCGGCGCGATCGCCGCCTGCAGGGCCTCGGCGCTGATCACGGGCACCGACCGCTCGAGCAGCACCTGGCCCTCGGCGTCGTCGGTATCGGTGGTCTGGCCCAGCACGATCTCGGCGTCGTAGGCCTTGGCCGAGCCCAGCAGCAGGCCGGCGATCTTGGTGGCCTCGCCGAAGCACAGCGGCAACAGGCCAGTGGCCAACGGGTCAAGGCTGCCGGTGTGGCCACCCTTCTCCGCACGGAACAGGCGACGGGCGACCTGCAGCGCGGCGTTGGAGCTCATGCCGGTCGGCTTGTCGAGCAGCAGGATGCCATCCAGGCGGCGGAACTGAATTCGGGTCATGACAGGTACGGGTAGCGCCGGGCCATGCCCGGCGAGCGCGCAGCGCGGTCTGCATCAGACATCGCGCAGCCGGAATGCAACAACGCCGGGCATGCCCGGCGTCGCGCGGTTATTCTTCGTCGCCTTCGCGACGCTTTTCGGCGGCCACGGTATCGGGCAGGTCGCGCAACAGGTTGTCGATGCGCTCGCCACGATCGACCGAGTCGTCGTAATGGAAATGCAGCTCCGGCACATGCCGCAGCTTCATCGCGCGCGCCAGTTCCATGCGCAGGCCCCAGGCCAGTTCCTTCAGGCCCTTCACGGCTTCAACCGAACGTTCCGGCATCAGCGCGGTGACGAACACCTTGGCGTGGGCCATGTCGCGGGTGATTTCCACGTCGGACACGCTCACCGAGGGCAACCCGTGCTCACGCACGGCGTTGTGCACCAGGGTGCCGAGTTCACGGCGCAGCTGGGCGGAGACACGGTCGGTTCGATGGAAAGTCTTGGGCACGCGGCAGGCTCTTGTTGGGTTTCGTTGTTGCAGTCTACGGGTTGAAACAGGACCGGCCCGTGAGGGCCGGTCCGTTGCAGCATTACAGGGTGCGCGGCACTTCGATACGCTCGAAGCACTCGATCTGGTCACCCGGCTTGACGTCGTTGTAGGCCTTCACCGCGATACCGCATTCGGTACCGTTGCGGACTTCCTCGACGTTTTCCTTGAAGCGGCGCAGCGATTCCAGCTCGCCTTCGAAGATCACCACGCTGTCGCGCAGGACGCGGATCGGCTTGTTGCGCTTGACCACGCCCTCGATGACCATGCTGCCGGCGACGGCACCCAGCTTGGAGCTGCGGAAGACGTCGCGGACCTCGGCGATACCGATGATCTCTTCGCGGATCTCCACGCCCAGCAGACCGGAGGCCACCTGCTTCACCTGATCGATCACGTCATAGATGATCGAGAAGTAACGCAGGTCCACGCCGTTGGATTCGATGATGCGACGGGCCGAAGCATCCGCACGCACGTTGAAGCCGATGACGGTGGCCTTCGAAGCGGCAGCCGAATTGGCATCCGACTCGGTGATGCCGCCCACGCCGGAGTGGATCACGTTGATGCGGATGTCGTCGTTGGACAGCGCCACCAGGGCCTGGCTCAACGCCTGCACCGAACCCTGCACGTCGGCCTTGATGACCAGGTTGAGGACCTGCTGGCCCTCGCCCTTGCCCAGGGTCGCCATGATGTCTTCCATGCGGCTGCCCGCGGTGGCGACCAGGCGCGATTCGCGGCGCTTGGTCTCACGCTGCTGGGCAACGTCCTTGGCCAGACGCTCGTCGTCAACGACGACGAAGTCGTCACCGGCTTCCGGCACGCCGGAAAGGCCCAGGACCTGCACCGGGATGGACGGGCCGGCGAACTCCGGCTGCTTGCCGGTTTCGTCGAACAGCGCACGCACGCGGCCGTACTGGATGCCGCACACCAGGTAATCGCCCTTCTTCAGGCGGCCCTGCTGCACCAGCACCGTCGCGATCGGGCCACGACCCTTGTCCAGCGACGATTCGATGACCACGCCGTTGGCACGACCGTCGTCGACCGCCTTCAGTTCCAGCAGTTCAGCCTGGACCGAAACAGCTTCCAGCAGATCGTCGATGCCCAGGCCGGTCTTGGCCGAGATCTCCACCATCTGGGTGTCGCCACCGAAGTCTTCGGCCACGACCTGCTCGGAGAGCAGCTCGTTCTTGACCCGCATCGGGTCGGCACCGGACTTGTCGATCTTGTTGATCGCCACGATCAGCGGCACACCCGCCGAGCGGGCGTGCTGGATCGCTTCCTTGGTCTGCGGCATGACGCCGTCATCGGCAGCCACGACCAGCACCACGATATCGGTCAGCTTGGCACCGCGGGCACGCATCGAGGTGAACGCGGCGTGGCCCGGGGTATCCAGGAAGCTGATGACGCCCTTCGGCGTTTCAACGTGGTACGCACCGATGTGCTGGGTGATGCCGCCGGCTTCGCCGGTGGCGACCTTGGTGCGACGGATGTAATCCAGCAGCGAGGTCTTGCCGTGATCGACGTGGCCCATGATGGTGACCACCGGCGGACGCTGCACGGCCTCGCCCTGGTTCTCGCCAGCCGATGCCAACAGCGCGTCTTCAGCGTCGTTGTCGCTGGCGCGGATCGCCTTGTGACCCAGTTCTTCGGTGACCAGTGCCGCAGTGTCGTGGTCGATGGACTGGGTGATGGTGGCCATCACGCCCATCTTGAACAGCGCCTTCACCACCTCGCCGCCCTTCAGCGCGAGCTTCTGCGCCAGGTCGGCTACGGTGATGGTGTCGCCGATCGCCACTTCACGCACGACCGGTGCGGTCGGACGTTCGAAGGCGTGCGGGCCGGAGTTGCCACCGCCGCGCGACATGTCGCGACGGCCGGACGTCGGACGGCTGCCCGGGCGACCACGGTTGTTGCTGTTGTTGCTGTTGCCACGGCGCGCACGATCAGCGGCGGACAAGTGCATCTGACCGGCAAAGCGATCACCCGGGCCACGCTCGTTGCGCGGCGCGTTGCGATTGTTGCGGTCGTCGCTGCGCGGCGGCGCACTACGCGGAGCAGCCGGGGCTGCAGCCGGAGCACGCGGCGGGCGCGGCGCGGTTTCGTCGATCGGCGCGCGCACCTTGGGCTGGCTGGCAGCCAGTGCCTCGGCAGCCTTGGCGGCTACCGCAGCTTCCTCGGCCGCCTTCTTCTCGGCCTCGGCACGCTCCTTGGCAGCGACCTCTTCCTCGCGCTTGCGGACGATTTCCTCGTCACGCAGGCGGTCCTTCTCGGCCAGTGCCTGCTGCTCGGCGAGGTTGCGTGCGCGCGACTCTTCCAGCTTGCGCAGGATGTCGGCACGCTCTTCGTCCGGGGTCATCGCGCGACCACCATCGGCCTTGACGTAGGTGCGCTTCTGGCGCACTTCCACGTTCACGGTTGTCTTGCTGCGACCGGAATTGACCGTCACTTCCTGCTGCTTGCGACGGTTGAGGGTGATCTTCTTGGCAGACTGATCAGTCTCTTCCGGGGCCTGCTCGGGCTTGCCATGCGAGCGACGAAGGAAGCCCAGGAGCTTCACTTTCTCGGAGCTGGTCACGACCTGGTCGGGACCGCTGAACTTCATGCCGGCACCAGCCAGCTGTTCCAGCAGTTTTTCGACCGGTGTATTGACCAGTTCAGCAAGCTTGCGGATGGTGGTTTGCTGCGACATTCGGATCCTATGATCTTGTGGGCGCCCCCCCGCATCTGGAGGTGGCGCGGATTCTACGCCCTGATCGGCTCAGGGCCCTGTTCATTGCCGGCTCATTCGCCGCGTTCCAGTCGGGCGATTTCCTCGGCACGCGCGGCCAGGATCAGCGCCGCGGCGCGCTCCTGGTCCAGCCCTTCGATGCCGAAGTCCATGACCTCGTCGGCGGCCAGGTCGGACAAGTCCTCGCTGGTACGCACGCCGTGGCCGGCCAACGCATATGCGGTGGCTTCGTCCATGCCCTTCAGGGACAGCAGGTCCTGCGCCGGCTGGCCGTCCTCCAGGCCTTCCTCGACTGCCAGGGCCTCATTGAGCAGCGCATCGCGGGCACGTGCGCGCAGCTCTTCGACGATGTCTTCGTCGAAACCTTCCACGGCCAGCAGTTCGCCGACCGGTACATATGCGATTTCCTCGACCGTGCCGAAGCCTTCGCTGACCAGGATGCCAGCGATTTCCTCGTCCACTTCCAGCTTGTCCATGAACAGCTGGCGAGCCGAAGCCTGCTCGGCTTCCGACTTGGCGGTCACCTGGTCCTGGGTCATCACGTTCAGCTGCCAACCGGTCAGGCGGCTGGCCAGGCGCACGTTCTGGCCGCCCTTGCCGATCGCCTGGGCCAGGCGGTCTTCAGCAACGGCCAGGTCCATCGAATGCTTGTCTTCATCGACGATGATCGACTGCACTTCGGCCGGCGCCATCGCGTTGATGACGAAGTTGGCCGGGTTCTCGTTCCACAGGACGATGTCCACGCGCTCGCCATTGAGCTCGTTGGACACGGCCTGCACGCGCGAACCACGCATGCCGATGCAGGCGCCGATCGGATCGGTGCGGGCATCGTGGGCGAGCACGGCGATCTTGGCGCGGTCGCCCGGATCGCGGGCGCAGGCCTTGATTTCCACCAGGCCCTGGCCGACTTCCGGCACTTCCAGCTTGAACAGCTCGATCATGAATTCCGGTGCGGCGCGGCTGATGAACAGCTGCGGGCCACGCGGCTCCGAACGCACTTCGGCCAGGTAGCCGCGGACGCGGTCGCCGGCACGCAGGACATCACGCGGAATGCCCTTGTCCTTCGGAATGAAGCCTTCGGCGTTGCCGCCCAGGTCGACATAGATGTTGCCGCGCTCGGCGCGCTTGACCACACCGGTGATCAGCTCACCGACGCGATCGGCCCAGGCATCGACCACCTGCTGGCGCTCGGCTTCGCGCACACGCTGCACGATCACCTGCTTGGCGGCCTGGGCGGCGATGCGACCGAAGTCGGGGTTCTCGATCTGCTCTTCGATGTAATCGCCGACATCCACGCCTTCGGCTTCGTCGATGGCGTCCATCAGGCGGATCTGGCGATCCGGCGATTCCATCACTACGTCGTCGGCCACCACTTCCCAGCGGCGGAAGGTTTCGTAGTTGCCATCCTTGTGATCGATGACCACGCGGGTCAGCACTTCCTCGTCGGGATAGCGCTTCTTCGCTGCCGAGGCCAGGGCGGCCTCGATGGCATCGAAGATCACTTCACGCGGCACGCCCTTCTCATTGGCGACCGCGTCCACTACCAGCAACAGTTCCTTGCTCATTGGCTCACTCCGCGCGCGGCTTCTTTGCCGCCGGCTCGTTGGAAGAAGAATTCTTGTTCGGCTTCGGACGCTTCGGTGCCGGACCGGTCGGCTTGCTCGGGGCCAGCCCCAGCGCCACCCAGTCAGGCATGATCCGCGCCTTGTCGATGTTGTCGGCCGACACCACCAGTGCGGCGTTGTCGACGATGAAGGTGATGCTACCCTGCGCCTCGTCGATCGCTTCGATGCGACCCTGCAGGCGACGACGGTTTTCCTGCGGCAGCTTCAGGGTGACCTTGGCCGATTCGCCGAGGTGACGACCGAACTGCTCCAGGTTGAACAGCGGGCGATCCACGCCCGGCGAAGACACTTCCAGCGTGTAATTGCCGCTGATCGGGTCTTCGACGTCCATCTGTGCGGACACTTCGCGGCTTACCCGCTCACAGTCGTCCACATTGATGATGCGCTCCGGCTGTTCCGCCAGCGGCACGTCGATGTAAAGGCGAAGGGTCGCACCGCCGGGGGCCGGCAGATACTCAACGCCCAGCAGCTCCAGGCCCAGCGACACAACGGTCGGGGCGAGCAGATTCGCGATGTCGGTTGCCTTGTCGCTCACAGCCTGCCTTGATCTCTTGGTTGGGTGCCGGCCTTGGCCAGCATGGAAACATGACGCCCCGAAAACGACGAAGGGCCCGCTGGGCCCCTTTTCCGGAAAGACTCCGGTGACTGGATTCCGGTTGCAACGCGCTGAACAAGCGTGCTGCGGCCCTCCTTCCGGGTGGATCTCCGATGGGGAGCGCCGCCGTCAGGGGTACTTCTAGGCCGCTGATGATAGCCCCTGCACCGCTCTGGTGCAAGGCTGCGGCCGTCCTGAAACCCTCCGCTGCACTCGCCGGGCATGGCCCGGCGCTACCGGGTGACCGCGCGATGGTAGCGCCGGGCCATGCCCGGCGGATCGGCGGAAGCCGCAAAGAAAAACGCCCTCGAAGCAGAGCTTCGAAGGCGCATTCTTTACTTGGTAGCGGGGGCAGGATTTGAACCTGCGACCTTCGGGTTATGAGCCCGACGAGCTGCCAGACTGCTCCACCCCGCA